>DAORJJ010000192.1:0-11085 GCA_035439005.1 Polyangiaceae bacterium | reverse complement strand
CCTGCCTCGCGTCGAGGACGAGCACGGGCTCACGCCCGGGGTCCCCGCCGTCCTGGGCGGAGGCGGCCCGGGCGCCCGCGCCACCGGCCCGAGCCTCGCGCTCGCCGCCGGGACGCGGACCCGGGGCGTGCACGTGCCCGCCGCCGTCGTGCTGGCCTACGCGAGGCGGGGCGTCGTCCCCGCGGTCGACACGCGCGACGGGGTGCGGCTCCGCGGCGTGGGGACGGGGGCGGGCCTGGCCGACGGAGACACCCTCGTGTCGGTGGGGAGCGCGCGGGTGCGGTCGCTGCGCGAGGTGTCGGGCATCGTCACGAGCGCCGTGCTCGCCGGGCGCACCGAGCTGTCCGGCGTCGTCCGCCGCGGGGACGACGACATCGCGGTCACCGTGGAGATCCCCACCGGCGCCGAGGCGCCCGCGAATTGACAGACCGCTCGGTTCCGCCCATAACGCGACCTTGATGCCGGAAGCCCAGCTCGACCGCAAAGTCCGAATCCTCGTCGCCAAGCCCGGTCTCGACGGCCACGATCGCGGCGCGAAGGTGGTGGCGCGCGCCCTCCGCGACGCCGGGTTCGAGGTGGTCTACACCGGCCTCCACCAGACCCCGGAGATGATCGCCAACGCGGCCGTCCAGGAGGACGTCGACGGCGTCGGGCTCTCCATCATGAGCGGGGCGCACAACACGCTCTTCCCCGCCGTGCTCGCGGCCCTCCGCGAGAAGGGGGCCGACGACGTGGTGCTCTTCGGCGGCGGCATCATCCCCGACGACGACGTCACGCGCCTGCGCGAGGCGGGCGTCCAGGGGGTGTTCACGCCCGGCACGCGCCTCGAGACCATCATCGGCTGGGTGCGCGACAACGTGCGCGCGCGCTGAGCGCATCCGCAGGCAAACGCGCGTCTTCGTTAGCGATTACGCCGGCCGAAGAGCCGCCGGAGGGGGAGCGCCAGGGCGAACAGCGCGAGCGCGGCGCGCGAGACCGGGCTCTTGCCTCGGGGCCGCGCGCGGCGGAGGCTCGCGTCGCCCCCGTCGCAGCCCGAGTCGCTCGAGCCGGAGCCGCCCGAGCACGAGTCGCTCGACGACGAGGAAGAGGAGTCGCTCGCGCACGCGTCGCCGGACGAGTCGTTGTCGCCGCCGACCGTGTCGCCCCCGCAGCCGGAGTCGCTCGAGCCCGAGTCGCCGGACGAGCCGCTCGTGTCGGTGCCCCCGCCGCAGGAGTCGTCGCTCGAGGAACTCGTGTCGCTCGAGGAGCTCGTGTCGACCACAACGGCCCCCCCGCCGCAGCCGGAGTTGTCGTAATACGTCGGCTCCTCCTGCGGCTCGGCCGGGTCGCGCGGGGTCCGCCCGGTGGCGCCGGGTGGGGCGGGCGCCGGGCTCGTGGCCCCCGGCGGCGGCGCCGGGAGGCACACCGGATCGAAGCGCTGGCTCTCGATCACCGACGCGCGCTCCGCCGCCTCTTGGTAGCCCACCCGCGCGCCGAAGCCGCCGGCGGGGATGAGCCCGTACGCGCGGGTGACGCTGAGGCCGTCGATGCGCTTGCCCGAGACCGCGAGCGCCAGATCGTCGTCCGTCGTGCCGCACGTCGCGACGGCCGGGTCCACGTCGCCCGGCGTGGCCGCGCACGGCGGGCTGGAGCCGCCCGGGAGCCTGCCGAGCGCGCCGGCGGGGCACGCCACGCCGAAGCGCAGCGGCGCGTTGCGCAGCCGGCCCAGGGCGTCCGCGCACGCGGTCGCCTCGGCCGGGGTGCGCGCGACGCGCTGGGCAAAGGTCTGCACGAGGGGCAGGGGGCGATCGCCGCTCGGGAGCGGGGCGAGCGGCCCGAAGAGGAGGTCGTGGCTGGCGCCCTCGGTCAGGAAGCCGAAGCCGCGGTAGCTGGCGACGGCCTGCTCGCGCGCGGCGCGGTAGGTCGAGCCGCGCTCGCCCCAGACGAGCTCGCCCGCGGGGAGCGAGACGGTGGCGCCCAGCTGCACGGGCGTCGCGTCCACGACCCACGCGGTCACCGGGAGCGCCGCGCTCGTCGCGCGGGTGAGGAAGAGCGGGAGCGCGGGCGGGCCGTCGTCCGAGACGCGGAGCACCGGGGTGCTCGACGGTCGCGCGCCGGGCGCGAAGGTGATCGCCACGAGGAGCGAGCCGTCTTGGAACGCGAGGGACGCGAGCCCCTGCGGGAGGTGGAGGCCCCGGTCGGAGGCGAAGCGCGTGAGCTCGGCGCCGCTCGTCAGGACGACGGGGGCGCCCGGCTCCGGGGTCGCGCGCTCCGTGGGCACGTCGTCGCGGATGACCTCCAGGTCGCCCTCGGCGCCGCAGGCCGTCGCGGCGGGCCCCGCGGTGGTGCCGACAGGGCGCAAGACGCGCACCCGCGTGGCCTCGTCGAGCGCCGCGAAGAGCGGGTCGCCGGCGAGATCGATCGACGCTCCGGGGCGCGCGGGGACGAGCCACGCGACGCGCTCGCCCGCGGGCAGCACGGCCATCTGCCAGCGGGTCGTCCGGGCGCCGTCGCTCGCGACCGCGACGCGCACCGCCGTGGGCGCCACGCCCCGCGGGGAGGTGCCGAGCGTCCCGCTCGCGTGTGCGGCCGAGGGCGCGTGCGCGACGAGCGCGGAGGCGGCGGCGAGCAGGGAGGCGACGCGCGCGGCGCGGCGCGAGGCGGGGACCAGGGCGGGGACCGAGGCGGGGAGGGGAGGGCGTGCCACGGCTCCTCATCAGCAACCCGCGTGCCGACGGCCGCCGCGGGAGCACACGGGAAAAAAACGAGGCGATCGTCGAGGCGCCGGGCTCGCCGCGAGGTGTCGCCGTGAACCCGCGGTGACGCCTCGACGTGCTCGCCGCCGGCCTGGCTCACGCGCGCGCGCGCCGTCCGGGGACACCTCGGGGCCGTCCGGGACGCCCGTCGCGCGCGGCTCGTTCGAAGGATCGCGCTCGGTCGGGCCGGCACGGCGCGCGCAAAGGGGCCGCCCGAAGGAGGTCTCGGCATGAAGAACGGATCGGAGAAGCGGTGGGCAGCGCGCGGGGGTTCGGTCGCAGGGGCGCGCGCGAGGGCGCTCGTGGTGGGGCTCCTGGCGATGGTCGTGGGCGCCTGCGGTGGGGTCGATCGCGCGGTCGATCTGCCGGCGGCGCAGGAGAGCCCCGACGCCGGGGTGGAGGTGTCGACGGTCGAGATCGTGCGCGGCGTCCCCGATCGCGGGCGCGATCCCGCGGTGGTCGCGCTCGACCTCGGGGGCGAGGGGCTCTGCTCCGGCACCCTCGTGTCGGCGAAGCTCGTGTTGACGGCGCGTCACTGCGTCGCGCGCACGTCGGAGCGCATCGCGTGCCCGCCGCAGGGCGTGCACGTGCTGGGCGCGCGCGACCCATCCACGATCGGCGTGCTCGTCGGGGAGACCGTCGAGCGCGCGCGGGAGGCCGCGCGGGGCCGGCGGATCATCGCCCCGTCGGGCGTGACGCTCTGCGACGCCGACATCGCCTTCCTCGTGCTCGATCGCGCGGTGTCCGGCGTGAAGCCCGTGGGGGTGCGCGCGACCGGCGTCGCTCAGGGCGACTTCGTGCGCGCGGTCGGCTTCGGGCGCCGACCTTCGGACGGCGCGCTCGGGCAGAAGCTCCTGCGCGACCACGTGCGCGTGCTCTCCGTGAGCCCCGCGGAGTTCCTCGTCGGCGAGGCGACGTGCCAAGGCGACTCCGGCGGGCCCGCGCTCGACGACGACACCGGCGAGGTCGTGGGCGTCGTCTCACGAGGCGGGCCGCGGTGCGACGGGCCGAACGTGCACAACGTGTACACGCGGACGGACGCCTACCAGTGGCTCTTCGAGGAGGCGCTCCGGGCCGCCGGGGAGCCCGAGCCCAAGGCCGGCGCGCCCGCCGACGCGGGGACGAGCGCCGAGCCGGCCACCTGGAGCTCGAGCTTGGCTCCGGCGAGCGCGAAGAACACGGCGAAGCCGGGCGGCAAGGCGAAGCCGCCGAGCGACGTGGGGGGCGCGTGCGCCGCGGGCGCCGACTGCGCGGCGGGCGTGTGCATCGCCCGCGGGACCAGCGGCTACTGCAGCCGCCCCTGCGGGACCGGCGATCGCTGCCCCAACGGCTACCACTGCACGAAGCTGATGGGCGGCTCCGTGTGCGTCGCGACGAGCTGACGCCGCGCCGCGGCATCCGCCGGGGCGCGGTCGACCCGGCGGGTCACGGCGCGCGGCCGCGCGTTCCACGTTGACCGAGGTCGGCAGGGGCCCCTATGAACCAGGGTCAAGGAGCCCCTGCCACCCATGGATTTTACCTTCTCCGAGCACCACCAGCTTCTGCGGACCAGCGTGCGCGAGTTCGCGAAGACCCACATCCAGCCTCACGCCCGCGCGTGGGACGAGGAAGAGCGCTTCCCGAGCGAGCTCGTCCCCAAGCTGGCGGAGCTCGGCCTCCTCGGCATCCGCATCCCCGAGGAGTACGGCGGCTCGGGCATGGACACGACGAGCTACGCCATCTGCGTCGAGGAGATCGCGCGCGTCGACGGCTCGACGGCGCTGACCGTCGCCTCGCACAACGGCCTCGGCACGGGGCACATTCTCTCGTTCGGGAGCGAGGCACAGAAGCGCAAGTACCTCCCGAAGGCCGCGGCCGGCGAGTGGCTGGCGGCGTGGGCGCTCACCGAGCCCGGCTCGGGCAGCGACTCGGCCGGCATGGCGACCACGGCGCGCCGCGCCGACGACGGCTCCTGGATCCTGAACGGGACGAAGATGTTCATCACGCAGGGCAGCGTGGGCGGCTTCTGCGTCGTGCTCGCGCGCTCGAACCCCGGGGTCTCCAAGCAGCGCGGCATCACGGCGTTCGTGGTCGAGCGCGGCACCCCCGGCTTCTCCGCGTCGAAGCACCTGGAGAAGCTCGGGTGCAAGTCGAGCGACACGTGCGAGCTCACCCTCGAGGACGTGCGCGTCCCGGACGAGAACCGCGTCGGCGAGGTGGACCACGGCTTCATCGACACGATGAAGATCCTCGATCGGGGCCGCATCTCGATCGCCGCGATGGCCCTCGGGCTCGGCTACGGCGCCCTCGACATGGCCGTCACCTACGCGAAGGACCGCAAGCAGTTCGGGAAGTCCATCGCCGAGTTTCAGGCCATCCAATGGCAGCTCGCCGACATGAAGACCGAGCTCGACGCCGCCCACCTGCTCACGTACCGGGCGGCGTGGCTCTGTGACCAAGGCGCGCCGTACTCCCGGGAGGCGTCGATGGCGAAGCTCTTCGCGAGCGAGGCCGCGTCGCGGGCCTGCAACAAGGCCCTCCAGATCCACGGCGGCTACGGCTACACGCGCGAGTTCGCGGTCGAGCGGCACCTGCGCGACGCGAAGCTCTGCGAGATCGGCGAGGGCACGAGCGAGGTGCAGCGCCTCGTCATCGCGAAGCACCTGCTCGCCACCTGAGCCGCATCCTGCGGCCCCAGGGGCGCGGTTGGCCGAAGAAGCCGGCCCCGCGCTCACCTGAACGCCCGTATCCATCTGCGCCCGACGACGCTCGACGTCTCGGGCGCGTCTCCTTTTGTCCCGCTCACCGCGCGCGCCGCCCGCGCGGGCGCCGAGAGTTGGCCCACCTCGCGCACCATGGATAGCGTCCTTGTGGCCCTGAACGCGCGCGCGGTTGGCGCTCGCGTAGCGACCCGTCGCACATGTCCCAGCTTGTGGGCAAGAAAGCACCCACGATTATTGACACCCCGCCCGCGAACTCCATAGGGTGGCCCTTGAAGTGGGATGAAGTGGCAAGAAGTACCAAGCTACGGCACGCCGGCCCAACCGGCGCCCGCGGCGCGGACTTCGGGGAGCTGAGGGCGGCGTGTTTCGCGGGCGGTACGAGCACACGATGGACGGGAAGGGGCGTACGAGCTTGCCGGCTCGGTACCGCGACGTCCTCGCGTCCATCTCCGAGCGCCGCATCGTCCTCACGAGCGGGCTCGACCCGTGCCTCGTGGCCTACACCCCGCCGGAGTGGACCGCGTTCGAGGAGCGGCTCGCGAAGCTGCCGCAGTTCGATCGCGCCGTGCAGAAGCTGCGGCGCATCTACGTGTCCGGCGCCGTGGAGTGCGACGTGGACGAGTCGGGGCGAATCCTCGTGCCGCCGACGCTGAGGGAGCACGCGGGGCTGGCCAAGGACGTCCTCTGGGCGGGGTCCGGGAAGTACGCCGAGCTGTGGGATCGCGCCACCTGGAAGTCCCACTTCGAGACCACCGAGGACGAGCGCGAGGCGATCGCCTCCAGGCTCGCGGAGCTCGGCCTGTGACCGGCGCGCCCGTCAAGCAGCTCGCCCTGCCTGGTCTCGACGTGCCCGTGGACGGCGACGTCGCGAGCGGCGAGGTCGAGTGGGTCTGGACCGACGATCTCGTGGAGGAAGCCTTGCCGCAAGAGTTCGCGCACACCACCGTCATGCTCCGCGAGGTGTGCGACGCGCTCGCGCCGGCGCACGAGGGCGAGGGCGAGGGCCCGCGCTCCCGTCGAGTCTACGTCGACGCCACGCTGGGCGGTGGGGGGCACACGCGCGCGCTGCTCGAGCGCTCGCCCGACGCGCGCGTCATCGCGTTCGATCGCGACGACGTCGCGCTCGAGGCCGCCAGGCGGAGCCTCGCGTCCTTCGGCGATCGCGTGACGCTCGTGAAGACCACGTTCGGCCGCGTCCGCGAGGCGCTCACCGAGCTCGGCGTGGGGCGCGTGGACGGGCTGTGCGCCGACCTCGGCGTCAGCTCTCCGCAGCTCGATGAGGCCTCCCGCGGGATGAGCTTCCGCCGCGAGGGGCCCATCGACATGCGCATGGACCAGACCTCGGGCGCGACCGCGCTCGACCTCATCGGCGAGCTCTCCGACGAGGAGCTCGCCGACGTGATCTTCCGGTACGGCGACGAGCGCCGGTCGCGACGCATCGCGCGCAGCGTGAAGCGGGCCTACGACGCGAACGAGCTCGTGACGACCCTCGACCTCCGCCGCGCGATCGTGCGCGCGGTGGGGCCCGCCCGCGTGGGCGGCGTCGACCCCGCGACGCGCACCTTCCAGGCGCTCCGCATCAAGGTGAACGAGGAGCTCCGCGAGCTCGAGTCGCTCCTCGCCGCGCTCCCCGAGGTGCTCGAGGTCGGCGGCACGGCGGCGATCCTGAGCTTCCACTCGCACGAGGATCGCCTCGTCAAGCGCGCGTTCATCGGCGGCCCGCTCGCGGCCCTCACGAAGCGGCCCGCCATGGCGAGCGAAGAGGAGTGCGCGGAGAACCCCCGCTCGAGGAGCGCCAAGCTGCGCGCCGCGCGGCTCCTCCCCGACGAGGACGCCCTCCCCGGTCGGAGCGAGCGATGACCCGCAGCGTCAAGCGCTCGCGCACCTTCCTCGTCATGTGGACGTTGGCGGTCCTCGCGACCGCGAGCGCGTTCGTGGTGCACCTCGCCCTGCGCGGACGCACGGTCGCGCTCGGCTACGAGATCGGGCGCAGCCGGGCGGAGCAGGCGCGGCTGCGCGAGGTCAAGCGCGTGCTCGAGCTCGAGTCGGCCAGCTACCAGACGCCCGAGCGCGTGGAGATGGTGTCGCGGACGCTGCTCGGCATGGAGCCCCCCACGCCCGACCGCGTGGTCATCCTCGCGCCCATCGCGCAAGAGCGCCAAGACGACGCGCGCGAGCGCCCCTCGGCGAGCGGAAAGACCGCGCAAGGCGACAGCCGGGACAGCCGGGACGGCCGGGAGAGCCCGCCGTGAAGAACCTGCCGCCCGAGCGAGCGCGGTGGATGCGCCTGCGCATGGGCATCCTCTCCGGCGTGATGGCCGTCGGCCTCGGCGGGGTCATCTCCAGCGCGTACCGCGTGCAGGTGGAGGACGGCCGCGCTTGGCGCGAGACGGCCGAGAACCAGCGCCAGCGGCGTCTCCACGTCGAGCCGAAGCGCGGGAGCATTCACGACCGGAACGGCGCCGCGCTCGCGGTCAGCGTCGAGGTGCCGAGCGTCACGGTCGACGTCGTCGAGCTCCTCCGGGGGATCGACAAGCCCGCCGCGCAGGCGGAGGTCATCCGCGACGCCGCCGCGCGCATCGGCGCCGCGCTCAAGCTCGATCCCGAGGAGGTGCGCCTGAAGCTCACCTCGCGCCGGCGGTTCATCTGGCTGAAGCGGCGCATCCCCGGCGACGAGGCGGCGGCCGTGCGCGCGCTCGGCGATCCGAAGTCGCAGGCTCCCGGGCAGAAGCCCGTCAAGGGGCTCGCGATCGAGGGCGAGGGCAAACGCTACTACCCGGGCCGCGAGCTCCTCGGGCCGGTGCTCGGCTTCGTCGCCCCCGACGGCGAGGGCAAAGACGGCCTCGAGCTCGCGCTGAACGAGGAGCTCCGCGGGCACGTCGAGGAGGTGCACGGCCTCCGAGATCGCGCCGGGCGGCTCATCTTCTCCGAGGGCGCGACGAACGAGCAGGCGCTCGCCGGGCACGATCTCCACCTCGCGGTCGACGAGGGCATCCAGCACGTGGTCGAGCGCGAGCTCGACGTCGCCCAGCGCACCTACGAGACCAAGGGCGCGATGCTCGTGGTCATGGACCCCATGACCGGCGAGATCCTCGCCCTCGCCTCGACGCCGGGCTTCAACCCGAACGACTACGGCGACTCGTCGGTCGAGGCCCGGCGCGATCGCGTCGTGACCGACCGCTTCGAGCCCGGCTCGGTCATGAAGGTGTTCACGATCTCGACGGCCCTGGCCGCGGGCTCGCTGAAGCCAACAGAGCAGATCTATTGCGAGAAGGGCACCTACAAGCTCGCGAACGTCACCATCCACGACACCCACGTGTCGGAGTGGCTGTCGCCGACGCAGATCCTCGCGAAGAGCTCCAACATCGGCACGCTCAAGATAGCCCTGAACCTCGGCGAGCCGGCGCTCTACGCCGGGTACCGGCGCTTCGGCTTCGGCGAGCCCACCGGCCTCCCGCTCCCCGGCGAGGCGTCGGGCGTGCTCCGCCCCCGCGGGAGACCCTGGTACGACGTCGAGACCGCGAACGCGTCGTTCGGTCAGGGCGTCAGCGTGACCACCGTCCAGCTCGCGGTGGCGATGTCGGCGATCGCGAACGGCGGCAAGCTGATGGAGCCCATCTTGGTCCGCAAGATCACCGACGCGCGCGGCGGCGTCGTGCGCGAGTGGCCTCCCCACGTGCGGCGCGAGGCCGTCCCGCCGCACGTCGCGAAGATGATGTCCGAGATGCTCACCGCCGTCGTCGAGGAGGGGGGCACGGGCGTCGAGGCCGCGATGCGGGGCTACCGCGTGGCGGGCAAGACGTCGACCGCGCAGAAGGTCGATCCCGCCACGGGCCGCTACTCCGACGACAAGTACACGGCGTCCTTCGTCGGCTTCGTGCCGGCGGAGAAGCCGCGCCTCGTCGTCGCGGTCGTGCTCGACGAGCCCATGATCGGCCGCTACGGCGGCGACCTCGCCGGGCCGGTGTTCCGGCGCGTCGCCGAGTCGAGCCTGCGGTACCTCGGCGTGCCGCCCACCAACTCGGCCCCGCGCATCGGCGCGGTGTCGCGCACGGGCGATCCGGCCGACGTCACGCTCGCGGCGCTCCGCCCGAAGACCACCGCGGACCCCCCGTCCGAGTCGGCGACCATGGGGCCGCCTCCACCCAACACCGTGCGCGTCCCGGACGCGACCGGCCTCGGCGCTCGCGACGCCGTGCGCGCCGTCGGCGCCGTCGGGCTCGTCCCCGAGATCGAGGGCACGGGGCGCCTCGTCCGGCAGAACCCCCAGCCCGGCGCGCCCGTCCCGAAGGGCAGCGCGGTGCGCCTCGTGTTTGAGCCAGGTTCATGACGCACGGGGGCATGCGCCTCGCCGACGTCGCGCGCGAGGTGCCGGGCGACGTCTGGCTGCCCGGCGGCGCGTCCGAGATCGTCGTGACCGGCGTCCACCACGACTCGCGGGCGGTCGGGCCCGGCGATCTCTTCGTCGCGCGCCGCGGGGCCTCGGCCGACGGCGCGCGGTTCGCCAGCGACGCGGTCCTGCGAGGCGCGGTCGCCATCGTCGCCGCCCAAGACGCCGCGCTGCCGCCGCTCGCGGTCCCCGTCGTGCGCGTCGACGACCCGCAGCGCGCGCTCGCCTTCGCGGCGGCCGCGGTGTACGGGCACCCGTCGTTCGCGCTCGACGTGGTCGGCGTGACGGGGACGAACGGCAAGACGACCACCACGCACCTCGTGCGCGCGGCCCTCGACGGCGCGCTCGCGCGCCCGTCGTGCGGCACGCTCGGCACCGTGGGGCACGGGTTCGCCGGCGCGCTCGTCGAGGCGACCCACACGACCCCCGAGGCCGACGAGGTCGCGCGGGTGCTCGCGTGGATGCGCGCGCGCGGCGCGTCGACGGTCGCCATGGAGGTCTCGTCGCACGCGCTCGCGCAGGGCCGCGTGGAGGCCGTGCGCTTCCGGGTCGCGGCGTTCACGAACCTCACGCAGGACCACCTCGATTTCCACGGCTCGCTCGCGGCGTACGGCGAGGCGAAGGCGCGCCTCTTCACCGAGCTCGGCCCGGGGGCGGCCGTCGTGAACGTCGACGATCCCTTCGGCGCCGAGCTCGCCGGTCGCGTCTCCTGCCCGCTGCTCCGCGTGCGCCGCACGCCGAACGGCGACGCCGACGTGGCCCCGCTCGCGCTCGAGCTCGGCCCGCAGGGCGTCAGCATGCGCGTGCGCACGCCGCTCGGGGAGGTCGGCCTCCGCTCGCGCCTGCTCGGGCTCCACAACGTCGAGAACCTCCTCGTCGCGCTCGGCATCGCGCTCGCCCTCGACGTCGACCCCGAGGACGCGGCGAGGGCGCTCGGGGAGGAGGGCGGCGCCCCGGGGCGCCTCGAGCGCTGCGACGAAGACACGGACGACGTGCGCGTCCTGGTCGACTACGCGCACACCCCCGACGCGCTCGGCCGCGCGCTCGAGAGCCTCACCCCGTTCCGCGTAGGCCGAGTGCTGTGCGTCTTTGGCTGCGGCGGCGATCGCGATCCGACCAAGCGCGAGCCCATGGGGAGCGCCGCGGGCCGCGGCGCGGATCTCGCGATCATCACGTCGGACAACCCGCGCGGGGAGCCGCCCGAGGCCATCGCCGACGCCGTGGAGGTCGGCGTGCGTGCGGCGGGGCTCGCGCGGCT
>DAORJJ010000191.1:0-11144 GCA_035439005.1 Polyangiaceae bacterium | reverse complement strand
CTCGGGCTCGGGCTCGGGCGGCGCCTCGACCGGCGCCGCGGCCGAGGCGAGCCGCGGGGCGGTCAGCGCGAGGGCGAAGGGCAGGACGCGCACGAGAAACGCGCGGGCGCGCCCAAGCGCACGGGCCCGCGCCGGCACCTTTCGCGCTTCGAGCGCCGATTGGGTAGACTGGCACGAATGAGGATCGGCTCGTACATCTTGACGATACTCGGGCTCGCCCTCCTGATGGTCGTGCACGAGGCCGGACATTACTTCGTCGCGCGGTACTTCGGCATGCGGGTCGAGAAGTTCTCGATCGGGTTCGGGCCCACCCTGTGGAAGCACAAGCCGAAGGGCAGCCCCACCACCTTCCAGATCGGCCTCATCCCGTTCCTGGCGTACGTGAAGATCGCGGGCATGAACCCGTACGAAGAGATCGATCCGGACGACGCGACGAGCTACGCGAACGCGAAGCTCCGCGCGCGCTTCGCCACCATCTCCGCGGGCTCGATCGCCAACTACCTGTTCGCCTCGGTGTTCCTCTTTTGCGGGTACATGCTCGGCGGCCAGCGCGTGGTCGACGAGTCGAGCATGCGCGTCAGCGTCCACGAGGACGGCCCCGCCGCGAAGGCGGGCATCCGCAACGGCGACAAGATCATCGCGGTGAACGGCGAGCTCATCGCCGACTGGAAGGACCTCACGCGCCACATCGGGCCG
The DNA here is from genome assembly GCA_035439005.1 of Polyangiaceae bacterium. GTDB lineage: Bacteria > Myxococcota_A > Polyangia > Polyangiales > Polyangiaceae > JAAFHV01. The sequence goes on along the minus strand of DAORJJ010000191.1, from coordinate 10,448 downwards.
CACCCGGGCGAGGAGATCGACGTCGAGATCGAGCGCGCGGGCGCCCGCCTCCACCTGCGCCCGACGCCCAACAAGGACGGCGAAAACCCGGGCAAGATCATGGTCGGCCCGGAGATGCGGGTCGTGCCGGTCACCATCGGTGAGGCGGCGATCCTAAGCGTGAAGGGCCCGCCCAAGGTGGTGGTCGGCTTCGTCCAGGGCATGACGCGAATGCTCACCTTCAAGGAGAAGCCCCAGGTGAGCAGCGTGGTGGGCATCGTGAAGGACATGAGCGCCACCGTGCGCGAGAGCATCGACGAGGGCCTGCGGCAGTTCGGCGCGCTCTCGGCGTACATCGGCGCCTTCAACCTCCTGCCCTTCCCCGCGCTCGACGGGGGCCGGATGATCTTCCTCGCCTACGAGGGCATCTCGCGCCGCAAGGCCGACGCGAAGATGGAGGCGAAGGTCCACGTGGTGGGCCTCGCCATGTTCTTCTTGTTGTTCTTGTTCGCGACCTACAGCGACATCTTCGTCAAGAAGTAGGGCGCGGCGCGGTAGGTGCGCGCCCCTCCCGCTACTCGCGCGGCGGCACGCCCATCTTGCGCGACATCTGCTCGCCGAGCTGGGCGGCGCGCGCGGTGGCGGTCTCCACGGCGTCGATGAGGGTCTTGCGGAGGGCGCCGGACTCGAGCGTGTGGAGCCCGGCGATCGCCGTGCCGCCAGGGCTCGTGACCATGTCCTTCAGGCGGCCCGGGTGCTCGCCGGTCTCGAGGAGGAGCTTGGCCGACCCGTACACGGTCTGCGCCGCGAGGAGCAGCGCCGTGTCGCGGTGGAGCCCCACCTTCACGCCGCCGTCGGCGAGCGCCTCGATGATGAGCATCACGTAGGCCGGGCCGCTGCCGGAGAGCCCCGTCACCGCGTCGAGCAGGCTCTCGTCGAGCACCACCACGCGGCCGACCGCCTCGAACAGCGCGCGCGCCGTGGCCACGTCGTCGTCGGTGGAGAGCGTGCCCGCGGAGACGGCCGTGGCGCCGGCGAGCGCGGTGGCGGGCGTGTTGGGCATGGTGCGCACGACGCGCGCGCCGGGGAGGCGCGCCTCGAGCGCCGCGAGGGGTACGCCCGCCGCGACCGAGATGATGAGCGTCTCGGGCCCCACGTCGGGGGCGATCGCCGCGAGCACCTTGTCGACCACCTGCGGCTTGACGGAGATCACGACGACGCCGCAGCCGCGCACGAGCGCGTGGTTGTCGGCGGTGGTGTGCACGCCGTGGTGGGCGGCGAGGTGCGCGAGGCGATCGGCCTTCACGTCGCTCACCCAGATGTCGTCAGGGTTCTTTACTTTTGAGTGGAGCAGCCCGCGCACGAGCGCCTCGGCCATGTTGCCGCCGCCGATGAAGCCCACCTTGTTGTCGCGCATGCTTGCTCCGCTCTCCGCTGCTGTCGCTGCTGTCGTCGCGGCGCGAGATGCGCGCGCCGAGTCACGCCGTCACCCGAGTCACCCCATGGGGAAGGCCGCGGGCGCGAGCGTGTCGGCGAGCCACGACTCGATCGCGGCGCGGGCGCGCGCGCCGTCGTCGCCCAGGTCGTTCGCGATCTTGTCGTGGCGCGAGCGGAGGAGCGCCCGGCGCGACTGGCTCGGATCCTCCCACATCGCGGCCGCCCACAGCACGCCGAGGGCGGTCTGCTTGTCGTCCGACGAGAGCGCCGTGTAGCGGCGGCCGAGGGTGGCGGCCACCTTGTGGTGGACGGGCCCCGTGGCCTCGTCGCGAAAGCGCCGCGGCAGGAGCAGCTCGGCGGTGCGGAGCACGAGCTCCTGGGCGCTCGTCGCCACGCGGTCCGAGAGCAGGTAGCGGAGGCCGTCGGTGGTCGCGAGGCCGAGGAGGCGCCGCGCGTCGATCTGCGCGATCGCGCGGTTTCGCAGCTCCTCGACGACCTCGACGCGCAGCGTGAGCTTGCCGGCGAGCGTGCGCACGACGGTCTCCTCGCGCGGGTCGAGCTCGTCCCACGCGGCGGCGAGCCACGCGCCGAGCACGAGCGACTCGCCGAAGCCCTTCTCGAGCTCGCCGTAGAGGTCGACCTGCGTGATGGGCACGGGGGCCTCGGTGTAGAGCGGGTTGGTCTCGCCCTCGGGCAGCCCGAGCGAGCCGAGCAGGGCCGCCACCGTGCGCACCTCCTCGGGGTCGAGCGGGCCGTCCGCCGCGAGCACCGCGCGGAGCGCGCGCACCGCGAGCGTGCCGAGCCGCTTCACGCGCTGCACGTCCTTGTCGCTCGGCTTCGAGGAGAACAGCGAGCGGAGCCCGCGCGCGCCCACCTCGAGCGTGAGCCCCTCGCGCACGAGCTCCGCCATCGGCAGGTTCGCCGGCGGCGCGATGGGCGCCATCGCCCGCGTGAGCGTGAGCAGCCACACGTCGAACGAGTTGGTCATCGCGTGGATGGGGTGCCCGGCGAGCACGGTCGCGTAGGCCTCGCCGCGGCGCTTCGTGAGCAGCTCGAGCGAGCCGAGGCCCCCGCCGCCCGCCAGGGCGAACACGCCGTCCTCCGCGGCCACGCTCACGAGCCGCGCGAGCGCGGCGGCCTTCTCGTCAACCACGGGGGCATAGGCGTCCGTCGTCATGACCGGCAGGCTATCCGCGAAGCCCCGCGCGTGGAAGTTGGCCTTTTCGCCAGGCCTTCCGCTAGGGTTGCCGCATGCTCGCGCGCGCGCCCCGACACGCCCCTTCCGCCTCGAAGACGCGGCATTGTGTCGTAGTTTCAAGGCGTTACGCAGCGGCCGGCGGGCTCGCGCTCGTGGCGGTGGTCGCGTTTGCGGCGTGCGGCAACACCTCGGTCGGCACGGGCAGCGGCTCGGGCGCGGCCGCCGACGGGGGCACGACGGCCACCACCACCGTGAAGGGCCTCGGGTGCGGCGTCGAGCGCGAGACCGGCGCCGTGTTGTGCGCGGGCGTGAGCGTGTGCCCGGGGCTGCTCGTCGACCAGGCGATCTACCCGGGGTGCGGCTTCCGCCCCAACGGCGTCACCTTCGACCTCCAGTGCGCCTGCCAGGACGTGCTCTGCCCCATCGGCACGCCGAACACCTGCACGCAGGCGAAGGCGCTGCTCGACAACCAGAACCGCATCATCGTGTGCGGCCAGGTGAACGAGGGCCGGTGCATCTCGGGTACGAAGGCGCCGAAGCCGAGCGCCTCGTCGGGCACGAACACCCGGGGCTGCGACGCGCAGTGCATGGCCGACTGCGCGCGCGCCGGCGTCGGGAGCTGCGAGCTGCTCTGCGGGTGTTGAGGGGCAAGGCGTGAGGTCGCCGCCCGCTCAGAACGTGCCGCCGAAGGGGAGGTAGAGCTCCCTGCCCACCGAGAGCGCGCTGACCCCCTGCGCGGTCGGGCTCTCCTTCCGCGCGAGCGCGGCCGCGTCGATCACCATGGCGGTGAGGACGCCGAGCCCGAAGCCGATGAACCCGCCGGCGAGGGGGGCGCCCCAGTTGCCGCTCTTGCTGGAGCCCGCGCCGACGACGAGGCCGAGGAGGCCGAGCGTGAGCGGCGCGAACACGCGCAGCCCGACCGCGCCGATCGCCGCGCCCCCGCGCTCGTGGGCCGCGTGGATGACCGGCGAGGCGAGGAGGTAGGTGCTCGCCGACGCGACGAAGAGCACCTTCCTCGGGGTGTTGTCCGTGGCGGCAGACGAAAGGAGGAGGGTCGTCGCGACCACGTCGCCCCCGATGGTCTGGTAGCCGTACCACTCGTCGGCCCGCGCGGGGCTCGACGTGACGAGCACCCCGAGCGAGGCGCCCCACACCCACCGCGCGAGCTTCGAGCGCATGCCCGGATCTTACCCCGTCGGGCGTGAGCACACGAGGCCGCCTGCGCGGGGCGACGTTCGCGGCCCCTACTTCTTTTGCTTCGGCAGCGGCGCGGGCTGGGCGGGGAAATTCAGCGGCATTCCGGGGCTGCCGGGGGTGGGCATGTCCTCGAGTCCCGGGAGCCCGGGCGGCAAGAGCCCCGGCATCCCGGGCATCGCCGCCGGACCGCCGAGCGCGCCGAGCTTGAGCATCTGCTGGACGTCGATGGTGGTGAAGCCCTCCGGCACCTGGAAGTCGGCGTCGGCCACGGGGCGCTGCTGGAGCTTGGTGACCTCGGTCCGGCTGGTCTCGCGCGCGCCTTCGTAGGCGATCACGCGGAGCGGAAAGTGCTTCCCGTCGAGGAGCTCGGAGGCAAACGCCAGGTCGTCGGGCAGCGCCTTGGAGGGCAGCTTGAGCCAAGACGCGTTCTCTTCGGCGACGCACACGAGCGCGCGCTTGCCCTCGTGGTGCAGCTCCCAGTCCTCGCAGGGGATCCCGGCGACCGTGGTCTTCTGGCCCGTGCGCTTCACGTTCGACTCGCCGCGCGGCGCCCGCGGGAGCCCGGGGAGCCCGCGGCCCGTGGGGACGACCTTCTTCAGGTCGTCGCCCGCCGCCTCCAGATCGAGCAGGTACACCTGCTTCGAGGCCGCGATGGCGAGGAAGCCCTTCTTGTCCCCCGCGCGGAACACGCCCCACGCCTTGCCGCCGCTGCCGGTGAGCGAGCTCGGGAGCTCCACCCGCACGTTGTCGCGCTTCAGCGTGAGATCGAGCTCGAGGGGCTGCTCGCCGGTCTTCGGGTCGAAGCGCACGCTGAGCGTGCCCTCGAAGACCCCGCTCAGCGGCGACGGCGGCGTGTTGTTCTTCTTGCAGCCGACGGCCATGACGGCGACGACGACGAGGCCCGCGAGGCCCGCGAGGCGGGGGCGCCACGAGGCGCTCACGAGGGCCCTCCCTGCGCGCGCGCGGCGGGCGTCGGCTTGGCGGCCTTCCCGCTGGGCGCGGGCTCGGCGACCTTCGCCCAGGAGTCCTTCAGGCCGATCGTTCGGTTGTACACGGGGGCTCCTGGTGTCGAGTCGGGGTCTTTGCAGAAGTAGCCAATGCGCTCGAACTGCACGCGATCGCCGGCGGGCCGCTCGGCGAGCGACGGCTCGAGCATCGCGCCGGGGACCACCTCGAGCGACGTCGGGTTCACGTGGTCGAGGAACGAGACCTCCTTGTCGCCGAGCGGGTTCTCCACCGAGAAGAGCCGGTCGTAGAGGCGGACCTCGGCGCGGAGCGCGTGCGCGCGGCTCACCCAGTGGATCGTGCTCTTCACTTTGCGGCCGTCGGCCGGGGTGCCGCCCTTCGACTCCGGATCCCACTCGCAGAGCACCTCGACCACCTCGCCGCTCGCGTCCTTGGTGACGCCCACGCACTTGATGACGCACGCGTAGCGCAGGCGCACCTCCGTGCCGGGGGAGAGGCGGAAGAACTTCTTCGGCGGCGTCTCCATGAAGTCGTCGCGCTCGATGAAGAGCTCGCGGGTGAGCGGCAGGGGGCGGCGCGGCCCCTCGGGATCGTCGGGGTTGTACGGCGCGTCGAAGGTGAGGGTCTCGCCCTCGGGGAAGTTCACGAGCGTCACCTTGAGCGGGCGCAGCACGGCCATCACGCGGGGCGAGCGCGCGTTCAGGTCCTCGCGGAGCGCGTGCTCGAAGAGGGAGACGTCGACGAGCGAGTCGCTCTTGGCGACGCCCACGCGATCGCAGAGCGCGCGCAGCGCCTCCGGGGTCACGCCGCGCCGGCGCATCCCCGCGAGCGTGGGCATGCGCGGATCGTCCCACCCGCGCACGACGCCCTTCGCGACGAGCTCCTGGAGCTTGCGCTTCGAGAGCACCGTGTAGGTGAGGTTCAAGCGCGCGAACTCGAGCTGCTGGGGGCGCTCGGGGCCCGCCCCCACCTGGTCGAGGAACCAGTGGTAGAGCGGCCGGTGGTTGATGAACTCGAGCGTGCAGACCGAGTGGGTGATGCCCTCGAGGTAGTCGGACTGCCCGTGCGCCCAGTCGTACATCGGATAGATGCACCATGCATCTTTCGTGCGGTGGTGGTGCGCGCGGCGAATGCGGTACATGACGGGATCACGCATCTTCACGTCGGGCGAGGCCATGTCGCCCTTGGCGCGGAGCACGTGGGCGCCATCGGGGAACTCGCCGGCGCGCATGCGGGCGAAGAGGTCTTTGTTCTCCGCGACCGAGCGCGCGCGGAACGGGCTGTCGACGCCCACCTTGTGGTAGTCGCCGCGTGTCTCGCGGATCTCCTCGAGCGGGCGGCTGTCGACGTACGCGGCGCCGGCCTCGATCATCTTCACGGCGAACGCGTAGAGCTGCTCGAAGTAGTCCGACGCGTATTTGGGCTCGCCCGCCCACGAGAAGCCGAGCCACTTCACGTCGGCGAGGATCGACGTGACGTACTCCTCGTCCTCGGCCTCGGGGTTCGTGTCGTCGAAGCGCAGGTTGCAGGTGCCGCCGAAGGCCTCGGCCAGCCCGAAGTTCAGGCAGATCGACTTCGCGTGGCCGACGTGCAGGTAGCCGTTCGGCTCGGGCGGGAAGCGGGTGACGACGCGGCCCTGGTGCTTGCCCGCGGCGACGTCGGCCTGGACGAGCTCGTGGATGAAGTTTCCGGGGTTGTCGCTCGGACGCTCGCCCGGCGCGCTCGGCAGGCTGTGCGTCGCCTCGGGGGGATGGGGCTCGGACATGGCGCCGCAACATAGCGCGAAAGCGCGGGCCCCGCCGCTCCGCCCGCGCGCACACGGCGGCGGCCCTTGCTGGGCCGGCGGCGCGAGGCTATGCGGCTCCCATGCTCACTCCGTCCGACGACCTCGTCGCGCTCGTCGTCCCGCGGGTGGCCACCCCGCGCCTCCTGCTGCGCGGCTTTCGGGCGAGCGACCTCGACGTGTTCGCGGCGAGCTTCGGCGACCCGGTCTCGGCGCAGTTCGTCGGCGGCGTGGTCGACCGGCGCGCCGCATGGCGCATGCTCGCCACCGGCGTGGGCCTGTGGACGCTGACGGGCACCGGCTGGTGGGCGGTGGAAGAGGTCGCGACGGGCGAGCTCGTGGGCACCGTCGGCGCGTTCGTCCGCGAGGCCCCCACCGAGTGGCTCGAGCTCGGCTGGACGGTCGTGCGGAGCCGCTGGGGCCAGGGCATCGCCCGCGAGGCGGCGCGCGCCGCCGCGTCGTTCGCGTTCGACCAGCGCGGCGTGCCGCGCGTGATCGCCCACATCGACCCGCAGAACGTCGCCTCGGTGCGCGTGAGCGCTCACCTCGGCATGACGTACGAGGGCGAGGTCGACTTCTACGGCGAGCCCACGGGCCGCTACTCGCTCGCGCGCGACGCGCACCGCCCAAGGCGCGACGGGGGCTAGACGAGCTGGTTTCGCGCCGAGCGGTTCGGGTCGTTCAGGGCCTCGAGGATGATGACCGCGGTCTCCTCGATGGCGCGCCCGGTGACGTCGACGACGGGCCAGGACGGGTGCTTGGCGAAGATCTTCTGGGCGAAGTCGAGCTCTTCCTTGACCTGCTCCTTCAGGCCGTAGCTCGCGTCGACGCTCATGCCGAGCTGGCGCAGGCGGGCCTTGCGGATCTCCACGAGCGGCTCGAGCCCGATCGTGAGGCCGACGATGCGGTCTTGCTTGCTCTCGTCGAGCTCGGGCGGGGGCTCGACGCCGAGCACGAGCGGGAGGTTCGCGACCTTGAGGCCCTTCTGCGCGAGCAGCGTGGACAGCGGCGTCTTCGAGGTGCGGCTCACGCCCACGAGCACGAGATCGGCCTTCTTGAAATTGCGAGGCTCTTTGCCGTCGTCGCTCTTCACGGTGAACTCGACCGCCTCGATGCGGCGGAAGTACTCGTCCGAGAGCGGGAGCATGCCGCGCGGCGTGTTGATGGGCTGGCGATCGAGGTAGACCTGGAGCTTGCCGATGAGCGAGCCGATGAGGTCGAGGGCCTCGACGCGGAGCTCGTAGCTGGCGGCGTGGATGAACTCGCGGAGCTCCGGGCTCACCACGGTGAACACGACGAGCGCGCCCTCTTGAGCCGCGCGCTCGAGGATGGGGCGGGCGGCGTCGGGGGTGCGAATTCGCGTGTGGATGCGGATCTGCGCTCCGGAGTGGGGAAACTGGAGCATCGCGGCCCGCACGACCTTTTCGGCCGTCTCGCCCGTCGAGTCCGAGAGCACGTCGATACGCTTCGCGTCCAAAATAGAACCTCGCTCTCCAGGGTACCGAGTCTTGCCCGCTACAGGAAGCCCGCGGTTGCCCGGAGCGCCTACGGGCGCTTTGACGCGGCGAGACGGCGCTTTTTACTTGAATGTGGGTCGAGGGGCTCGAATGCTTGATCGCGGCGCGGTGCGCGCGCCGCTCGCTGCAACGATCGTCCACTCGTGCTCGCCTCTTTTTTTTCGACTTCCTTCAGTGCGCTCTTCGACGACGCGGCATCGGGCCGCCCGTCGGACCTCGAGATGCTCGACCTGAACGGAGAAAATCATGGAAAAGAAGCCGCCATCCTCCCGACGAAACCGCGCGCGGAACGCGGCGCTCTGGCCGAGCACGCTCACGGCCTCGTGCCCGTTCTGCGGCGAGACCACGGAGGTGTCGGTGGACGTGTCGGGGGGGCAGCGCCAGAGCTACGTGGAAGACTGCATCGTGTGCTGCCGCCCCTCGGTGGTGCACCTCGACACGAACGAGCGGGGCGATCCCGCCCTGTGGCTCGAGCGAGCCGACGGGTGACCCGCGCTCGCTCGCGGCGGACGTCCGTCGAGCTCGGCGCCGCGCGGCCCCGGGCGCGTCCCCGCGTGCGCACATGGACCCCCGTGCACCCACCCCATGGATCGTTGGAGTCCCAGTGGACGGGGCCGAGGGTGGAATCTTGAAGAAGATTCCTGAGAGCCCCTCGCGCACGGTTCGTGCAGAGCCCGAAGCGGACATGCTCCCCTCGGTCGCCAGGCCCCCCACGGAGGCGCCGCCAGCTCGGCGGCCCGCGATACGCCTGCGCAAGGCGCCGACGCTGCCCCCGGTGGCGCCCCCGCCGCGGCGCACCGAACCGCCGCCTGCGCCGGCGGCGATGAACGCGGCCGCGGCCCATCGCCCGCTGTTGAACGCGACCCCGGACCCTGACTGGCTGGAGGAGACCCAGGTCCGCGAAGAGCCTTCGCCCTCGCCTTCGCCTCGCGCCCTCACCGAGGACGGCGACATCAGCCGGCCCGGCGTCACCGAGGTGAGGTCGGTGCTCACGTTCAATCGGCGGCGGCGCGCCGGCGCGCGCCTCGACGCCACCACGCAGCGCCTCGACCGCCACCGCTTGCTGCGCGACGCCGGCTTCCTGCCGAGCGTCACCGACGAGGACAGCCCCACGGCGCCCGGCGGCGGCCCCCCCTCGGAGCCCCTGCCTTCGTTCCCGTCCGCGCCCAGCATCACGCTCCAGATCCTCCCCACCGGCAGCACCCCCGTGCTGGGCGAGGCGTTCTCGCAGCGCGCGCCCGTGCTCGAGCTGATGCCCGACTCGTTCGACCCCGCGAGCCCCCCCGAGCCGGAGACCCTGACCGACCTCGGGCAGCACGCGCGCCTGGCCCCGCGCCTGCCTCCCCAGCAACCGGCGCGCGAGGCGACCCCGGTGCCACAGCGCGGGTCCCGACCCAGCCGCGAGCCGGGCCGCGCGACCACCACCGAGACCTCCGACCCCGGCCTCCAGACGTTTGCGCGCAACGAGGACTGGGGGCGCGAGGCGTACCCGGCCGAGTCGCCCGCGGCGCGCCTGGTCGAGCTCGAGACCTCGGGCGAGCGCCCGGCGGAGAGCTCCGACTCGACCGACGGCCCCGTCTGGCAGCTCACCGGGCGCGAGTTCGCTCCCCCGGAGCCGCAGCTGCCGCCGCTCATCCGCTTCGCCGACGAGCCGGATGTGCACGTGGTCCCTCGCGATTTCAGCGACATCAGTATCTCCGACGACATCTCGCTGGTCCCCGACCTGAGCGGCTCGTCTCCCCAGGTGTGGAGCCCTCCCCCGAGCGCTGGCCCCGGGTTCTCGCCCGTGAGCCCGGCGACGCGCCTCGTGACGCCGGCGGCGCCGCTCGCCATCGCGGGGGCCTCGCGCACCGCCCCGCTCGGGACCCAGCAGCCCTACTTGGCGCCGGTACCGGCGGCCGCGCAGCCGCAGTCGGGCTTCCCGCCGCCCTCGTTTCCGCCGCCCGGCGCGTTCGTCCCCCGCGTCGAGTCCCCGCGCGCGTACCCCGCGGTCGGCCCCTCCCTGCCGGTGCTGCCGAGCTCGTCGGCGAACGCGTTCGCGGCGCGCTTCGGCTTCCCCGGCGCGCCGGGCTCCGAGTCGGGGCAGGTCTCGACCAGCTCGGACGTGTCGCGACGCCAAGGCCGGGAGCGCGGCGGCTGGACCGCCCCGCTGCTCTTCGTCGCGGCGCTCATCGCGGCGCTCGCTGGCGGCTTCTTCTTCTTGCTCCGAGACGAGCCCCCGGCGGCTCCGGCCACGCCGGCCGTGGCCATGGCGCCCGCCGCGCCCGTCGTCACCGCCGCGCCCGTCGTCACCGCCGCGCCCGTCGTCACTGCCGCGCCCGTCGTCACCGCCGCGCCCGTCGTCACGGCGACCGCCTCGGCCCCGACGGCC
>DAORJJ010000190.1:0-11159 GCA_035439005.1 Polyangiaceae bacterium | reverse complement strand
CTGTTGCCGCCGGAAGCCGGCGAAATCCGCTGGAAAGGCGAATCGATCAAGACTCTCGCCGACGAATTCCGCGCCGATCTCTGCTACCTCGGCCACCACAATGCCATCAAGGAAGAACTGACGCCCCTGGAAAACCTCCTGGCCGCCGCCCGCCTCGCCGAACCAGCGGATCCCCGTCTCGATCCAAGACGAGCTCCGCACGAGCTACCTCGACTACGCGATGAGCGTCATCGTGGGCCGCGCCATCCCCGACGTCCGGGACGGCCTGAAGCCCGTGCACCGGCGCATCCTCTACGCCGCCTACGAGGCGGGGCTCACCCCCACGTCGGCCTTCCGCAAGAGCGCCACCATCGTCGGCGACGTGCTCGGCAAGTACCACCCGCACGGCGACGCGAGCGTGTACGACGCGATGGTCCGCCTCGCGCAGGACTTCTCGATGCGCTACCCGCTCATCGACGGGCAGGGCAACTACGGCAGCGTCGACGGCGATCCGGCCGCCGCCTACCGCTACACCGAGGCCCGCCTGTCGCGCCTCGCGATCGAGCTGCTGACCGATCTCGACAAGGACTGCGTCGACACGCAGCCGAACTTCGACGACCGCCTCCAGGAGCCGAAGGTGCTCCCCGCGCGCGTGCCGAACCTGCTCGTGAACGGCTCCGGCGGTATCGCCGTCGGCATGGCCACCAACATCCCGCCGCACAACCTCGGCGAGGTGGTCGACGCCACCATCCACCTCATTCGCAACCCCGAGTGCACCATCGACGACGTGATGCGCTTCATCGCGGGCCCCGATTTCCCCACCGGGGCGCTCATTTACGGGCGCGCGGGCATCCTCTCGGCGCAGCGCACGGGCCGCGGCAACATCGTCATGCGCGCCCGCACGCTCATCGAGAAGGCCGCCGGCCGCGGCGAGCGCGAGCAGATCGTCGTCACCGAGATCCCCTACCAGGTCAACAAGGCCAAGGTCGCCGCGCGCATCGGCGAGCTCGTGCGCGAGAAGAAGCTCGAGGGCATCAGCGAGGTGCGCGACGAGTCCGACCGCGACGGCATTCGCCTCGTGATCGAGCTGAAGAAGGACATCCTCCCGCAGGTCGTCATCAACCAGCTCTACCGCATGACCGACCTGCAGACCTCGTTCGGGGTCATCAACCTCGCCATCGTGCGCGGGCGGCCCGCCGTGCTCGATCTCCGCGAGACCCTCGCGTGCTTCGTCGAGCACCGCCGCGACGTGGTCACGCGGCGCACGCGCTACGAGCTCCGCCAGGCCGAGGCCCACCGCGAGATCGTCGAGGGGCTCGGCATGGCCACGACCGAGGTCGACCTCGTCGTGCGCACCATCCGCCAGAGCCGCGACTCCGACGAGGCGCGCGCGGCCCTCATGGCGCTGCCGCTGAAGGGCCTCGAGGCGTTCGTCACGCGGGCCGGGCTCGCGCAAGCGGACATCGACGCGGCGAAGGCGCGGGGCGACTACTACCTGTCGGAGCGCCAGGCGAAGGCCATCTTGGACATGCGGCTCGCGCGCCTCACCGGGCTCGAGCAAGAGAAGCTCGCGGCGGAGTACGGCGAGCTGTCGCGCGAGATCACCCGGCTCCGCGGCATCCTCGCGGACGAGGGCCTGCTCTTCAACGTGATCGTGATGGAGCTCGAGGAGATCCGCGCGAAGTTCGCCGACAAGCGGCGCACCGAGATCGTCGAGAACGCGGGCGAGATCAGCGACGAGGACCTCATCCAAGAAGAGGACATGGTCGTCACGATCTCGCATGGGGGCTACATCAAGCGCACGAGCCCCTCGGCGTACCGCGCGCAGAAACGCGGCGGGCGCGGCAAGGTGGGCATGGAGGCCCGCGACGAGGACTGGGTAAACCAGCTCTTCGTGGCCTCCACGCACGCGTACGTCTTCTTCTTCAGCGACAAGGGCAAGGTCTACGTCAAGAAGGTGTACGAGATCCCGCTCGCGGCGCGCACCTCGAAGGGGCGCGCGATCGTGAACTTCGTCGGCATGGAGCCTGGCGAGAAGATCGCCGCCGTCGTGGAGGTGCCCAAGATCGAGGCCGGCCGCTTCGTCATGACGCTCACGCGGCGCGGGCAGATCAAGAAGACCGAGCTCACCGACTACCAGAACTTCCGCGAGAAGGGCATCATCGGGGTCAAGATCGAGGGCGACGATCAGCTGCTGTCGGCCGTGCTCACCGACGGCTCGCGCGAGGTGCTCATCGCGACCAAGCAGGGCCAGTCGATCCGCTTCCCCGAGGAGCAGGTGCGCGCGATGGGGCGCTCCACGATGGGCGTGAAGGCGATCGACGTGGCCGAGGACGACCAGGTCGTGGGCTTCACCGTGACCGACGACGCGCGCAAGGGCGTGCTCGCGGTGTGCGAGCGAGGCTTCGGAAAGCGTACGGATATCGAAGAGTTCCGCACGCAGAACCGCGGCGGCAAGGGCATCATCCTCATCGACGCGAGCGAGCGAAACGGCCCCGTCGTGGACGTGAAGCTCGTGTGCGACGAGGACGAGGTCATGTTCATCACCGATCGCGGCCAGATGCTCCGCACGCGCGTCGGCGAGATCCGCGAGACCGGCCGCAACGCGCAGGGGGTCAAGCTCATGTCGCTGGAGGAGGGCGAGCGCATCGTGGCCGTCGAGCGCCTCGCCGAGGCGACCGACGACAGCGGCGCGGACGGCAACAGCGAGGCCCCTCCGCCGAGCGACGGCGCGGACGGCGCGGACGGCAACAGCGAGGCGCCGCCGAGCGACGTCACCGAGCCTCCGCCCGACCTGAACTGAGTTGGAGGGGCGCGATTCTGCAACATTCCCCCCGGACTGAAGTCCGGGGCATGCCAGCAGCGTGGTTACCGGTAGAAAAGCCCGCATGGCGGGCTCCCACGTACGCCTCACAGACGCGCCGTGACGCGCCGCACCGCTCTCCCCACACGGCACGCACAGGAAACCATGGCAGCGCTCAGAGCACCCAAAAAGCCAATCGCAAAGAGGAGAGCCGCCGCGGGCCCCACGCCGACCGAGGTCCTCCAGGCCCTCCGCGAAGCGCACCCCGACGCGCACTGCGAGCTCGATCACGCGAGCGCGTTTCAGCTCCTCGTGGCCACCGTGCTCTCCGCGCAGACCACCGACGTCGCGGTGAACAAGCTGACCCCCGCCCTCTTCGCCGCCTACCCCGACGCGAAGGCGCTCGCGGCGGCCGATCCTGCCGACGTCGAGCAGAAGCTCAGCACGATCGGCATGTTCCGGCAGAAGACCAAGAACGTGACGGGCCTCGCCCGCCTGCTCTGCGAGCGCCACGGCGGCGAGGTCCCTCGGAGCCTCGAGGCCCTCGTCGCGCTGCCGGGCGTGGGGCGAAAGACGGCGAACGTGGTGCTCGGCGTGGTGTGGGGCACGCCCGAGGGCGTAGTGGTCGACACCCACGTGTCGAGGCTCTCCCAGCGCCTCGGGTTCACCCAGGAGACCGAGCCCGAGAAGATCGAGAAGGCGCTCTGCGCCGTGCTCCCGCGCGACCTGTGGGACGCGGCGAGCCACACGCTGATCTTCCATGGTCGGCGCGTGTGCTTCGCGCGAAAGCCCGCGTGCGGCGCGTGCACGGTGCGCGGGATGTGCCCGAGCGCGGACGCGGCCGAAGAGGTGGGCCGGAAGCCGCCGCGCGCGCCGCGAGGCGCGGCGACGGAGAAGGCCGCGACGACGCCGGCCAAGAAGGCGAAACCCTCGAAGGCTCCCGAGACGCGCCCGCGGAAGGCGGGGGCGTGATGCCGCTACCGAGTAGGCTACGGCGCCCTTCAAAAGAGGCGTCTCGAATCCGCGCGGTCGCCCCACACGACGCGGGGCACGCGCGCGAGCACGAGCGCGCCGCTTTTTCTTTCACGAGGACAACAGCGCCTTCATCTCGTCGATGGTCCGGCAGCCGCCCCCCAGGTGAATCACGGCGTGGCAATTCGCGCACACCGGGCGAAGGTCGCGAAGAGGGTCCACCTCGTACCGACCGCCAATGGTCGACAGAGGGACGATGTGATGAACATGGATGAAGCCGGAAGCTGCCGGTCCGTACTTCGCCCCAAAGTCGAACCCGCAAATGCAGCACGACCTCCCATGATGCGCGAGGCACCGCCGCCGCGCCTCAGAGCTTCTCTCGTAGGCGTTGACGAAAACACGAGCGGTCGCGCCTTCCACGAGAGTATCGGCGTCATTCACCTCCTCGGGGAGGCCCTGGACGGGCGGCGCGACCCAGCCGAGCTCTTCGAGCGCGAGCGCAACCTCGGGTAGCATCTGCCAGATAAAGCCAGACTTGGTATGGTGACCAAGCGAGAGGATGGACCACCAACGTCGACTTCCGTCGGTCCTGACATCAGGCAGGTGGCCCGTGGCGTCGGAAAAGAGGTGCCCAATGGCGCCATAGCGCGCATTCACGACGCTGTGCGCGCTCACGTTCGTCCACTTGGCGAGCTGTGTTGCGTACGCCGCGCGACGTGGCGCGTTGTAAAGCTGCGTTAGCAGCTGCCGCTGGAAGGCCGAGAGACGCCGCTCAATCAAGCGGAACCCGGCGACATAGTCCTGCGCGGTGAGCACGGTGCTCCACCGAAAAACGTGGTCGATCTCTCGATGTGGGACACCCGCGATCGCGCCGTCTGCCCGCGTCGTGTCTCCGGCTTCTGCCTCGCCAGACCGAGAACTTCCTAGTTCTGCGGGCGCGCTCGGCGAGGTGGCCTTGTCACGTAGAGACCGAAACTGGCTCGGAGTGAGGCGCTCGACGGTGATCACGTAGGGCTTCACGTCCCGGTCGCCGAGGCGCAGGTACATCTTCCGCAGGGGACGAAAGGTGGGGCCGAAGATCTGCCGGAGATACGCCGTCTCTAAGGTCTCCATGGGTCGACCCGCAGGGTACGGCGTGATGCCGCGAGTAACCCCTGGGAGGAGGCTGAGGATGAGTGAGGCGCTGGATGGTCGATCGCCCTGGGCGACCTCAGCGACATTGGCGAAGCCGATGATCCCCCAGTTCTTGTGTGGGCCGTCGCCCATCCAGAATACGACCTGGTCGTTGACACGAATCTCCGGGTAGAGAGCCTTGGTCGTCGGCGCTCCGCTGCAGGGCCAGCAGAACGTCGCGGACTCCCCGCGAAGGAATGCCACAATGTCGGGATAGTGGACGTGGCCACCTCCGCGAGAACCGCGGCTGTTGTTCACTCCGAGCCACCAATGCGACGGGGCCACCGTAGGGCTCCTTGAACTGAGGGTCCGGGCAGGCGAATCGCTCTCGATGGTTGGAAAACGCGGACCCATCGAGCGTCCAGCGTCGCCGTCGTCTGGCCGGCTGTCAAGCGGCCAAGTCCGACGCGAGGGCCTCCCACGAAGAGTGAGCGCGCGCTTTCACCCTTGCCTCCCTGCCCGTCCCTGAGCGACGCTCCTTCGCGCAAAACGCGCAGCAAGCGCGCAACTCACGGCTAGATGGATAGGCAATAAGGGACACCTATGGCTGCAAAGAAACAGACCAAGCCTCTGCTCGAAGCCCCGGTCAGCGAGGTCGAGCGCTTCGCCCTCCGCATGGGCAAGCTCGTCGATCAGGTCGAGGAGATGATGCGCGACTTCCCGGTGCTCTCCGCCGACGAGCGCGCCGGCTCGCTCGGCCGCTTCCGTGAAGGCGAGGAGGCGATCGCGGGCCAGATGCTCGACGTGGTCGACGCGTTCCCGGCCCACTTCGCGGCGCTCGCGGGGCGCGACCGCGGCGAGGACGACAGCGTGGTCGAGACCGGCCCCGCGCGGGACGATCTGGCCCGCCGGAGGGCGCTGCTCACCGTGGCCAAGCGCTTCGCGCCCCTCGCCGACCGAATGGCCGACGCGGTGATGGTCCTCGGCCACAACGTGCGCCAGCTCACCGTCCCGGCGTACCGCATCGGGCAGGTCTCGGCGCAGTCGGACGCGAAGCTCCGCGGGAAGCTCAACCCGGTGGCCGAGTTCTATGCCGCGGGCGCCCGCAAGGCGCAGCGAACCGCGAAGAAGAAGAGCAAGGAGGCCTCACCGGAGTGACCGCCTCGGGGAACGCGGGGTCAGTGTCACGTGGCGCCGTGACTCCGGGCGAGTCACGGCGCGCGCTCGCGTCAGCGCTACCGCGCGAGCTTCACGAGGGCCGCGGCGACGCGGCCGAGGTTCGTGGTGGCGGCGTGGCGTTCCGGCTCTTCGAGGTAGCCGAGGGCCACGGCGACATCGAGGCACGCTTCGGTCTCGCGCAGGGAGCCGAGGGCG
Source organism: Polyangiaceae bacterium (assembly GCA_035439005.1). Classification (GTDB taxonomy): domain Bacteria; phylum Myxococcota_A; class Polyangia; order Polyangiales; family Polyangiaceae; genus JAAFHV01. Next base: position 4,918 of record DAORJJ010000190.1, on the reverse strand, counting down.
GTGCGGAAGCGCTCGCGCCCCGTGCCGCCGAACGAGCCCGAGCCCTCGGCGAGGTTGAGGACGACGCTGGCCCCCGCGCGCCGAAGTTGCCGTGCGAGGTCGCGATCCGAGGTCGCGATGCGTACGAGGGCAGGACGCATGTCGCGCAAGAGTGAAACGGCAACAGGATAGATCGAGAGCATAACGAGCCTTTCGTGGTCCGCGCGTTCCGCGTTGTGCGGGCGCGCTTGCCTTCGCCCCCGCCTCGGCGCCCGCAGGCGGAGTCAAGGGCGCGAAGCGGCGCCGAAGGCGCGAACCCTTGACGCCGCCGAGGACGCCGACACGATGAAAAAGCCCGCACCAGCCAGCTCCGCGAGCCCCGGACTCTCGCCTGCGTTCCCCGTTCCCCGTTCCCCGTTCCCCGTTCCCCGTTCCCCGTTCCCTTGGTGACCTCCTAGGTCGATCGATCGACCTCCCAGGTCGACCGCGCGACCCTCCCCGTCGCTCCCCGGACCTCCTGGGTCGACGGCCCACGCCGCCCGCGGCGATCGGGGTCCCTCATGGGTCCGCGAAGGTCACCAGCCGTCACCGTGGGCGCGCGTGAGGGTCGGCTACTGGCTGGCCAGCTCGCGCTGGACCTCTTCGTACGGGGCGGCGGGGACCACGCGCTCGCCGCGCTTGGCCACCCACGACTCGAGGGCGCGCTGCTTGTCGATGTAGCCCTTCACGACGCCGCGGTTCGTGACCACGAGCCACCCGTTCTTCAGTCGGTACTCGGGGCGCCCGTCGCCGCGCCCCACCTCGCGGACCACGACGCCTTGGTAGCCCGTCTTCCCGGGCTGCGGCGCCACCTTCCCCTTTTGCTCCTCCAAGTCTTCGAATTTCTTTCGAAATACGTGCGACTCGCCCCGGCTCAGGGTGAACGACGGGTTGTCTTCCCCGCGGGAGAGGTCGAAGGTGACGCGGAGCTGGGGCTCGCGTTCGATGCCGGCCGGGCTGTCCGAGTCGGGGCAGCCCGTGAGGGTGCCTGCGAGGAGCGCGAGCGCGAGCGGACCGGCGAGGAGGCGGAGCGCGTCGCGGCGGCCGAGCGGGCCGCGGTCGAGGAGCAAAGTGCGGAGCATTCTGCCGCGCAGCCTCGCGCCGGGGCGGCCAAGAACCAAGCGAAAAGTTCAGGGCGCGGCCAGAGGCGCGCCACGACCGCGGAAGGCCTCGAGCAGGCGCTCGGTCTCGGTGTACGGATCCGAGGTCTTCGCGGAGACGCGCGCGACCGCGGCGTCGAGGTCGTCGCGGAGCGTGCGCGTGGCCGCGTCGATGAGCGCCTCGCGCAGCGACTCGCGGACCTCCTCGGCGAGGCGCGCCGCCTTGCGCGCCTGCCCGGCCTCCGTGCCCTCGAGCCACGCGCGGTGGGCCACGAGGTGGGCGGCGAGCTCGTCGATCCCCTCGCCTCGCAGCGAGACGCACCGCGTGATAGGCGGCGTCCAGGTGGCGCTCGCGCCGCCCTGCTCGTGCGCCGGAGCGCCAGGCGGACCGAGCGCCTTGCCGTGCACGACGTGCCCGCGCGACCTGGACACCGCGGTCATCGTCTCCGAGCCGAGCGCGATCATGAGCTCGATGTCGCGCACGGTCGAGTCGACCCCGTCGCGATCGGCCTTGTTCACCGCGAACACGTCGGCCGACTCCATGATGCCGGCCTTGATCGCCTGCACCTCGTCGCCCATGCCCGGCGCCATCACCACGAGCGTGGTGTGGGCCGTGCGCGTGATCTCGATCTCGTCTTGGCCGACGCCCACGGTCTCGACGAGCACCACGTCGGCGCCCGAGGCGTCGAGCACGCGCACCATGTCGCGCGCCGACCGCGAGAGCCCGCCCATGTGCCCGCGCGTCGCGACCGAGCGGATGAACACCCCCGCGTCGAGGGCGTGCCGGTTCATGCGGATGCGATCGCCGAGGATCGCGCCGCCCGAATACGGGCTCGACGGATCGACCGCGAGCACGGCCACGCGCTTGCCCTCCGCGCGGAAGCGCATGACGAGGCGATCGGTGAGGGTGCTCTTGCCCGCGCCAGGATTCCCTGTAATTCCAACGATATACGCGCGCCCCGTGTGCGGAAAGAGCGCCTTCAGGGCGGCCGAATAGCCCGGGACGCGGTCGTCCACCGCGCGCAGCAGCCTCGCCACCGCGCGGGTCTCGTTTCGCAGCACGCCCGAGACGAGCGCCAGCACAGCTTCTTCAGACATGGCGCTTCGCTACCGAGAAACGCGCCGGTTGACCAGTCGTTCGCGCCTCGCCGCTCAGGACCGGCGACGCCGGCGCCCCGCGAGCGCGAGGCCGAGCAGCGAGAGGCCGACGACCGCCGCGGTGGAGCCGCCCGCCGGGCGCTCCGCGACGCCGCAGTTGACGCCGCCGCCTTCGAGGCTGCCGTCGTCGTTGCGCTCGTCGGCTGGCAGCGCGCCGGGCGCAGAGCCGGTCGGCGCGGGGGTCGTGCCCGTCCCCGTCCCGGTCGGCGCAGGCGGCGTCGGCTTCGCGTCGGTGGGGTCGAGGAAGTTCGGGATCCCGTCGCCGTCGCTGTCGCCGCGGCCCTCGTTGGCGGCGCCGTCTTTCTTGCCGTCGCCGTCGGCGTCGTCGTCGAGCCAGTTCTTCTTGCCGTCCCGGTCCACGTCGTCCGACTGCCGCGAGGCCGTCGCGTCGGCGATCTCGTCGGCGGTCTTGATGCCGTCGTTGTCGTCGTCGTCGTCGACGTAGTCGGCCTTGCCGTCGCCGTCGCTGTCGACGGGCTTCGTGGGATCGGCGCCGAGCTCGGCCAGCGTCTTGATCGTGTCGTTGTCGTCGTCGTCGTCCAGGTAGTCGGGCTTGCCGTCGCCGTCGGTGTCGCGGGGCTTCGTGGGATCGGCGCCGAGCTCGACGCTCGTGAGGACGCCGTCGCCGTCGTCGTCGGTGTCGAGGGCGTCGATCTTGCCGTCGCCGTCGGTGTCGCGGGGCTTGGCCGGATCGGGGCCGACCTCGACGCCGTCGCGGATGCCGTCGCCGTCGGTGTCGGGGTTCGTGGGGCTCGTGCCGATGAGGAGCTCGAGGTCGTCGGGGAGGCCGTCACCGTCGGTGTCCTTGCCGATGACCGAGGGGGTCGGGGTGTCGGGCTGGTTGCCCGGGCCCATGGTGCCCCACGTGGGCTCCAGCGTGAGCCCCGCGGCCACGGCGGCCTTGCCGCTCGACGTGATGAGGCCCTTGTTGGAGATGACCGAAGGCGGCGCCGCCGCGATCTTCACCCGGAAGCGCACGATGCTCTCTTCGTTGATGCCGAGGCTGCCGCCGACCGTGGCGTTCGCGCCCGCGCCGAGGCGCACCACCACCGCGCCCGCGGCGGCGTCGAACTCGGCCTGGTCGTCGCCTGCGGCGTCGGTCTTCGCGCCGGTGTTCGGCCCGGAGACCACCGAGAGCGAGCCCGCCTCGTACGTCGTGCCCGGCGGGATGGCGTCGCGCAGCTCGGTGCGGTCGGAGGGATCGCTGCCGGTGTTCTTCACCGCGATCGAGTACTCGAGCACGTCGCCCGCGAGCGTTCCCCCGGTTGGATGCGTGAGGTTCTTCACGGTCTTGGGCGACGCGGTGAAGTCGGGCATGAGCGACGAGAGGGACGTCGCGAGCCCGGCGAGCGCGAACGTGTCGCTCGCCGTCGCGAGGCGGGCGACCGCGGCGCTCTGGCCGGCGGCCATCTGGGCGGTGACGTCGATGACGTCGATGTCGATGCCGGACATCGACCCGACGCCGCCGGTGAGCTGCGGGAGATCGCCGGGCACCGAGACGGCCACCCCGAGGCTGGTGCGCGAGCCGTTGAAGAAGTTCGCCACCGGGTTCAGCGGGTTCGACAGCGCAGTGAGCCCCGCGGCGGTGGGCCCGAACGAGAAGCTGTCGCCGGTGTGCGCGTTGTCGCCCTCGAAGGTGAGCACGCCGAGCGTGGCGTCGAAGCCTGCGGTCGGCACGAGGAAGCCGCTGAGCGGCAGATCGAGCTGGCCGTTGTCGATGATGTCCATGCCGTCGAAGAGGGTCAGGTTCCGCACGGGATCGGTGTCGCGGTAGTAGAAGACCGTCAGCGACCAGCCGCCGAAGCGCTCGTTGTCGTTGACGTTCGCCACGTCTTGGACCGAGATGCCCGTCACGCCGTAGGCGCCCGTTCCGTGCTGCTTCACGAGGGCGGTGACGTCGGCCGAGGCGCCGTACCAGACCTTCCCGTTCACCGTGCGCACCACGGTGCTGTCGGAGGTGACGGCCGCGCTGAAGGCGCCGGCGCCCACGCGGTCGAGCGTGACGGTCTCGGAGGGGAGCGTGCCCGCGGGGATCGAGCCGGACCACGACAGGCGGGCCAGCGTGACGGTCGCGCCCGCGGGGACGCCGACGCCCTTCGTGTTCCCGCTCGCGAGCACCGCGACGCTGCGCGCCATCGCGGGGGTGATGGCGAGCGACGCGTTGGTGCCGGCCGCCGCGCCGTCGGTGGTCCACCACACGTCCGGCGCGGAGTCGGCGAGCCCCGTGTTTCCGCAGGCGCCGAGGGTGCCCACGAGCGGCGCGGGCGTCGCGTTTCCGCAGTCGTGCCCGAGCGTGTTGCCGATGATCGCGAAGTCGCCGCGCTGCGTGACGGTGACGCGCTGTGTGGCGGCCGCGGCCGAGGTGGCCATGACGAGCGGGAGGGAGGCGGCGGAGACGGCGAGCAGCACAGTGGCGAGTCCGAGACGCTTCATGGCTCCTAGGCTACCGCCGGCCCCACGCAGCGCAACGCCAAACCCGCTCCGCTACGGCCGAACCTCGCATGATTTCCGATGCATGCAGGCAGCAGCACCGAGGGCCGCGGGACTCAGCCGTCACCGAGGCGGTCGAGGGCCCACGCGGCCGCCTCCCGCACGCTGGGCGCGGTGCGCCGTGTGCTGCGCGACGCACGCCTGCGCCGGGA
>DAORJJ010000189.1:0-11201 GCA_035439005.1 Polyangiaceae bacterium | reverse complement strand
GCGTGCCGGCCAGCGCGGCGGGGCGCGTGAGGGTGCGGGACACGCGCGAAGGGTAAGGGATCTCCCCTCGGGGGTCGAGCCCGTTGGCGCCGGCGCCAAGGAGGGCCGCGCGCCATGACACGCGTGTCCGTGGCGGTGTGAATGGACTCGAGGCGCCCCACGTCCAACCTCGGTTGACGCGCGCCCGGCGCGGGCCGAGCGCGTGGCACCGCGCTTGCAGCCGCCTCGGCCATGAACAAGCCGGCCATCCACAAGCACCTGCGCCTCGCGCTCGCGCCCCTCTTGCTGTTCGCCTGCGCCCCCTCGAGCGAGGACAAGGGCTGCCAGGTCAACGACACCAAGCTGTGCGCGCCGGACACCACCCCCACGGGCCCGATCGCGCTCGACGCCGTCGCCCACGTGCGCGGTCCCAAGACCAACGAGGGCACGACCGACCAGGTCGCCACGGCCGACACCGACCAGCCCGACCTCTTGCGCGTGCTCGACGCGAGCGTGAACGTCGCGCCCTGCGCCGCGCCCGTCGTACGCGTGAAGGCCCTCCGCGCCGGCACAGCGACGGTGCGCTTCACCCTCCCGGACGGCCAGGTCACGACGGCGAGCGTCGAGGTCGTGCCGGCGGCGGGCGCGCGGCTCGTCCCCTTCCTCGACGAGCTCGCGGCGGGGCGAAAGACCCAGGGGACCCCACCTCCCCTCGAGTCCGACACGAAGGAGATCGTCCAGCTCGCGGGCGGCAAGGAGACCTGGCACGTGGTCTACACCTCGGCCGCGGGGAGCGTTCTCCGCGGCAGCGGCGCGACCACCTACACGCTCCCGGAGGGCGCGACCTCGACGCTCATCGAGAACGGGAAAGATCGCGAGCTCTTCCAGCTCGTCACGCCGAAGGTGCTCGCGCCCGGAGGGAAGCTCGAGGCGCGCGCGGCGAACGCGACGCTCAGCGTCCCGCTGCGCGTGGTGCCCGCAGAGGCGATCACGGACGTCCGCGTGTACGTAGAGGCGCCCCCCACGGGCGATGGCGGCGACGCCGGCGCGGGGTCGAAGCAGCTCGCGGTGCTCGCGCGCGCGACCGACGCGACCGGGGCCACGGTCCGCGGCACCCCCTTCGACTACACCGTCGGCGGCGCGCCGCTCGGCGAAGGCGGCGAGATCGTGATCTTCAAGTTCGACCGAAGCGCGCCCGAGCGACCGATCACCGCCACCGTGCCGGGGGCGCGCGCGAAGGGCGAGGCGCTCATCGCCGTCGCGCCGGGCGAGACCCCAACGCGCAACTCGGCCGGCGACTTCGCGAGCTGCAGCTACGCCCCGAGCCGCGGCGCCAGGGGCGCGGGCGCTGCGCTCGCGCTCGGCGTCGCCCTGGCAGGGCTCGCGGCCCGCCGACGGACCCGCCGCAGCTCCGCCGCGACCGCTCCGACGAAATAGAGTGGAACCCCCGCGACCCGAGGCATAGGCTCTCGTTGACGGGCTGCGCGAGGCTCTTCGCAGCCCGGCCGAGGGAGGTCGCGTGAACAAGGCAGCGTGGGTGGTGGGTGCCGTGGCGGTTTCGCTCTCGTTCGCGCTGCCGGCGGCGGCAGCGGTGACGAAGTCGCTCGACGTTCGCGATGGGTTCTTCTTCCAGGCGGGCTCTCAAGCGTCGGTCGGGTGCTTGCGCTCGCTCAAGCTCGACACGACCGAGCTCGACGCCGACGTCGACACCGCGCTGCCCACCAGCGGCGCGCAGGTCAAGTGCGTGGCCGTGCTGACCGACTTCGAGTGGAGCGTCGCCGCGCTCGATCCGATGTCCCTGGGCGGCCGCGTGTCGGCGAAGAACAAGCAGACCCTCACGACGCTGCTGGCGCCGCGCAAGTCGCTCGACGTCGTGATGCAGTTCGCCATCTACGAGTACGACCCCGTCGCGAAGAAGCACTTCCTCGCCGTGGGCTCGAGCGGCACGGCCCTCCGCGCGGTGCTCGGCCCGCAGGACGCCAGCGTCGACGCGAACCCCGCCGTCGACGTCTCCGCGCCGCAGAACCACGCCGTCGTGTTCTCGTTCAAGCCCACCGCGACCCAGCAGAGCGTCAGCCTCGGCACCGGCGTGGGCAAGTCCCTCACGAAGCCCTGGGGCCTCGCGCGCAAGTAGGCGTCGCCTACTGGTAGCCCTTGGCCTGGAGGGCGAAGAGCCGAGCGTAGGTCCCGCCCCGCGCGACGAGCGCGTCGTGAGAGCCCTCCTCGGTCACGCGGCCGCCCTCGAGCACGAGGATGCGGTCGGCCATCCGCACCGTGGGGAACCGGTGGGAGATCACGAGCGTCGTGCGCCCCTCGGCGAGCTCGTGGAAGCGCTCGAACACCGTGTGCTCGCTCTCGGCGTCGAGCGCGGCGGTGGGCTCGTCGAGCACCAGGATGTCGGCGTCGTCGCGCATGAACGCGCGCGAGAGCGCGATCTTCTGCCATTGGCCGCCCGAGAGCTCGACCCCGCCGCGGAACCAGTGGCCGAGGGGCGCCTCGAGGCCCCCCTCGAGCGACGAGACGAGCTCGCCCGCGCCACCGAGCGCGGCGGCGTTGCGCACGTGCGGCTCGTCGTCCATGCGCGGCACGCTGCCCACCCCGACGTTCTCCCGCAGCGACAGCTGGTACTGGTTGAAGTCTTGGAACACGACCCCGAAGCGGGCGAGCAGCGCGCGGCGCACCTGGGCGGCGTCCGGGCCCTCGCCGCCGAGCACGTCGACGCCGTCGACCAGCACCCGCCCCTCGGTGGGCGCGTAGAGGCCCGTCATGAGCTTCACGAACGTGGTCTTCCCTGCCCCGTTGTGGCCGACGAGCGCGACCCGCTCGCCCGCGGCGAGCGTGAGGTCGATGCCGCGGAGGGCCCACTCGTCCCGACCCGGATACTTGAACCCCACGCCCTCGAAGCGAACCACGGCGCCGCGCCGCTCGTCCGCCGTGTGCGCGACCCGGCTCGTGACCGCGGCCTCGCTCGCGGCGGCCTCGCGGGGCGCCGCGTCGACCTCGCCGCCGAGGAACGAGAACAGGTTCGACATGTAGAGGTTGTGCTCGTAAATCGAGCCGAGGGACGACAGCGCGGCCTGGAAGGCCGCCTGGCCCTGGCGGAAGGCGAGGACGTAGAGGGTCATCGTGCCGAGCGAGAGCGAGCCCCGCGCGGCGAGCAGCGCGACGGTGGCGTACGTGCCGTAGAGGGCGAAGGTCGCCAGCAGCGAGAGGCCCGTCGTCGCCGACGACTTCTTCACCGCCAGGCGCGCGTCCTCGGCGTAGAAGGCCTCCGCGAGGGTCTTGTAGCGGGCGAGGAAGAGCTCGGCGAGGTCGAAGAGGCGGACCTCTTTGGCGTGCTCGTCGCTCGCGAGCGCGTGCTCCAGGTAGAGCAGCTTGCGCGACTCCGGCGAGCGCCAGTTGCGCAGCTTGAACTGCTCCTTCGAGTACTTCACCTCGGCGAGCGTCGCGGGCACGGTGGAGAGCAGGAGCAGCGCGGCGACCCACGCGCCGTACCCCACGAGGAGCGCGAGGTAGCCCCCGAGGGTGAGTGTATTTTGCACGAGACTGAACGCGTCGGACACGAGCGCGAGGGGCCGCGACGACGCCTCGCGCCGCGCCCGGGTCATCCGGTCGTAGAGCTCGGAGTCCTCGAACTCGGCGAGCTCGAGGCGCGACGCCTTCTCGAGGATGGCGGTGTTCACGTCGACGCCGAGGCGGGCCCCGAGCACCTGGCGCACGAGCGCGGCGCCCCTGCCCGCGAGCGCCATGAGCACCACGAGGCCGAGCTCGACGAGCACCCAGCGGAGCGCGAGCGCCTCGCTCCGCGCCACCACGGCGTCGACGAGCTGCTTGCCGACCCACGCGACGGCGAGCGGCAGCGCGCTGCCCGCCAGCACGAGCGCGAGGTAGCCGCGCGCGAGGCGCGGCGAGCTCCGGTGCACGAGCGTCGCCGTGCGCCACGCGTAGCGCGCGCTCTCCGCGAGGCGCGCGCGCAGCGGGCTGGGCGGCGGCGGCGCCTGGGGCAACTTGGGCAAGCGCTTGCCCCCCGTGGCCGCCTGCGCGCCGCTGGCGTGGGGTGAACGCGCCACGCTACTCGAAGCGCAGGCCGTCGACCGGCCGGATGCTCGCCGCCGCGAGCGCGGGGTAGATCGTCGCGAGGGTGCAGATCACGATGGCGCTGGCCGCGACGAGGGCGAAGTCGCCGGGGTTCACCGCGATGGGGAGCCGATCGATGTAATATACATCGGGATCGAGGCGCACGCCGAACCACTTGAGGCCGATGCAGCTCGCCGCGCCCGAGCTCACGCCGAACACCGTCCCCAGGGTGCCGATGACGACGCCTTCCATGATGAACGTGCGCAGGATCGCGCCGTCGCTGGCTCCGAGCGCCTTCAAGATGGCGATGTCCTTGGTCTTCTCGGTGACGAGGAGGAGCAGGGTGCAGATGATGCAGAAGCTCGCCACCACGGTGATCATGGTGAGGATGAGGAAGACCGCGATCTTCTCCACCTTCAGCGCCGAGAACAGGTTCTTGTTGATGCCGCGCCAGTCGCGCACCCGGAGCTCCGGCCGCGCGACCACCTTGTCGAAGGCCGCGAAGTCGAAGTCGGCGAGCTCTGGCTCGTCGACCTTCACGTCGATCGCCGACACCTTCCCGCGCATCCCGAAGTAGTCCTGCGCGGAGCCGAGCGTCGTGTACACGTGGCTCGCGTCGTACTCGTACATGCCGCTGAAGAAGACCGCCGCCACGCGGAAGCGCTTGGTCTTCGGCATGACCCCCATCGGCCCGAGATCCCCGAGCGGGGAGATGAGCGTGACCTCGTCGCCCACGTACACGTGCAGCGTCTTGGCGAGCTCGCGGCCGACCACGATGCCGGGGCGCACGGGCGGCTGCGGGAGCTTCTCGCGTGTGACCGGATCGAGATCGAAGCCGAGCAGCTCGGGCCCCTTGGTGTAAGGCTCGCCGCCCGGACCGCGCCCGATGACCTCGTTCTCGTCGAGGTGGAGCAGCGCCTCGGGCTTGTCGAGGTACTCGAGCTTGCCGAGCTCGATGTTGGCCGGCAGATCGATGACCTCGCCGATGGTCTTCGTGTCCACGCCGCGCACGACGACGCCCGCGAGGTTCGAGTTCGACGTGATCATCACCTCGCCGTACAGCACCGGCGAGGCGCCCACCACGTGCGGCGCCTTGCGGATCCGTGCGAGGAGCGCGTCGCCGTCCTCGAAGGGAACGAGCGACTCTTGATCGACGACGATGTGGGCGTTGTTGCCCAGGATCTTGCGCTTCAGATCGGCCGAGAAGCCCCCCATCACGCTGCTCGCGTCGCAAAGCGCGCACGAGCTGATGCTGACCCCGGCGATGGAGAGCACGCTGATGACCGACAGGAAGCCCGACTTCTGCGAGCGCACGTGCCGCACCGCGACGAAGAGGCTGAACGCCCGCTTCTCGAAGAGATCGAACAGCACGGGCACGAGGATCGCGAGGCCCGTCCACAAGAACACGAGGCCGCTCGCGAGCGCGCCGGCGCGCACCGCGGCGTCCTTCAGCGACCACGCCGAGCCGCGCAGCACGGGCAGCTGCGTGGTCCAGTAGGTGAGCCGTACGAAGCCGATGCCCGCCGCCGCGCCGAGGAGCGCGACGACGAAGCGCCCGCGGTGCCCCGCCCGCAGCTCGGCGACGCCGCGCCACACGATGAGGAGCGAGGCGACACCGACGAAGAGGAGCAGTCCGACGAGCCAGGGCGACACTCAGCCCTCCTTGCGCAGCAGCGGGAAGAACACCACGTCGCGGATCGAGGCCGACGCCGTGAGCATCATCACGAGGCGATCGATGCCCATGCCGAAGCCCGCGGCGGGCGGCATGCCGTGCTCGAGCGCGCGGACGTAGTCCGCGTCGTAGTCCATGGTCTCCTCGGCGCCCTTCTGCTTCTTGCTCACCTGCTCGAGGAAGCGCGCCGCCTGGTCCTCCGGGTCGTTCAGCTCGCTGAAGGCGTTGCACAGCTCGCGGCCGTGGACGAAGAGCTCGAAGCGATCGACGAGGTCCGGCCGCGCGTCGTTCTTGCGGGCGAGGGGCGAGGTCTCGAACGGGTAGTCCTTCACGAACACGGGCAGGCTCTTGGTGCCGTCGCTCGAGCGGTAGTCGTCGGAGAGGAACGGCTCACACAGGTACTCGTAGCAACAGAAGAGGCGCTCGCCGTCGTTGTCGCACTTGTCGAAGCCCTTCCGGAAGTTGCCCCAGTCGATCTTCTTGGCGCGCGCGGAGCTCTTCGACCACGCCTTCATGTGGTCGACGAAGCCCGGCGCGAGGAGCGCCACGAGCCCGCCGCCGCGCCGCTCGCCAGAGACCGCGTCGCGCCACTCGGGGATGTCGGTGGCGAGCGCCCCGCGCGCGACCGCCTCGGCCATGGGCACGCGCGCGAACGGCTCGTCGAACGTGAACGGCCGCGCGGCCTTCCACGCGGCCTGCGCCTCGGGCATGGCGGCGGCGAGCGCGGCGTCGGCGCCGCGCAGGAGCACCTCCGTGAGGTCCATCAGGTCCTCGTACGTGGCGTACGCCTGGTAGAACTCGAGCATCGTGAACTCGGGGTTGTGCCGCGTCGACACCCCCTCGTTGCGGTAGCAGCGCCCGATCTCGTACACGCGGTCGAAGCCGCCTACCAGGAGCCGCTTCAGGTACAGCTCGGGCGCGATCCGCATGAAGAGCGGCATGTCGAGCGTGTTGTGGTGCGTGAGGAAGGGCTTGGCCGCCGCGCCGCCGATGAGCGTGTGCATCGTCGGCGTCTCGACCTCGAGGTAGCCGGCGTCATCCAGCAGGCGCCGCACGGCCCGCACGATGAGGCTCCGCGCGCGGAACACCTCCGCCACGGCGGGGTTGGCGACGAGGTCGACGTAGCGCTGGCGGTAGCGCGTCTCGACGTCGGAGAGGCCGTGCCACTTCTCCGGGAGCGGCCTGTACGCCTTCGTCAGCAGGCGCAGCCGGGCGGGCTCGAGCGAGAGCTCGCCGCGCTTGGACGCCGTGAGCGTGCCCTCCGCCTCGAGGAAGTCGCCGATGTCGAGGTCGTCCAGTTTCGTGTACTCTGCACCTAACTGGGCTTGGTCGCACAAGAGCTGGAGCTCGCCCGAGCCGTCGCGGAGGCGCACGAACGAGAGCCCACCGGTCGAGCGCAGCGCGAGCACCCTCCCCCGCACGTGGAAGCGCGCGTCTCCGGCGAGCGCGCGCACGGCCTCTTCGGAGTACTTCCCGCCCTCGTTGCGCGCTGGGCTCACGCGCTCGCGGAGCGCGCCCAGCCCCACCGTGACCCCGCCGACGCGCGGCGCGGAGTCATTGGCGAACGGGTTCTCGCCGCGCGCGCGGAGGCGCGCCGCGGTCTGCTTGCGGCCGTCGATGATGGCCTGCTCGGACGAGCCGGACGTGGTGGGCGTGGTGGGCGTGGCCGGCGTGGCGGGGCTCTCGGATGGGTCGGCAGGCATGGGCAGCGGAGACTCATAGTCGCCTGCGGCCGCGCGGTCGAGTGGCGTCGGCCCCTCGCGACCCGCCGCCCGGGTGGCTCAGCACCGGGCGCGCACGCGCCGTCCGGGCTCGAGCCCACAAAACGAAGCGCGCGCCGCCAGAGGGCAGCGCGCGCTCCGAGGTTCACGCCGGACGGACCGGCGCGGCGGGCTCAGCCGTGGGCTGCGACCTGCATGATGACGTTGATGATGGTCGACACGAGGCCGAGACCGATGGCGATCATGCCGAGGATCTTGACGATGCCGAACTTCGCCTGCGCGCCCGCGCTGTCACCCTGGTCCGCGAGTCCCTTGCCCTGGAAGAAGAGCACGAGGCACGCGATGCCGAGCGGCCAGCAGCAGAGGCACGACGCGATCGAGAGCACGAGCGGCATCGTCGTGTCGACGCTCCCGCCGCCGCCCATCTGAGGGGGACCGCCGAAGCCGCCGGCCGGAGGGCCGCCGAAGCCCGGAGGGCCGCCGGCCGGAGGACCGCCGTACCCACCGCCCGGAGGGCCACCGAACCCGGGAGGAGGCGCGCCGTAGCCGCCGCCAGGGGGGGCGCCGCCAGGAGGAGGACCGCCGAAGCCGGGAGGTCCGCCGCCGGGAGGAGGACCGCCGTACCCGCCGCCGCCAGGGGGGGCGCCACCCGGAGGGGGACCGCCGTAACCTCCACCGCCCGGAGGACCATAACCACCCGCCATATTCACGATTTCGTTTGATTGCATTGGCTGCACTCCTCCTCTGGCAGCTAAGTCGCCGACGTCAGGGAGACCAGGTTCGCACAATCCTCGCGAGGCGATGAGAGAAAATGCGCATCGGGGTTCTTCCTCTCGACGATTCCGTCTGCTTGACTTCTCGCATCGTGCCGCTAGCGCTCCCCCGCTTCCCCTTCTTGCCGCGCGCGCTGCTCCTCGGCGCGGGGCTCGCCGGCATGGGGCTGCTCGTGCTCTACGGCTTCGCGCGCTGCCCCGTCGCCCAGTGGCTCCACGTGCCCTGCCCGGGCTGCGGCATGACCCGATCGGTCGAGGCCCTGGCGCACTTCGACCTCGGCGGCGTGCTCCGCTACAACCCGCTCGGCCCCGTGCACGTGGCGCTCTCCGCGTGGATCATCGCGCGCTCGATGTACGTGCTCGCGCGCGACGGCAACCTCGGCGCGCTGGCCTACAAGAACGAGGCGACGCGCATGATGTACGCGTTCTTCGCGCTGCAGGTGATCCAGCTCGTCCTGTGGGGGCTGCGCTGGTTCGGGCTCTTCGGGGGTCCCTGCCCGGTGTAGCGCCGCGCTTCGCGTGCACTCTGCACGCAGGTGCGCCGGGCTCGGCCCGGAGCGCGGGCCGCCGCTGCCTCAGTCGCGCTGGAGCTTCTTCAGCTCCTCGAGGTCGAGCGCGTCGCCGAAGTAGACGAACACGTTGTCGATGAAGCCCGGCAGCGACACCTTCTTCGCGCCGTCGCGCGTCGCGGTCGCGGCCGCGTTGCCGACGCTGAAGCGCGTCTGCACGCGGGAGAACGAGCGGGAGTTGTAGTCGACACACTCGACCAGCACGACCTCCGTCGCCTCGGTGCCGCGGTAGAAGCACAGCTCGTCGGCCGCGGTGGGCTCGTAGGTCATCGCGACGAACGTCCACTCGTCGTCGAGCAGGAAGCCGCGCACCGAGGACTTCTTGCCGCTGGGCAGGGCCTGGCCGATCGACGCCACCAGGCTCGACTCGGAGGCCTTGTTGTACCCGAACTCGAACATGGGCGTGCCGCCGCCCGCGGGGCCCATGGAGGCGATGCGCAGGTACTCGCGCTCGGACCCGCCCTCGGGCGCGCGGCGCACCCAGGCGGCCACGGTCATGCGATCGACCGGGGCGCCCGCGGGCACCGCGTCGGTCGCGTCGTCGATGTCGATCGCGTTGGCCGACGCGCCGCCCATGCGGGCGCGCCAGAAATTGAGCCGCGTGCCGAACGCGCCGGTCGGGGTGTTCGCGAAGTCGCTGGAGGCGCCTCGGTAGACCGCGCGCTGCGTGAACGTGCCCTCGTTGCGCGTGCAGTACGGGGAGTTCCACGCGAACTCGCAGGGGTAGTTGACCTCGAAGCGCAGGACGATGCGCGGCGGCACGCTCGTGGGCGGAGGGCGGGCGTCGCCCGAGGCGTCGGCGCCGGCGTCGAGGAAAGCGAGCGCGTCGGTGTCGGCGTCGACCGGAGGGCCGCCGTCGGTGGGATCGCCCGTGGGTAGCGTCGTGGGGGTGCCCGTTGGGGTGCCCGTCGGGGTGCCCGTGGGGGTGCTGCTCGCGCTTGGGCCGGCGTCGCCGCCCGTGGCGGCGAGGTCGCCGTAGCTCAGGCCGCAGCCGATCCCGGTCATCGCCAGAAGGCCCCACGCGAGCGTCCGTGTCTTCACACCGCCGACTCTAGCTGAGCGCGGGTGCGCGGGCGAGCGCCAAAGGCCGTTCAAGCGACGTCTGGCGAGCGACCTCAGGCGACGAAGGAGAGATCCTCGGCGTCGGTCGACAGGCCCCGCTCGGAGAGCCACGCGGGGTTGAGGAGGCGCTGTTGGTACCGCGCGGCGCCGTCGCAGAGCAGGGTCACGATGGTCTTCCCTGGCCCGAGCCGACGCGCGAGCTTGACCGCGCCCACGCAGTTCAGCGCCGCGGAGCCACCCACGAAGAGCGCGTCGCGTCGCGCGAGGAAGTGAAGCATCTTCACCATCTCGGCGTCCGTGCCGCGAAAGGCGCCGCGGAGGCGAGCGCGCGCGAAGTTGGCGGTGATGCGGCGGATGCCGATCCCCTCGATGACCGAAGAGCCGGTGGCCTCGAGCGTCCCGTCGGTCACGTGCGAGTAGAGCGAGCTGCCCTCGCAGTCGATGAGCCAGCTCTCGGCGCTCGGCGCCCGCTCGGCGAGCTTCGCGCTGACGCCCGCGAGGCTGCCGCCCGTGCCCGCGGAGGCCACGAAGCCGTCGAGCTTCCCGTCGGTGTCCCGCAGCAGCTCCTCGGCCGTGGTGGCGTAGTGCGCGTCGAAGTTCGAGGTGCTCTCGAACTGGTCGGCGAAGAGGCCCCCGCGCTCCTCGGCCCGGCGGCGGGCCACGTGGTAGTAGTTCTCGGGGCTCGCGAAGGGCGCGGGCGGCACGAGCTCGAGCTCCGCCCCGAGGGCGCCCAGCGTGTCGATCTTCTCTTGCGACTGGTTGTTCGGGAGCACGATGAGGAGCGGGTGGCCGAGGGTGCGCGCCACGAGCGAGAGGCCGATGCCCGTGTTGCCCGCCGTCCCCTCCACGAGCAGCTGCCCGGGGCGGAGGCGCCCGGCCTCCCGCGCGCCGCGCACGAGCCCGAGGGCGGTGCGGTCCTTGATGCTGCCCCCCGGGTTCAGAAACTCGGCTTTCCCAAGGATTTCGCAGCCCGTCTCCCGCGAAAGGCTGGGGAGCCGAACGAGCGGAGTGTTCCCAATGAGCCCCAAGAGGCCCTCGCGCAGGTTCATGCCGCCACCCTAGCGCAAAAGTTGCGCCAGGCCCCGAAGGGTCACGCTCGAGGGGGCGCGAAATGTGTCTCGTCTTCGCCAACGAATCGGACTACAGAGGGCGCGCCATCTCCGAGGAACTCTCGCCCGGGCGCCACTGCAGTACGCGCTCTGCCCCGCGCATCGGAATGGCGCCCAAAAGTGTATCAGGAGGAGCATACGTCCCATGAAGAAGCTCGGTCTCGCCTCGCTTGTCATCGTCTCGGCCGCCGTCGCGTTCGTCGCCTGCGGGGATCCCCCGCCGCCCGTCGTCCCGCCCA
>DAORJJ010000188.1:0-11279 GCA_035439005.1 Polyangiaceae bacterium | reverse complement strand
CGGCGCGCCTGCGCCAGGTGCTCCGCGTCCGCCGGGCCGGGGTCGGTCGTGACGCCGCACGCCGCGGCGGAGGCCCCCACGCTTGCGGCGAGCAGGCTGGCCGCGAGGAGCGCGCGGAGCGGGTGAGAGAGCGCGCGTGGGTTCGACGTCTTCATGGGTCCCCCTCGTTGTGTCACGGGCGCCCACGAGGCGCACCCCAAACCGCCGGTGTCCGCCCCGTCGCGCGGCCGTCGAGCTCAGTCGATCGTGAACTTGTAGTTCGCCGCGGCGGCCTCCGTGATGATGAGGCTCACGGTCTTCGGCTTCTTGCCCGGCGCCTCGCAGCGCAGGTGGTGCGTGCCCGCCGACAGGTCGAGCGCGGGCAGGGGCGTCGGCCCCTTCGACACGCCGTCGACGGTCACGATGCACCACCCCGGGGACGCCGAGACGATCAGTCGGCCGCGGCCTTTCTCCAATGGAATCGAAGGTTTGGCTGCCATGGGGAGCGTGTCGACGTTCACCATCGGGATCGACGACGACGGGGCGGCCAAGGCGGGGGCGGACACGGTGACCGACGCGGTCGGGCGGGGCTCGCCGGTCACCGTGATGATGCGCGGCTCGCGCCGCAGGACGGTGACCAGCACGATGAGCAGGGCGAGGATCACCGCGGCGGCGGCGGCGCCCATCGCGTAGACCGCCGGCTGCTGCGCGGGGCGTGGCGCCGGGGGCGCGATCGAGGTGGGCGCAGTGGTGTGCGACAGGTTCGCCGCGGGGCTCTGCCACGCCGCGAAGTGCGGGGCGGGCAGCTGCGCAGGTGGCGGCACCGACTGCGGGCGATCGCCGGCGCGGACGATCGGCAGCGCGTTCGTGGCGTCGGGATCGTCGGTCGAGAGGATGGTCATCGGCGCCGGCAGGTGCGCGGGCTCGCGCTCCAGCTCGGGGAGGATGTTCATGAGCTGCTCGGCGACCGTCTCGAACATCGCCACGCGCTTGTCGCGGTCCGGCTCGAGGCAGAGCTTCACCACGTCGCGGAGCGGCGCGGGCACGTCGGGGGCGAAGTCGTCGATGTCGCGCGGGGCGGTCGTGGCGATCTTCACGATGAGCGCGTTGAAGTTCGCGGCCTCGTAGGGGCGCATCCCGCTGAGGCCCTCGAACAGGATGGCCCCGAAGGCGAAGATGTCGGTGCGCCCGTCGAGATCACCGTCGCCGCGGGCCTGCTCGGGGCTCATGTAGAGCGGGGAGCCGAGGACGGTGCCCGCCATGGTGAGCGCCATGTTGGGCGCGCCGTCGTCGAGGAACTTGCTCACGCCGAAGTCGAGCACCTTCGGGACCGCCGCTTGGTTCTTGTCGCGGTGGAGGTAGATGTTCGAGGGCTTCAGATCGCGGTGGATGACCCCGGCGCGGTGGGCCGCGGCCAGGGCGGAGGCCACCTCGGTCATCACGAAGACGAACTCGGGGATCGTCATGCGCGGGGTCTGCCGCCGCATGGCCACCTCGAGCGGCACGCCGGAGAGCAGCTCCATGACCATGAAGAGCTGCTGGTCGTCGGTCTGCCCGACGTCGATGATCTCGATGATGTTGGGGTGGTTGACGCGCGCGGAGACCTTGGCCTCCTTCAGAAAGCGGGCGGCGTGCTCGGGGGTCTTCGCGACCTCGGGGCTCATGAACTTCACGGCGAACTCGCGCTCGGTGAAGACGTTGGTCGCGGACCACACCTCGGCCATGCCGCCCGTCCCCAGAAGCTGGTTCAGGCGGTATTTACCGACGATGACTTGCCCCGACTGCATGTGCGCCACGGTACCGACCACTCTTCGCTCGCTTGGCCTGCCGGCTTGGAGCGCCCCCGTAACTAAGTGACTCGCTCGACCCTGCTCACGAAGAGCAGTTCAACACACCGTCATTCCTCCGTCGATGACGAGGGTGTGCCCCGTCAGGTAGCTGGCCGCGTCGCTCAAGAGGTACACGACGCCGCCGGCGATCTCCTCGGGCTGGGCGACCCGGCCGAGGGGGGTCTTCTTCACGACCTCGGCGAGGAGCCCCTCGTTCTGCACGATGGCGGCCGCGAAGCGGGTGTCGACGAAGCCGGGGGCGATCGCGTTCACCCGCACGTTCGAGCCCCCGAGCTCGTACGCGAGGGTCTTGGTCATCGAGATGACCGCGGCCTTGGTCATGCCGTACGCGCCCATCATCGGGGCCGACTCGAGGCCCGCGACGCTGGCCACGCTCACCACCGCGCCGTCCTTCGCGCCGCGGGCGCGCAGGTGGCGCACGAAGGCGCGGATCATCCAGAAGTAGCCCTTCACGTTGACCTCGAAGGTCTTGTCCCACGCGCCGGCGTCGGTCTCGAGGAGGGGCCCGAAGTACGGGTTGGAGGCGGCGTTGTTCACCAGATAGTCGACGTGCCCGAAGCGCTCGACGGCGGCGGCGATCAGGGCGTCGCAGTCGGCCTCGCGCCCCGTGTGGGCGGCGACCGGGTGGGCGTTCGGCCCGAGCGCGCTCGCGACCGCCTGGAGCCCCTCGAGCTTTCGGGACGCGCACACGACCCTCGCCCCGGCGTCGACGAGCGACTTGGCGATCGCCTGCCCGATGCCGCGGCTCGCGCCGGTGACGACCGCTACTCTTCCGTCTAGGGACACACCTGCCGACATGTCTCCGCGTCTAGCATGCTTTCCGACACGGAAAAGGCGCAATGACGACGATTTAGCCGCGCCGCACTGCGCCGTGACCGCGCCGTGACGGGTGCGCGCACGGGGGAATTTGTAGGTTCATGTCAGGTACTGTAGGCGCCGAGCGCCCGGAAGCGGGCGTAGCGCTGCTCGACGAGCTCTTGTGGCGTGAGCGTTCGCAGCGCGGCCAGGCTCTCGGCGATGGCGTCGCCGACGGCCCGCGCGGCGCCAGCCGGGTCTTGGTGCGCGCCGCCGGGGGGCTCGGACACGACCTCGTCGACGACGCCGAGCTCGAGCAGATCGGGCGCGGTGATGCGGAGGCGCTCCGCCGCCAGCTCGGCCTTCGCGCCGTCTTTCCAGAGGATGGAGGCGCACCCCTCGGGCGTGATGACGCTGTAGGTGCCGTACTCGAGGATGTGCACACGGTTGGCGACGCCGAGGGCGAGCGCGCCGCCCGAGCCGCCCTCGCCGATGATGGTGGCCACGACCGGGACGCGCGCGCGCGACATGGCGGCCAGGCACGAGCCGATGGCCTCGCTCTGGCCGCGCTCCTCGGCGCCGATGCCGGGGTAGGCCCCGGGGGTGTCGATGAAGGTGAGCAGCGGCAGGCCGAAGCGGGAGGCGAGCTCGTAGAGCCGCTCGGCCTTCCGGTAGCCCTCGGGGTGGGGCATGCCGAAGTTGCGCTTCAGGTTCTCCTTCGCGCCGCGGCCCTTCTGCTGGCCGACGACCACCACGCTCTGCCCGCGGAAGCGCGCGAGGCCGCCCACGATGGCGGCGTCGTTCGCGAAGAGGCGGTCGCCCGACAGCTCGACGAAGTCCTCGAAGAGCTCGGCCACGTAGTCGAGCGTGTAGGGGCGGCTCGGGTGGCGCGAGAGCTGCACCTTCTGCCAGGGCGTGAGCTCGGAGAAGAGCGCCCGGGCGAGGCGGTTGGCCTTCTGCTCCAAGCGGTGCAGCTCGGGGAGGAGCTTGGCGTCGGCGTCGGCGAGGGAGCGCAGCTCGCGGACGCGCGCGACGAGCTCGACGATGGGCTTCTCGAACGGGAGGACGTGGGGGGCCGCCATGCCGGGGGGAAGCCTAGTACCGAGCCCGCCGGGACGGCACGGACATTCGCCAGATTCGCGCGAGTGGCGCGTGGCGGTCGTCGAGCCTTCCCCGGGAGCCTCCGGGTCGGCTAAGGTCACGAGGGCGACTCGCCCGCGAGTGAGCGCGTGAGAGGGACCCATGGCGAACGAAGGCATCGAACAAGGCGTGCGCGAGCTGCTCGCGCGGATCGGGAAGCTCTCCCCCGACTTCGCGGCCGACGCCGACATCTTCCGCGACCTCGGGGTGAAGTCGGCGCAGGCGCTCGACCTCCTGCTCTCGCTCGAGGACGAGTTCGGCGTGCAGATCCCCGACGACGCCTTCGGCGACGCGCGCACGCTCACGAAGATCGTGACGCTCGTCGAGGGCCTGAAGTGAGCGTCCTCGACAAGCTCGTGCTCGCCGCCAAGCGGCGCGAGTCGCCCGCGGCGAAGCTCGCGTACGACGCGTACCAGCGCCTCATGGCCTTCGACATCCCCGACACCGAGGCCTCGCGCATGCTGTTCGGCTCCGCGTACGCGGCCCAGCGCATGTGGGTCGACGGCAAGGAGTGGGCGCTCTCCAAGTTCCTCTACGCGCCCATGCTCCGCGCGCGCTGCGAGAGCGCCGGGGTGGGCCTCAACGTCTCGGCCGTGCCCTACATTCGCGGGCACGCTCGCCTACGCATCGGAAATCACTGCTATTTTTCCGAGTTTGGCGTCGACACGGGGCGCTTCATGGACGACCCCGAGCTCATCATCGGCGACCACTGCCACATCGGCTACCAGGTGCGGTTCATTTTGAACCAGCGCATCACCCTGGGCGAGCACGTGCTCATCGCGGGCGGCTGCAACATCCAAGACTCCGACGGCCACCCCTCCGACCCCGAGGCGCGCATGCGCGGCGAGGGGCTGAAGGCGAGCGACATCGCGCCGGTCACGTTCCACGACTACGCGTGGGTCGGCCGCGGCTCGCACATCCTGAAGGGCGTCACGGTCGGCCGTGGCGCGGTCGTGGCGGCGGGCTCGGTCGTGGCCGTCGACGTGCCCGACGGCGCGGTCGCCATGGGCTCGCCGGCGCGCATCTTGCGACGCTGAGCGCGGCGCGCGTGCCCTCCGCCAAGAAGCCCCCGAGGGGCGACGTCGCGGCGCTCGTGGCGCTCGACCGGTCCCCCGACGACGGCGCGGCGTCCTGGCCGCTCGAGCTCGGGGCGCCGACGTTCGCCGCCATGATCGACCTCGTGAAGGCGCGGCTCGTGCGCCACCTCGAGGGCCTGGACGCGGCGCCCATGCACCGCAACCGAGGCGCGCGCCGGGCCGTGCGCGCGCTGCGCGAGGGCCTGCCGGAGGAGGGCGCGGCGTTCGAGCCGCTGCTCGAGCAGCTCTTCTCGCGCGTGCTGCCGCTCGGCCTCAACACGGCGTCGGGCGGCTACCTGGCCTACATCCCCGGGGGCGGGCTGCTCCACGCCGCGGTCGCCGATCTCATCACGAGCGCGGTCAACCGCTACGTGGGGGTGTGGGTCGCCGCGCCCGGCCTCGTGGAGATCGAGGCGAGCGTCGTGCGGTGGCTCGCGGGCGTGGTGGGCCTGCCCGAGGGCGCCGGGGGCGTGCTCACCACGGGCGGCTCGATGGCGAACCTCCTCGCGATCGTAGCGGCGCGGCGCGATCGCCTCCCGACCGACTTCTCACGCGGCGCCCTCTACGTCTCCAGCGAGGTGCACCACTCGGTCACCAAGGCCGCGGTCGTCGCCGGGTTCCCCGCCGAGAACGTCCGCGCCGTGCCCACGTGCGAGCGCCAGCGCATGCGCGTCGACGCGCTCGTGGCGGCCATCGCGCGCGATCGCGCGGCGGGCCTCACCCCGTTCCTCGTCGTCGCGAGCGCCGGGACCACCAACACCGGCGCGGTCGATCCGCTCGGCGCCCTCGCCGACGTGGCGGCGCGCGAGGCGCTGTGGCTCCACGTCGACGCGGCCTACGGGGGCTTCTTCGCGCTCACCGAGCGCGGCCGGGCGGCGCTCGCGGGCATCGAGCGGGCCGACTCCGTGACCCTCGATCCGCACAAGGGGCTGTTCCTCCCCTACGGAACGGGCTGCGTCGTGGTGCGCGATCCGACCACGCTGCGCCGCGCGTTCTCGAGCCACGCGAGCTACCTGCCGGACATGCAGCGGGACGCCGACCTGGTCGATTTCTGCGAGCTGTCGCCCGAGCTCTCCCGCGAGCCGCGCGGGCTGCGCGTGTGGCTCCCGCTGAAGATGCACGGGGCGCGCGCGTTCCGGGAGGCCCTCGACGAGAAGCTCGACCTCGCGCGGTACGCGGCGGAGACCCTCGCCGCGTGGCCCGAGGTCGACCTCGTCGCGCCGCCTGCGCTGTCGCTCCTGGCGTTCCGGTTCGTCGCGCCGGGCCTCACCGACGCCGAGGCCGACGCGCTCTCGCGGCGCGTGATGCGGGGCGTGAACGCGCGGCAGCGGGTGCTCCTCACGGGCACCACGGTGGGCGGCCGCTTCGTGCTGCGCATGTGCGTGCTCTCGTTCCGCACGCACCGCCCGCGCATCGACGCGGCGCTGGCCGACCTCCGCGCGAGCCTCGACGAGGTGTTCGCCGCGCGCTGACGGCCTCGCGCGTCGCGCGGCCCTCGCCGCTACTTGGGAATGGCCGGCGGGATCTTGTCGCTCTGCACGCACGAGGCCAGATCGAACAGCATGAACTCGAGCACGCGCTCCTGCGGGGTGAGCGCCTTGGCCTGGCACGCCCCGGGGAAGGTCCCGGTGAGGCTCCTGCCCGTGCCGATGTGGAAGCTCGAGTAGTAGACCCGACCGCACTGGTCCTTCTCCGGGGCCGCGGTCGGCGTGTTGAAGGTGTAGGCCTGGGTGTTGGCGCTGCCCGAATACAGCCAGCGCTGCGCCGGGGGGTTGATCGCGCCCACGCGGCTGTAGGTATCGGTCAGCGAGAGCTGGGGCCCCGTCGTCGCGCCGACCGCCTGGAGCCAGTCGGCGAGGGCCTGCCCCTTCGGGAACGTCGTGTCGATCTGGGCGGGGTTCGAGAACGAGCCCGGGCTCGAGTAGTTGCCCGTTCGTGGCCAGTCCCCCGGGCCGGAGGCGATGATGGGATACGAGAGATCCGTCGCGAAGATGCGGCCGCCGATGCTCGCGTAGGAGTAGAGGTTCTGCATGCCCGTCGCGTCGGAGGGGTACGACGTGCAGGGGAGCGCGACGAGCTGGTACCGATTGAGCGTCGCGGTGCTCAGCCAGAGATCGGCGCCGCTCGGCGCGCCGGTCACGTTGTTGCCGTTGCCGTGGTAGATGTGGACTCGGCCAGGGCCGCTGGGCGCGGTGAACTCCGAGGCGTCGATGCCAATCTGGTTCAAGATGCACTCGGTGGGATCGTAGGTGGAAGTGACGATCGCGATGCGCGGGATGTCTCCCTCCGAGGCGTTCTTGGGCAGTCGAAGGTCGCCGTCTTTGGCCTTGGTCTCTACGCACTCGGCCACGGCGGGCACGGTGATCTTGCGGCGAAAGCGCCCGATCTGGACCACGACCGGGATGTCCTTGCCGGCGGGCATGTCCTTCAGCTCGAAGCGCCCCTGGGTGTCCGTGAGGGCGGTCGCCACCGGGCTCCCCGACACCGACTTCTCGCAGGTCTCGCAGGTGACGCCGTCGTCGAACGGCTTGAGCTCACCGTTCGGGACGAAGACGAGCACGTTGTAGAGCGGATCGACGCCGTTGGGGGCGAACACCTTGCCCGTGAGCGTGGTCGTGTTCTGCCCGCTGCACTTCGGCTTGAGGCACTCGAGCCCCACGCACCCGACCGGGCCGCCGCCCGTGTCGCCGAAGAGCGAGCCGTCCGCTCCGGGCGTCGCGGCGTCGTCGCCGCCGCCGGGCCCCACGGGCGTGACCCCGCCGTCGTCGAACGTGGCGGGTCGCTCGGCGGCGCTGCACGCGACGAACAGCGCGGACACCGAGGCGAAGACGAGGCTCGAGAACGCGAAGCGCTTCATGGGAGAGACCTTTCGTGGGTCACGAGTGGCGGGTCGTTGACGAGCGCCACGGGGAGCGCCGTTAGCTTACCCCTGGGGTCACCGCCGCGCACGGTCGACGCGCGCGCTCCGCGTCGCGTGTGAGGCGACCTGCGCGCGGGAGGGCTCAGGGTGCCTCGCGGAGCAGGCGCACGAGCTCCCGCGCGAAGCGCTCCGGGTGCTCGCGGTGCATGAAGTGGCCGCCGGGCATGGTCACGACCTCGTAGCGCGCGAGGTAGCGGCTCCGTGCGCGCTCGTAGGCGCTCGGCGCGACGAGGTCGTCGGTGCCCGCGAACGCGGCCGCGGGCATCGAGACCTTGCGTCGCTGCGAGGCGGGGAGCAGCGGGCTGAGCGCGCGGTAGTAGCCGAGCGCCGCCTCGAGGCAGCCAGGCTCGCGGAAGGCGCGCTTCACGTCGTCGGTCTCGCCCGGGGGCACCTGACGGCCGGGCGACCAGCGCCGGACGAGCTCGTCGATGTGGGCCAGCTCGCCCGCGCGGATGCGGGCCGCCGCCCCAGGGCGCGACAGCGTGAGAAAATGGCGGACGTTCCACAGCAGCCTGGGCGTGGGCACGACGGAGGCGGGGTGGGGGATGGCGACGGTGACGAGCATGCGCACCCGCTCGGGTCCGAGGCCCGCGGCCGAGAACGCGGCGCTCGCGCCCCAGTCGTGCCCCACCACCACCGCGCGCTCTTCGCCGAGCGCCTCGATGAGCGCGAGGGCGTCGCGCCCGAGGGTGTCCGCGTCGTAGGCCTCCTCGCGGGGGATCTCCGTGGGCGCGTAGCCCCGCGTGAAGGGCGTGACCACACGGAAGCCCGCGGCCGCGACGACGGGGCGGATCGCGTCCCACGTGTGGGCCGTGTCGGGGAAGCCGTGGAGCAGGAGCACGAGCGGCCCCTCACCCTCCTCGAGGTAGGCGAAGCGGAGGCCGTTCGCGGTGACGTAGGCGGGGCTCATCGCCGGCCCTTCGCGGCGCCACGGGGTGGTGGTGGTGGCGGGGCGTGGAGGGGGGAGAGGCCCGCGGGGCGCGTGCGCACGAGCGCGGCGTCGAGCTCGCCGCCCTCGTTGGTGAAGCCAGCGTTGACGCTGGGAGACGTTGACCACGCGCTCACCCGGCCCTGCGTGTGCACGCGCACGCGGTACGCCTTCGCCTGGGCGACGCCCGGCCCCTCGAAGAGGGCGATCACGGGCTCCGGGCCCGCCGGGAGCCGGGCCGTCGCCCCGAGCGGGTCGCCGTGGTGGTCGAGCAGCCCGATCTCGACCTCCCCGGACGTCGCGAGCGAGGCGGCGATCCGGAGCGACTCCACGGCGCGTGGAGCGGCCACCATCGGCGCTAGCCCCATGGGCGACAGCCCCATGGGCACCGGGGCGCCCGAGCGGGGAGGCGGCGGCTGGCACGACGCCACCCACGTGGCGGGCTCGTCGGCGAGCGGGCGCTCCGGGGCCGCGTAGCTCGCCCGCCACGGCGCGCGCTTCTCGGCCTCGGGCACCGCGAGCGCGGCGCGGTCGGTGAGGCGTGGGTCTCGCAGCGGCTGGGCAGTCTCGTACCCCTTCGCCACCGGGCCCACCATCACGCGGGGCGCCCCGCCCACGTCGACGAGGAAGAGCCCGAGGCGGGGCCCGTCGGCGCCCGCGTAGAGCACCTGCTCGGCGTTGGTGAGGGTGAAATAGTCCGCGACGAAGAGGCTCGGGCGCTCGGCGCCCTTCTCGCGGTCGGCGAACAGATCGAAGTACCAGCCGGTCCACTTCGGCGGCTCGCCCGAGTCGCCTCCGTAGCCGCCGGAGGGCACGTTCTCCGCCACCATCCCGAGCCATCGGCGCTCGGGCTCGGTGAGCGCGAGGCCTTGGGTCTCTCGCCGCGCGAGCCGCGCGAGGATGCCCACGACCTCCGCGAGGCGCTTGACCGGGAGCCCGCGGCGCGCGAGCACGTCGACGTGGGCGGCGAGCGCGTCCCACGCCGGCACGTGCGGTTCGACGTACCCGTCGGGGATCTCGCAGCCGTAGGCGTCGTAGCCTTGCCCCGCGAGCAGGATGTACGCGTGCCGGAGCTGGCCGAAGCCCACGAGCGCGGAGTTGAGGCGCGCGTCGGCGTACTCCGGGGTCTTCGCGAAGCGAGGCACGACGCCCGGGGGCTCCTCGCCGAGCGCCGTGAGCACCGAGAGCCAGCTCGTGTACACGTCGGTCGGGCGCGCGGTCGAGGCGGCCGTGCGCGCGCGGCCCGCGTCGAGCGCCGCGCCGAGCGACGGGTGCATCGCGAGCTGCGCGCGGAGGTGCGCCTTGGCGCGGTCGTGCCCCAGGACATAGCCCACGTCGGCGAGCGAGAGCCCCGACTTGCGCTCGGGCACGGCGTCATGCACGAGGCCCGTGAGGCCGCCCGTGTCGGGGGA
Source organism: Polyangiaceae bacterium (assembly GCA_035439005.1). Classification (GTDB taxonomy): domain Bacteria; phylum Myxococcota_A; class Polyangia; order Polyangiales; family Polyangiaceae; genus JAAFHV01. The sequence goes on along the minus strand of DAORJJ010000188.1, from coordinate 1,179 downwards.
GACGCGCAGCCCGAGCAGCGTGGTGACGGCCGACAGCGGCCCGCAGCCCTCGGCCTGGAAGTGGGTGCGCGTGGCGCGCGCGTAGCGCTTCCCCATCGCCGCGCGGAGCTTCGCCGGGGCGTCGGCGTCGCCCGGGCGCGCGCCGGCCTCGCGCAGCAGCCGCGCGAGGTCGGCGAGGGGCACGTCCTCCCGCGTGCCGAGGTAGGCGCCGTACACGCGCTCGAACGCGGCGAGGTCCTGCGCGACCCCCCCGAGGAGCCCGGCGAGCGCGCCCGCGAGCGCGATCTCGCGCGGCGTGTCGCTCGAGTCGTGGCCCTCGGCGGAGCTCGCGCACCCCCGCGTGACGAGGTTGAGCTCGAGCTGCATCAGCCAGGTGATCGCCTGGAAGTAGTGGTCGAGCCCCCGGCTCCCGTTCCACGGGGCCACGTAGTGTCCGCGGGGCTCGTACCGCGAGGCGTCGATCATCCGCCGCCGACCGAACAGCTCGACGGGGGCGAGCTCTCGGGCAGCGAGAGCGCTCGTGACCCGCGCGATCTCCGCGTCGTTGCCGAAGAGCGAGCGAGGCACCGGCCGCGGCTCGGGGGGTGGCATCGAGCTGCCGCGGCTCGCGCGCGCGGCGGGCAGCTTGAGGTCGGCGAGCTCGATCGCGACGCCGAGGTAAATATCAAGGTCGTTGACTACCTGACGATCGAGGCCGCGCGACGCTGCTCGGAGGGCCGCCTGGAGGCCCGTGAGCACGCGGGCGAGCGCGGGCTCCAGGGTCTTGCGCTCGGCCGCCTCGAGCGCGCCCTCGGTCGCGCGAAACACGGCGTGCAAGATGGAGTCGAAGGTCACGAAGACCGGGAGCTGCTCTTGGAAGATGTCGTGGTAGGCCCGCGCGTAGTCGACGTAGGGGAGCCGGTCGAGGACGACCATGCCGCGCCTCTCGAGGGCGCCGCGCTCGTCCGCGGTGAGATCGAGGTGGGCCGCGACGCGGTCGAGATAGAGCGGGGCCGCGGGAGGCGAGGAGGCGGGCGCCACGGTGGGCGCGACGTTCGCGACGGCGCGGAGGGCCGTCTCGGCGCGATGGATCGTGTCGTTCGCGACGAAGCACGCGTCTGCGCCCGCCGGCGCGCGCTCGACCCAGTCGCAGAACGGGCCGCCGGCGCACATCGGCTCCGGGGGGAACGTGAGGGGCTT
>DAORJJ010000187.1:0-11336 GCA_035439005.1 Polyangiaceae bacterium | reverse complement strand
CGTCGACGCCCTGCATCGCGCCATGCGCGAGGCCTGCCTCGCCCCCGAGCCGCCCGTCGACGTGGGGGCGCTCCTCACGCGGAGCGAGGTCACCGCGGCGGATCACGCGGCGCTCCGGTCGGGGCCGCAGCGGTACCCGCTCTACCGAAAGCTCGTGCGCGGCACGCTCGGTGGCCTGTGCGAGTCCATCCTCTCGAGGGGGCACGCCCACCTCGAGGCGGCGGCGCCCGGCGCCTGGGCCGAGGGCTTCGACGCCTTCCTCGCGGGGCGCGGCCCGCGCACGCCGCACCTCCGTGACGTGCCGACCGAGCTGTGCGAGGTGCTCCTGCCCAGGCTCTCGGTCGACCCCCGCGTCCCCGCGTACGTCGTCGAGCTCCTGCAGTGGGAGCTCGCGACGTTCTGCTTGGGCGCCGCGCCCGACCTGCCCGACCCGCTCGTGTGCGAGGTCGACGCCGCCCTGCCGCTCGCGTTCCGCGGGCCCTCGCGGAGGCTCCGCGTCGCGCACGCGATCGAGGAGCTCACAGAGCGCGTGGGCGACCCGCCCGAATGCCGCGACACGCGGCTCTTTCTCTACCGGGACCGCGACCACCTCGCCGTGACGGTCGTGCTCACCCCGTTCGCCGACGAGCTCCTGCAGCGCGCGTTGGAGGGCGCGCCGCTCGGGGTCGCCATCGGCGCCGCGGCGGCCGCGCTCGACGTGCCGGTCTCCGAGCCGCTGCTGACCGAGGTCGCCCGGTGGCTCGCCGACTTTGGCGAGCGGGGCGTCGTGCTCGGCTCGCGCGCGGGCGCGTGAGCGGCACTACAAGAGCGGCGACGCGAGCCGCGCGGAGGCCTCGCCGAGTCGCTGGAGGGCGCCGAGCTCGCGCAGCTTCCTGCGGCCCACGAGCCTCGCGCTGGCCACGTCGCGGGCGAACTGCCCCGCGAGCGCGTCGGCGTGCCGCGCGCCGTAGAGCACGGCCATGACCTCGAAGTTGAGGCGGAAGCTGCGGTTGTCGAAGTTCGCCGTGCCGACCGTCGCGACCTCGCTGTCGATGACGAGGGTCTTCGCGTGGAGCATGCGGGGCTCGTATTCGTGCAGAATACATCCAGCGTCCAAGAGCTCTTCGTAATAGCTGCGCGAGGCGGCCTGCACGATCCGCGAGTCGCCCTCGCGCGGCACGAGGATCTCCACGCGCACACCGCGGAGGACGGCGCTCTTCAGGGCGGCGAGCGCGGCCTCGTCCGGGACGAGATACGGCGTGGTGAGGAGCACGCGCTCGCGGGCGGTCGCGATCGCCGAGAAGTAGAAGGCGTGGATCGGGAACACGTCGCGGTCGGGCCCCGAGCGGAGGATCTGCACGAGCTCCGCGCCCTCCGCGAGCTCCGGGAAATACCGGCGCGTGGTCGCCGAGTCGCCCTTCGAATAGACCCAGTTCTCGAGGAACGTGCGCTGGAGGCTCGCGACCACCGGCCCCTCGAGCTCGACGTGTGTGTCGCGCCACGCGCTCGGGCCCGAGGCGCGCGCCGAGTGACACGCCGCCCAGTTGACACCGCCGGTGAAGCCCACGCGCCCGTCGATCACCACGATCTTGCGGTGCGTGCGGAAGTTGAAGAACCGCGCGCGCGCCAGCCCGAGCCGCGGCGGCTGGAACCTGCGCACCTGGCCGCCCGCGCGCGTGACGTCGTCGAAGAAGCGTCGGCCCGCGCCGCTCGAGCCGACGGCGTCGACGAGCAGCCGCACCTCCACGCCGCGCTTCGCCGCGGCGGTGAGGGCGTCTCGCAGCTTCGCGCCGACCTCGTCGGACTCGAAGATGTAGTACTCGACGTGGACGTGGTCGTTCGCCCGCTCGATCGCGCGGAGGATCGCGTCGTAGGCGTCGTCGCCCTCGTAAAAGAGCTCGACGCGCGTCGCCGTCGACACGTGTGTATGTTGCAGCTTCTCGCCGATGCCCGCGAGGCGGGTGGCGTAGGGCGTCGGCATTCGCTCGTGGGCGTTCGCGAGCGCGTGGGTCACGGCGACCCGCTTGTCGCGGTACCGCAGCTTGCGCCTCCGCAGCCGCCGCGGACCAAACAGGAAGTACACGGGCAGCCCGAGGAAGGGCAGGAGCACGAGGCCGAAGATCCAGGCGAGCGTGCTGACGGGCGGCCGGCGCTCGAGCACGATGAAGACCACGAGCCCCACGACCCAGGCGGTCTCGCCCGCGGCGAGGACGGACCTCCACGGCACCTCGTCGAGGGTCATGGTGGGTGAGTGTAGTTCGGACGCCCCTCGGTGGGGAGCTCGTCCCCGTCGAGGCGCCTCCAGTCGACGGCGCGGACGTCGCGTGGGGACATGACGAACTCCACCGTCCGGCGCTCGCCGACGGCCTCCCCGCCCACCTGGAGCGGCAGCGGGCGCGAGAAGGTGAGGCGCACGTGCGAGGAGAACCAATCGTGGGTGCCCTCGAGCGGGTGCGCCCCCCGCCACAGCCGCGGGATGTCGCGCAAGGCGCGGAGCGTGGTCTGATCGTAGACGCGCACGTTCATGCGGCCGAGCATGCGCTCCGCGTGCGGGTACGCGCGGAACCCGTAGCCGAACTCGGGGCAGGTGGCGCACCCGGCGACGCTGGCGGGCCCCTCGTACAGGATGGCGCCGCGGCCGGCGCCTTCCATGAGCCGCGGCGTGCCGAGCGGATCGCGCGCGTCGACCACGAACGCCTCGTCGGCGAGGTTCTCGACGAGCACGTGTGGGCGCGCGTGCAGGAGGGTCTTCGGCGCGGTGCGCAGGACGACCGCGGCGAGGTAACCCCAGACCGACTTCGCCAAGCGTCGTGAGGGCGAGAGCTCGACCTGCGTGCGGTAGTCGTCCAGGACCTGCGCGTCCCAGCCGCACCCGGCGAAGAAGGTGAGCGTCCCGTCGCATTCGAAGAGCCGCGCCTTGCGCGTGGGGAGGGGGCCGTGTCGCCGTGCCAGCGCGCGCACGCAGGCGTCGAGCTTGCGCGCGCCGAGCGAGCGGGCCCAAGCGTTCCCGGTGCCGAGCGGCAGCACGCCGAAGGCAGGGAAGGGAGCGTCGCGCGGCACGACCCGATCGAGCGCGGTGAGCAGCGTGACGGCCGTGCCGTCTCCGCCGGCCGCGAAGAGCGCCCGCACGTCGCGGAGGCTCGCGAGCCAGCCCTCGACCTCGGCGATGCTCCGCGTGAGGCGGATGTTCGCGCCTGCCAGGACCTCGCCGATCTGTACGGCGACGCGCCGGCCTCCGCGCTTCGCGTTCGCGTTGACGAGGATCGCGATGCCGCGCCCAGCGACGCTCACGGCAGCGCGCTCGCGATCGCGGCGCGGACCGCGTCGAGCGTGCGCTCTCGGGCCGCGCGAGGGTCGGGGCCGCCCGCGGGCGGGGGCACCGGGCGGTGGATGGTCACGACGACCCGCTGTCCCGGGGAAGAGAGCAGCCCGCTCGACGGGAGGATGTTCCGCGTCCCGTCGATCGTGATGGGCAGGATCGGCACCCCCAGCTGCTCGGCGAGCAGGAAGCCGCCCTTCTTGAACGGGCCGAGCGCGCCGGTCCGGCTGCGGGTGCCCTCGGGCGCGATCCACAAGTGGGTGCCACTCTCGAGGAGCGGCTTCGCGGTGGCGAGGCTCTGGATCGCCCGCGCCCGGTCGGCCCGGTCGACGGCGATGAAGCCCGCGCCGCGCATCGCCGCCCCGAACACGGGGATGCGGAAGAGCTCCTGCTTGGCGACCATGCGCAGGTTCGAGCCCAGCACGTGGAAGAGCAGCGGGACGTCGTAGTGGGACTGGTGGTTCGACATGATGACGAACGGACCGCCCCGCGCGTTCTCGCGGCCGCGCACCTCCAGCTGGGCGCCCAGGCGTCGAACGATGCGGGTAGACCACCGCTCGATGCGTGCGTCGCACGCGGCCTTCGTGACCCGGCCGAGGGTCGCGTCGACCACCGTGGGCGCGCTGATCGCGAGCGTCTCGTACACACTCAGCAACGTCAGGCGAAGTGACCGGCTCACGCGTGAATCCTCCACGAGTAGCACGTCCTCGGCGCGAGGGGGGCGGGCCTTTGGGGGCGCCAAGAAAAACGGCGATCGTCCTTCGCGGCGGGGGCGACGCGGGGGCCGATAGTTGGCGAAGAGCATTGAATCCCGGGGGTGCCACCTTTACCATCGGGGTTCACCGATCGCGTCGTGGGGCAAATTCGCGAGCAATGTAGAGTACTTGCGTTGCTTTTGACTCCCCGCCGGGCTCCAGATCCGACTCCAAGGTAATGATGAGCGCGAAGACCATCCGCACTGCACTTGGCCAGCTTCAAGACGATCCAGAGAACGTGGAGGCGCTCGCCGAGCTGCGCTCATCGCTGGGTTGGGACGAGGAAGGCGAGACGGTCACGTTCGCCGACGGCGAGCTGTCGCGCGAGGAGCTCGCGAAGCTCCTCGACTCCGCGCGCAGAGCCCACGAGATGCGGCGAGAGTACGAGGCCGTGGCCGCGCTCCTCCGCCTCGAGGTCGCCCTCGCGGCGGGAGGCCCGAGCGAGCTCGAGCTGCTCGAGGAGCTCGCGCGAATCCTCGACGACGAGCTGCTCAACGACGACGCGGCGCTGAAGGTGTACGAGCGGGTGCTCGTCCTCGTGCCCGACCAAGATCACGCCGAGGAGGCGATCGAGCGGAGCACCGCCCGGCGCGCGAAGTGGCGCGAGCTCGTGTCGCGCTACGTCGACGAGGCCAAGTCCGCGCAGGACAGCGCCCTGAAGAGCTCGTTCCTCGTGAGCGCCGCCGAGACGGCGTTCCGCTACGGCAGACCCGAGCTCGCCTCGCGCGGCGAGAAGGGCATGGCGGCGCGCAAGATGCTCCTCGACGAGGTGATCGCGGGGCTCAGCGAGGCCCTCGAGATCGACCCGAAGAACCGCCGCGCGGCGCTGCTCCTCGAGCACGTCTACCGTGAGGAAGGGCGCTACGAGGAGCTCGCCACGAGCCTCGAGCGCTTCGCCCTCGAGTCGACCGCGAAGGAGGAGAAGATCGCGGGATACCTGCGCCTCGGGCGCCTCCTCCGCAAGCGCCTGAACCGCCCCGAGCGCGCGGCGCCGGCGTACGAGAGCGTGTTCGATCTCTCGCCCGGTCACCCGGAGGCGCTCTCGTTTCTCGTGAGCTTCTTCACGGAGCGCGAGATGTGGGACCACCTCGTCGCGCTCTACGAAGAGCAGCTCGCGGGGGGCGCGGCGCGCGGCGCGCACGAGGCCGGCACGCTCATGCAGATCGGCATGATCCACTGGCGCATGCGGGGCAAGCCCGGCCAAGCGGAGCCGTATTTCGAGCGTCTCCGCAAGCTCGAGCCTGCGCAGCCCGTGATGCTCAATTTCTTTCGCGAGTGGTGCGAGGAGAACGGCGACACGACGCGGCTCGCCGCCGTGCTCGGCGACGCGCAGCGCGCGCTGCCCGAGTCCGAGCGGGCCAAGGTCGCCACCGAGCTCGCCAAGCTCGCCGAGGACGGCGCGAACGCCGCCAAGGCGATCGAGCAGTGGCGCTCGCTCCTCCGACAAGATCCGGCCAACGCCGAGGCGCGCACGGCGCTGCGGCGCCTCTACCGCCAGAGCGGCGGCTGGAACGCGCTCGTCGACCTCATCCGCGGCGAGATCGAGCGCACGGCGCCCGAGGACGCCGAGGCGCGCCTGCCGCTCCTCCGCGAGATCGCGGCCGTGTACCGCGACGAGCTGAAGAGCGACTCCGCCCTGGTGGCCGTGCTCACGCAGGTCGTGGCGCTCGCGCCGAACGACGCCGACGGCCTCCGCGAGCTCGCGCGCGTCTACGAGGCGCTCCAGCGCTGGCGCGACCTCCTGACGACGCAGGCGCGCCTCGCCGAGCTCGAGGCCGACCCGCTCGCGCGCGCCTGGATTTACCGGGGCATCGCGCGCCGGTGGCTCGAGCAGTTCTCGAACGTACAGAACGCGATCGAGGCGTACGAGAAGCTGCGCGAGTCCGCGCCGCTCGACGCCGAGGCGCTCGAGAAGCTGAAGGAGCTCTACGGAAAGCGGCGCGCGTACGGCAAGCTCTACGAGCTGCACGAGGCCGAGGTCGGCGCGATGCTGCCGGGCGAGGAGCGCCGCGCGCTCATCCTCGACATGGCCAAGCTCGCCGCGGAGCGCCTCGACCGCGGCGCCGACGCGATCGCGCTGTACAAGAAGGTGCTCGAGGAGGACCCCACCTCGACCGCCGCGCTGGACGCCCTCGAGAAGCAGTCGGAGCGCGACAAGGACTTCCAGTCGCTCGCCGACGCGCTCGAGCGGCGCGTGGAGCTCTCCGACGACGAGGCGGGTCGGCTCGCCGTGCTGCAGAAGCTCGGTGCAGTCTACATGGATCGCCTCTCCGACTCGGAGGGCGCGACCCGCACATGGATCCGGGTGCTCGAGCTGTCGCCGACGAACGGCAAGGCGCTCAGGGCGCTCCGCGACCGCTACCTCGAGACGCACGAGCTCGACGCGCTCACCGCGATGTACGACCGCACCGAGGACTACGAGGCGCTCGCCGAGGTGCTCTCTGCGGCCGCCGATCGCGCCACGGATCCCGAGCTGAAGGTCGATCTCTCCTTCCGCGCCGCCTCTGTCTACGCGACCAGGCTCGGCGCGCCGGAGCGCGCGTTTCGCGCGTACGAGCGCGTGCTCACCGTGCGCCCGGACGACTACCGCGCCGCGGCGGAGCTCGTGCCACTCTACGAGAGCGACGAGAAGTGGGGCCGCCTCCCGGCGCTCTACGAGGTCTTGCTCACACACGCGAAGGACCCCGCCGAGCGCAGCGCCCTGATCCAGAAGCTCGTCGTCACGACCGGCGACCGCCTCCACGATCGCGCGGCCTCCTTCGGCTGGGCGCGCCGCGCCTACGAGGCCGACCCCTCCGCGGAGTCGGCGCTCGCGACCCTCGAGGGCGTGGCCCGGGCCGCCGGCAAGTGGGAGGACTTCTGCCAGATCCTGCGGGCTCGCCTCGCGCAGCCGGGCCTCGCGCCCGCCGAGGAGCGCGGCCTCAAGATGGCGCTCGCGGAGGTGGTGGCGCGGGAGCTCTCCAACGTCGACGAGGCGGTGCGCATCTACCGGGACCTCTTCGAGGCCGACGAGAGCGACGAGGCGGTGGGCAACCAGCTCGACGCGCTGCTCCGCGCGGAGGCGCGTCACGACGATCTGCGCTGGCTCCTGCGCCGTCGCACCGACCGCGCCGGCGCAGACGAGAAGCTGTCGCTGCTCAGCGAGTGGGCCTCGCTCGAGGAGGACGGCCTCCAGAGCCCCGAGCGCGCGGTCGCGCTCTACAACGAGATCCTCGAGCTCGCCCCGGCGAACACGGCGGCGCTGCGCGCGGTGGCGCGCCTGCTCCGTGGCGCTGGCGATCCCGAGGGCGCGGCGCGCGCCATCGAGCAAGAGCGCGACCTCGCGGAGGGCGCCGAGCGCTGCGCCCGTGAGATCGAGCTCGCCGAGCTCTACCTCGGGCCGCTCAAGCGCCCCACGGACGCCCTCGCCGCCGTCGAGCGCGCGCTCGGGCTCAAGCCCAACGACGCCGAGGCCGTGGCCCTCGCCGAGCGGCTCCTCCGCACCGCCGAGACCCGCCCCCGCGCCGCGATCGTGCTCGACGACTGCTACGCGGAGCTCGGGCAGCTCGAGAAGCAGGCCGAGGTGCTCGGCGTGCGCATCGCCACGGCCGCCGCCAAGGCGGACCGCCTCCCGCTCTACGAGCGCCTCGCGGAGGTGCACGAGGCGCAGTCGGCGCTTTCGGCCGCGCTCGACGTGCTCATCACGGCCGCGGGCGAGTTCCCGACGGAGCTCCGCGTGTGGGATCGCCTCGGTGACCTCGCGGCGCGCACGCAGCGCACTCAGGCGCTGGTCGACGCCCTCACCGCCGCGGTGCCCAAGGAGGGGCCGTCCTCGCTGCCGGTGGAGCTCGAGCTCGACCTGGCGGAGCGCGTGGCGTCGCTCTACGACGAGGGCCTGGGCGAGCCGGAGAGCGCGCGCCCGTACCTCGAGCGCATCCTCCGCGCCGACCCGAAGAACGAGCGCGCCTTCGCGCGGCTTCGCCAGGTGCTCAGCAACGGCGAGAAGTGGACCGAGCTCGAAGCGGCCTACGAGCCCGTGATCGCCGCCTCGGAGGGTGAGTCGCGCGCCGGCCTGCTCGTCGACGTCGCGATCCTCGTCGAGGAGATCATGGGCGAGCCGGCGCGCGCGGTCGCCTACTACGAGCGAATTCTCGAGGAGTTTCCCGAGCATCCGCAGGCCGTGCCCGCGCTCGACAAGCTCTACGTGGGCGGCGGCGCGTGGCAGAAGCTGGCAGCGCTGCTCACGCGCAAGCTCGACTCCGCGTACGGCGACGACGCGACGGCCCTCCGGCTCCGCCTCGGGCGCATCCACCAAGAGCAGCTCCACGAGCCCGCCATCGCGATCGCGTACCTCGAGCAGGTGCTGACGGACGACCCCTCCAACCGAGACGCCACGGCGCTCGTGGAGGCCACGCTGACGAGCCCCGACCTGCGGGCCCGCGCCGCCGTCATCCTCGAGGGCGTGTACACGAACCGCGACGAGAGCGCCGACCTCGTGCGCATCCTCGAGGTTCGCCTCGAGTTCGCGACCACGGACGACGAGCGGCGCGAGCTCTTGCGTCGCATCGCCGACCTCCGCGACGAGCGCCTCACCGACGACGCCGGCGCCCTCGAAGCGTACGCGCGGCTCGTCCCGCTCACGCCCGACGACGCGGACAACCGCGCGCGCCTGCTCGAGATCAGCGCTCGCCAAGGGGCCATGACGCGCGCTGCCGAGGTCCTCCGCACCGCCGCGGAGGCCGCGAGCGCCCCGCAACCCCGCGCGGACATCTTGCTCTCGGTCGCGAAGATCTACGAAGCGGACGCGGCCGCCGCGCGCGCCGAGGTCATCTACCGCGAGGTGCTCGACCTCGATCGTGACGACCCGACCGTGGCGCTGCCCGCAGCGCGCGCGCTCGAGCGCGTGTACGGTGCGACCGGCCGAAGCAACGAGCTCGCTGAGATGCTCCGCGTCCAGGTGAAGCTCGAGGACGGCGGGGCGGCGCGCAAGGAGCTGCTGGGCAGGCTCGGCTTCCTCTGCGAGGAGCAGCTCGGCGATCTCGAGGCCGCGATCGGCGCGTGGAAGGAGCGCATCGAGGACGACCCCGTCGACACGGAGGCGCTCGTCGCGCTCGATCGACTCTACGAGCGCAACGGCGATGCGCGCGCGCTCGTCGGCGTGCTCCGCTCGCGTGAGCGCCTCGCGGACGACCCAGACGCTCGCAAGGGCTTCATGGTGCGCACGGCGGCCACGCTCGACACGAAGCTCGAGGACACCGAGGAGGCCATCCTCGCCTACCGCGCGGTGATCGACGACTTTGGCGTGGAGCGCGCGACCCTCGGCGCCCTCGCTCGACTCTACGAGCGGGCGAAGAAGGCGGACGAGCTCGCCGAGACGCTCGCCTCCCAGCTCACCCTCGCGGTGGAGCTCTCCGAGCGCCTCGAGCTGCTCACGCGCCTCGGCGACGTGCGGCGCACCCTGCTCGGCGAAGTGGACGGGGCGCTCGACGCGTACCGCGAGGCGCTCACGCTCGATCCGTCGCACGCGAAGAGCCGCGAGGCGGTCGAGGGGCTCCTCGACAACGAGACCGCGAGCCGTGACGCCGCCGATCTCCTCCGGCCGCTCTACGAGGAGGACAAGGCGCACGAGAAGCTGCTCCGCGTGCTCGACATCCAGATTGAGGCGACGGACTCCGTCGACGAGAAGCTCACGCTGCTCGGCCTCGCCGCCGACGTCGCGGAGACGAGCCTCGGTGATGCGCGCCGCGCCTTCGGCTACGCGGGCCGCGGCGCTCGCCACGCGGCGGGGGAAGCCGGCCTCGACGGGTGGCTCTCGCGGCTCGAGCGCTGCGCAGAAAAAACCAGTGATTTCAACGCTTTGTGTGCGTTGCTTCGAGAGATCGCGCCCGACGTGATGGACGGCGATCTGCAGCTCCAGGTGCTGCTGCGCGTGGCCGATCTCGCCCGTGACAAGCTCGACGATCGTGCCCTCGCGCAGGAGTACTACGAGCGGGCGCTCGAGGTGCGCGCGGACGACGATCGCGCGCTCCTCGCGCTCGAGGCCATCTTCGAGGCGTCCGCCGCCGACCACGACCTCTACCGCATCATCAAGCTGCGCGGCGAGAACGCGAAGACGGACGACGAGCGGCGGGTGATCTACGCGAAGGAGGCCCGCCTCCTCGACGTCAAGCTCGAGCAGCGGTCCGACGCCATCGAGGTCTACGAGCGCATCCTCGACCTCGGCCTCGACCCCGACGCGATCGCCGCCCTGTCGCGCCTCTACGCCTCGGAGGCCCGCTGGGACGACCTCGTGGTCCTCTACGAGCGCCAGCTCGCCGCCGACGGCCTCGGCGCCGAGGCGAAGGCGGCCCTCCACCACGCCCTCGGCGGGGTGCGCGAGTCCCGCCTGGAGGACGCCGAGCGCGCCTTCGACGAGTACGTCGTTGCGCTCGCCCTCGTCCCCCAGCACCCGCCGACCGTCGCCGCGTTGGAGGCCTTGATGGCCCGTCCAGCCCACGCAGCGCGCGCTGCGGAGCTGCTCGAGGCCGTCTACCTGGCGCGCCACGAGTGGCGCAAGGTCATGGGGACGCTGGAGGCCCGGCTCGGCGCGAGCCAGGATCCGCACGAGCGTCGCGAGCTGCTGCGGCGCCTGTCGCGCCTCGAGGAGGAGCAGGGCGACGACCTCAAGGCGGCGCTCGAGGTGGCCGCCAGGCTGCTCGCGGAGGACGTCACCGACGAGGAGACCTGGGCGGAGCTCGAGCGCCTGGCGCGCGGAGCGAACGCCGAGCAGCGCCTCGCGGAGATTTACGCGGCGGAGCTCGAGAAGCTCGGCTCGGACGGCCCCGAGTCGGCCAAGCTGTCGGCGCGCACGGGCGAGCTGTTCGAGCGCCTCGGCGACGTCGATCGCGCCCTCACGTTCTTCCGCCGCGCGTACGCGTGGAACCCCGAGGAGCAGGACGCGGCCTTCGCCGCGATTGACCGCCTGCTCTCCAAGGCTGGGCGCGCGAACGAGCGAGTCGAGCTCTATCGCGAGGCGCTCGATCACCGCCACGAGGTGGAGGCGCGCGTGCGCACCCTCCACACGATCGCGGCGATTCAGGAGTCGGAGCTCAAAGACGACGACTCGGCGATCGAGACCTACCGCAACGCCGTCGACGTCGACGACACGAACACCGCCTCGGTCGACGCGCTCGCCCGCCTGCTCGCGAAGCGCGCGCGCTGGTCCGACCTCGCCGACCTGCTGCGGCGTAATCCAATGAATCGAACGGCCGCGGAGCGCAGCCTGTCCGCCCTGCTGTACCGCAACTGGCTGTTGCCAGTCAGTC
>DAORJJ010000186.1:11107-11381 GCA_035439005.1 Polyangiaceae bacterium | reverse complement strand
TCGCGGACGCCTCGCGCGCCTGGTTCTCGCGCGCGCTCGCGATGCGCGCGCCGGGTCGGGGCTTCGCGGGCTTTCGCGCGCACGCTCGGGACGCGACCGGGAAGGTTCGCTGGAGGAACGATCCGAGCTTCCTCACCGGCGCCGCCGGCGTGACCCTCGCGCTGCTCGCGGCGACGACCCACGGGGACCCGACCTGGGATCGAACGCTGCTCCTCTCGTGAGGGCCGGAGCCCTCGCCGAAGAATCACCGCCTCGCGCGCTCACCGGCGGGGGG
>DAORJJ010000186.1:0-11097 GCA_035439005.1 Polyangiaceae bacterium | reverse complement strand
CGCGCCGCTCCCCGTCGACGGACCATCGGCCGCGCGGCGGACTTGAGCTCGTCCACGCGGGGCTCACATGCCGACGAGCGGCCTCGGAGCAAGAAACGGAAGAGCGCCCCGAAGGAGACGAGGAGAGCGCCACTCACTCCCTTCAGCATCTTCGCGCCGCGCTCGCTTCAGGCCCAGCGCGCGGGCACCCCCGCGCTGCGGGCGTTCTACGCGCGGGTGGCCCGTGACGAGACCCGTCACGCTGCCCTCTCCTGGCGGATGCACGCGTGGATGACGAGCCGCCTGTCCCCGGAAGACGCCCGCGAGGTCGAGCGAGAGATCGAGCGCACCTTCCGCGCCGTCACGCTGGACGCGCCCGCGGACGCGCGCGCCGCGCTTGGGATCCCCACGTCGGGAGAGGTGCGAGCGCTCGCGAGCGCCCTCTTCGCCGCGCTCGCCGCGGCCTGAGCGGGCCGTCGCGATCGCGCCCCGCCTGCCGGGGGCTACACTCCCCCCGTGGGAAGGTACCGCGCGCGCGATCTCGTCAACGGGCCCACCCTCGTGAGCTGGCTGCGCGTGCCGCTCGCCGCGCTGTTCCCGTTCGCCGCGGGCTCGCCGTGGGCCAGCGTGTGCGTGCTGGCCGCAGCGGGGCTCTCCGACGTGCTCGACGGCTGGCTCGCGCGCCGGTCGTCGCTGGCCACCCCCGCCGGCGCGGTGGTCGACGGCGTGACCGACAAGCTCTTCGCGGGCGCGGTGCTCGCCACCCTGGTCGCGCGGGGCGACCTGGCGCTCGGCGAGGTCGCGCTCCTCGGCGCGCGCGAGCTCGGGGAGCTGCCGCTGGTGCTGTGGGTGCTCGCGAGCCCCGCCGCCCGCCAGCGCAAGCTCGACGACCGCGCGAACATCCTCGGGAAGCTCGCGACCACGCTGCAGTTCGCCACTGTTCTCGCCATCCTCGTGGGCGCGCCGCGCGCGCGAGGCCTCGGCCTCTGGGCCACGGCGGTGGTTGGCCTCGCGGCGGCCGCCAGCTACTGGGCCCGCGCGCTCAGCGCCCAGCGCCGCGTGCGTCGATGACAAAAATCGTCGCGCGGTGATCGTTCTCGGGCCCCGAGACCACATAGTCTTCAACGATGGTTCTCTCGAGGGTCCGCCGGGTCGCGCTCGCGCTGGTCGCGCTGGTCGCGCTCGCGGCCGGCGCAGCGTGGCGCGCGGCCTCGCGCCCCACGGCTGCGCGGGCCCAGGCCCCCGCGGGCCTCTACGCGACGTCCGCGCGCTACGTGCTCCGGTGGGATCGCGCGGGCACGGCGCCGGCGCCCGGTGGCCCGCCCGGGGCCTTCGTGGTCACGAGCAACCTCGGCTTCGAGGTGCGCGTGGAGCGCGGCTTCGTGGTCGACACGAGCGCGTCGCTGGTCGACTGCCTCGGTCCCGGCGGCGACGTGTGGCGCCCCGCGGGCGAGCGCGCGGCGTCGTGGGTCGCGCGCGGCCTCCTCGGCGTCGCCCACGCGGGCCACTCGCAGGCCGCCGATCCGTCGAGCCTCGCGCGCGCCACGCTCACCGACCTCACGACCGCCGACGGCGAGATCGTCGCCGGGGAGACGCGCTTCCCCGAGGCGCGCTACTGCCACGTCCACCTCGTGATCGCCGGAGGCGCCGCGCCGTCGCCCTACACGGCCACGCTGCCCACGGTCGACACCACGCGCACGAGCCTCTACGTGCGCGGCGCCTTTCGCCGCGCGGGCGGCGAGCTCCGCCCCCTCGAGCTCCGCAGCGCCTCGGCCGACGCGCTGCTCGTCGACCTGCCCTCGGTCGTCGAGGGGCCGCTCACGGGGCGCACCGCCGTCGTCGTCCTCGAGCGGCGCCTCGCGACGATGTTCGACGACGTCGCGCTCGACGCGCTCGACGCGCCGGGCGCGCCCGCGGCGGCCGCGAAGGCCGTCCTCCGCAACCTCGACCGGCGCGCCCGCGTGCGCGTGACGACCCACTGAAATGACCCACAAGAAGGATCTCCCCATGAAGTCGCTCGCCCAGGTGCTCCCCGTCGTCGCGCTCGCGGCCGTCTCGCTCGCGCTCTCCGCGGTCACCACCGCCGCGTGCGGGGGCACCGCGGCCACCTCCGACGCCGGCGCCGACACCGCCGCGCCGCCCACGACCGGGACGTCCACGTCCACCGCGCCCCCGGGCACCGACGGCGGCGGGGCGCCCGACGCGATCGCGACGGACGGCGCGACCAGCGCGGGGTGCTGGCAGGCGCTCTCCATCCCCGACGTGTCGACCATGGGGAACGCCGGCGCGGGGTACGCGGCCCCCAAGGTGGCCGGCGCGTGCGAGGGCGCCGAGTTCGTCATTCGCTCGAACGGCATCCCCACCTTCGAATACGTGCCGCTCACGCCCAACGGTCTCCAGGCCAAGAACTACGCGTTCAAGATCCCCCGCGCGCCCGCCGCGGCGGCCACCCCGACCGCCATCCCGCTGCTCGGCGCGGTCGCTGTGAGCGTCACCGGGATACCCATCTTCGGGCCCACCGAGAACCCCATGGACGGCTACCGCGATCCGTTCCTGGACGACCGCTTGCGCAACCTGCTCGACGACTGCAACGGCCACACGGCGCCGCAGGGCACGTACCACTTTCACGCGCGCCCCGAGTGCGTGATGGTCGCGCTCGGCGGCGAGAAGCGCGGCCTCGTGCTCGGCTGGTCGTTCGACGGATACCCCATCTTGGCGCCGCTCGTGTGCACCGACGCGGCCTGCGCGACCACGAAGCGCGTGAAGAGCTCGTGGAAGAGCACGCTGGCCGAGTACACCGAGGCCACGCGCGGCCCGGCGTGGGACATCCACGCCTACGAGGCCGGCCTCGGCGATCTCGACAAGTGCAACGGACTGCCCATCACCGAGGCGGGCGCGAAGTACGACTACGCCTATTTCGCGACCGACACGTTCCCGTATTTCATGGGCTGCTACCACGGCACGCCCACGCCGAACCGCTGAGGCGCCTCGGCGCTCTTGATTCGAGGGGACGCGGTCGTTCCCTGGTACAGTGGGGCCGCGCATGACGACCCGCCCAACGCCGCTCCCCTTCGCCTACGGGAAGCGCCCCGAGGACCTCGAGGTCTTGGCGCGCTCGAGCCTCCTCCGAGGCATGCACATCAAGGAGGTGAGCACCCTCCTCGAGCTGCTCGACCAGGTCGCGCTCGCGCCCGGCGCCTGCGTGTTCCGTGAGGGGGACGAGGGCGACGCGATGTACTTCGTCCTCGAGGGCGAGGCGCGCCTCCGGCGTGGGCAGCTCGAGCTCCGCCCGGTGGGCCCCGGCGACCACTTCGGCGAGCTCGCGCTCCTCGCGGGCCGCGCGCGCGCCGCCTCGGTGCTGGCCTACACCGACATGCGCCTCGCGCGGCTCTCTCGCGCCCGCTACCTCTCCTTCGCCGCGAACCACCCCGCCAGCGCCCTGCACTTCACGCAGGGCCTCGCGAGCGCGCTCGGCGACGAGCTCGTGGCCATGACCGACAGCGTCGGCCTCCTCGCCTACCAGCGCTCCCTGCCGCGGCAGATCGAGGTCCGCGTGCGCCGGGAGGGCGAGGGCGATCTCTTCGTGCCCACGGGCACGCTCGCCGGCACGCTGCTCCCGCGTGAGCGCGCCGGCGCGCTGGTGGTCGCCGCGCAGCTCAACAAGAAGGCCGCCTCGCTCGAGGCCGCGATCGTCGCGAGCCTCGACATCGACGTGCTCACGCTCGCCGACATGGAGGGGCGCGCGATCTTTCGTCGGAGCGCCGCGCTCGCGCTGCTCGAGGCCGCGCGCCGGGCGGGGCCCGCGCTGTCCGGCGCGCAGGTGCGCATGGGCTCGCCCCTCGAGAGCGGCCAGGTCGTGCACCTCGAGCCGCTCCCGGCCCCCGCGGCGGAGCCGGCGGTCCTCGACGCTTTGGCGCGCGCGCTCGCTGGTGTCATCGCCGAGGACCTCCCGCTCCGCGAGGAGGTGTGGCAGCTCGACGAGGCGCGCGCGGAGCTCGAGCGACGCGGGTGGGCCGACGCCGCCGCGAGCCTGCCGAGCCGGCGGGAGACCACGGTCACCCTGGCGACCTGCGGCGAGACCTTCGCGCTCGGCCTCGGGCCCTTGGTGCCTCGCGGGAGCTACCTCGAGGGCCTGTCGCTCGAGCCCCACCCCGCGGGGCTCCTCTTGCGCCTCGGCGCGCGCGTGGAACGCGAGATGCCGCTCCACCGGGGGGCGCGCGTCGACCCCCTCGCCACCGAGGGCCGCGCGCCGCGGTACGGCGGCGAGATGACCGCGTCGGCGCGCCGGTGGCTCCAGGGCCTCGGGGTCGAGAGCGTCGGCCGCTACAACGAGCTCTGCGTGTCAGCCTCCGTCGACGAGGTCATCCGGGTGGCCGAGGGGTTCCACGAGAAGTGGATAGGCCGCGTCGCCGACGCCGTCGCGAGCCGCGCCGATCGCGTGAAGATCATCGCCATCGCCGGGCCCTCGTCGTCGGGCAAGACCACGTTCATCAAGCGCCTCACCACGCAGCTGCGCGTCAACGGCCTGCGCCCGCGCGCGCTCTCGCTCGACGACTACTACGTCGACCGCGCGCGCACCGTGCGCGACGAGCGAGGCGAGTACGACTTCGAGGCGTTCGAGGCGCTCGACTCGACCCTGCTCCAGGACCAGCTCACGCGCCTCATGCGCGGCGAGCGCGTGCGCACGGCAAAATACGATTTCGTGTTGGGCAAGAGCCTGCCCGAGGGCGGCGCGGAGCTGTGGCTCGAGAAGGAGGACGTGCTGCTCCTCGAGGGCATCCACGGCCTGAACCCCGCCCTCGTCGGCGCGGCGGTCCCGGAGGGCGCCCGCTTCGGCATCTTCGTGCACCCGGCCACCACCCTGGCGTTCGATCGCGCGAGCGTCTTCGCGCCGGACGACCTGCGCCTCCTCCGCCGCATCGTGCGTGACAGGCACTCACGCAACTACACCGCGGCCGACACCATCGCCCGGTGGCCGTCGGTGCGCCGGGGGGAGCTGTGCCACATCTACCCCACGCTGCCGCAGGCCGACGTGGTCTTCGACTCGGCCCTCGTCTACGAGCCCAGCGTGCTCAAGACCTACGCGGAGCGCTACCTGCTCGAGGTGCCCCCGTCACACCCCGCGTTCACCACGGCGTTTCGCCTGCGAAACCTGATAGACCAGTTCGTCGCCATCTACCCCGATCACGTGCCGCCCACGTCCGTGATACGCGAGTTCATCGGCGGCAGCGGCTTCGAATACTGAGCCGCGCGGGTCAGGGCTCGACCACCGCGCCCGGCGCTTCGCGTCGGGGCCGCAGCTTCGCGCGCAGCTCGGGCCAGGCCACGGCCAGCGTGTCGCGGAGCAGCTCGAGGCGCGCGCCGAGGCCCATGCGCGTGCGCACGCCGAGCCTCGGCATCATCATCAAGCGGTTTTGCGTGTACCGAAACACGGCGGCCGGGTGGTCACGAAAGGGGTAGTCCACGCCGAGGGCCTCGCCGATGACCATGCCCGACGTGAAGGCGTCCTCGTGGCTGCTGAAGGTCGTGTAGTCGCCGCAGAACCACGTGCGCTCGTGCCCCTGCAGCGCGTGCATCAACATGCGGGCCTTCAGGGCGACGTCGTCGGCGATGAGGTGGGAGAACTCGCGCCGCGCGTAGCACGGGGTCGGCTCGACGCCGGGGGTCTCGGAGAAGACCGACACGAGCACTGGGCCGTCGTGGTCCTGGAGCCCCGCCGCGTCTTTCATGCTGTAGGTCATCACGCCGTCCAGGTTGGGCCCCGGCGCAGGGTTCTCGGAGCGATACTGGAAGAAGAAGCTCGGGCCGAAGTGTGCCGAGAGCAGCGAGGGGTCGCCGTGCAAATAGGCGATCGCCGGCT
Organism: Polyangiaceae bacterium; assembly: GCA_035439005.1. Lineage (GTDB taxonomy): Bacteria > Myxococcota_A > Polyangia > Polyangiales > Polyangiaceae > JAAFHV01. Next base: position 5,258 of record DAORJJ010000186.1, on the reverse strand, counting down.
GGTAGGTGTACATCCCGAGGACCCGGCGCTCGTCGGCGGTCGCGCCCTCGCCGAGCAAGCGGAGGGCGACGTTGGCGGCCGTCGCCAGCACGACCTGGTCGTAGGTCTCGTCGCCCCCGTGTTCGTCGCGCACGCGCACGCCCCGGGCCGACCGCTCCACGCCGACGACGCGCGTCGACACGAGCTGCCGCGCCCGGAAGGAGCGCGTGAGCCGCGTGATGTACTCGCGTGTCCCGCCCGCGATCGTGCGCCAGGTCGTTGGGCTGAAGAACGAGAGCGTGCCGAAGCGAAACATCATCGAGAGCGACCACGCGGGGGTGTGCAGGAGGCTGTCGCGAGTGACGAGGAAGAGCGAGAGCAGCGGGCAGAGCCCCTGCGTGAGGAAGCGCTTCGTGTACCGCCCCGAGTGCGGCACGCCCGGGTACGGCGCGTCGAGGAAGGCCTGAATCGGCTCCATTTGCTCGTTCAGCGGCAGAGCCGCGATCTCGAACATCATCTGCTCGAAGCGGCTCGCCTCGGCCTCCAGGTGCTCGCCGAAGAAGCCCTCGCCAGGCACCGGCGAGTCGGTGCTCCAGGTGACCTCCGTCGCCGGGTCCTCGGGATCGGGGAACGACACGAGCAGCGTCGCCGCGGCCGCGCGCGTCTCGATACCGAATTTCTGAAACATGCAATAGAGGTTCGGGTACGCCCACGGCAGCGTGATCATCACGCCCATGTCGACCAGCACGCCCGTGTCACCGAAGGCGTGCGCGTAGGCGTTCCCGCCGAGCTGCGCCTCCGCCTCGTAGAGCGTCACGTCGTACTTTTCCGCCAAGCGCCACGCCGCCCCGAGCCCCGCCGCGCCGCCGCCGATCACGGCGACGCGCTCGCGCTTTCCTGAGAACATGCGCGCAGCCTAGCACCTCCGCGGTTTCACTCTCTGGCCATTTGCGCCACGCAAAACTGCCTAATGCATGACGTGTCGGGGGTAGTGCCAGCGAGCCGCAGGCTGCTAGAGTCGCCGCGATGGCACCCCCACGGAAGCCGCGTCGCGCCCCCGACCCCCGGCTCTTCCACGTCGACTTGCACAGTTATGGTGAGGTGTCGCGCTCGCGCAGCGAGGTGTACCACCCCGCCACGGTGGAGGAGCTGCGCGTCCTGCTCGCCGAGCTCTCCGCCTCGGGCGAGCGTCGCGTCACGTTCCGCGCGGGCGGCTGCTCGCTCGACGCGCAGTCGCTGAACGACGACGTCGTGATCTTCCTCGACCGGCTGGACGAGATCGTCGTGCGGGACGACCCCGCCGAGCCCACGGTCACCGTCGGCGCGGGGGCGCGCTGGGGCGACATCGCGCGCGCGCTCGAGGCGGTCGGCCTCGTGCCGTTCGTGGCCGTGAGCACCAGCCGCGCGACCGCCGGCGGCACCGCGTCCGCCGACTGCATCTCTCGTTTCAGCTCGAGCATCGGCAAGGAGTCGACGTTCATCCGGCAGGTGAGCGTGCTCACGCTCGACGGCGTGCTGCACGAGGTGTCCCGCGACTCGGCGAGCGCCGACGACCGCGCCCTGTTCCACGCCGTCATCGGCGGCTTCGGTTACCTCGGCGTCATCGTGCGCCTCACCTACGCCGTGTGGCGCCCGCCGGCGCCGGGCTTCCCGCGCACGCCCCTCCGGGTGAGCACGCTGGTCAAAAAGTGCGGCGATCTCCGCTCGTTCGTGCGCCCCCTCGCCGACCACGCCCCGCGCCCGGCGCCGCGCGCGGGCAAGCTGGGCGCGAACACCACGTACGCGCTCCACGACATCGCGCACGGGTTCTTCGAGCGCGCGGCCGCGAGCGCGGCGGAGGGCTCCCCCGACGACCCCACCGCGTTCTACGGCGTCGTGTGCCCCGGCGGGGCGCCGCGAGGCCTGGTGTTCGAGTCGCGCTACGTGCGCTCCGACACCCTCCGGCCGATGCTCCAGCACGTGCCAGCGCACCCGCTCCGGTTCCTCGCCGAGTGGACCGCGCGCGGTCGCCACACCGGCCCGCTCTTCTGGTGGGCCACCTACGAGATGTTCGACGAGGCGCCGTACCTCGACGATCTCCTCGGGTACACGTTCTTCATGGACGGCAACGTGCGCACGCGGGCGCTCGAGCGCCGCCTCGGGATGACCACGTTCACGCTCCAGCAGACCTACGTGATCCCCTTCTCGCCGGAGGCGCTCCGCGAGTTCCTGAGCGACGCCCTCGAGCTGCTCGACGCGCGCGGGCTCGTGCCCCTGCTGTTCGATGTACTCTACATTCCTGGCGACGACGCGCTGCTCTCCGCGAGCCGCCGCCTCGACGGCTTCGCCGTGACCCTCGCGTTCGAGACGGGCCGCCGGAGCGACCTGCCCCTCCGAGAGGACGCCCTGCGTGAGCTCTCCCACGCGTGCCTCGCGGCGGGCGGGCGCGTGCACCTCGGCAAGACCGTGTGCGCGACGCCCGGCGTGCTGCGCGGCATGTACGCGGGAGCGCTGGGCGAGCTGCGGTCGCTCAAGGACCGCTACGACCCCAAGCGCGTCCTCGGGAACCGCTTCCTCGAGGAGCGCTTCCCCGAGCTGCTCGCCCCCGCCGTGGCGCCCGGGTGAAGCGGCGTTACCCGGTGGCGCATGCGCGTCCGAGGGTACAAGCTCCGCACGACCTTCGAGTGGAGCCGCTGGCTCGAGTTCCAGATCGACCAGAACTGACGGCGGAGGGCTCGGACGGCGCCGGACAGGCCCGGCGCGCCGCGAAATCTCCCTCGACGGACACGACCCCGGCCGCTACCGCTCTCTGCATGTCGACCTTCGCCGCCCCCGCGCACGTCCTCGTTCGCGGGGTCGCCGACAGCTTCACGCGTTGCCTCACGACGCGGCCCGGGCCTCTCGATCTCGTCGCCGCCCGGGCCGAACACGCGGGCTACGTGGCCATGCTCCGCGAGCTCGGCCTCACGGTCGAGACGATCTCGCCCGACGACGCATGCCCGGACAGCTGCTTCGTCGAGGACACGGCCGTCATCACCGGGCGCCACGCCGTGCTCACTCGCCCGGGCGCGGAGTCGCGACGCGCGGAGGTCGCCGCCGTCGGGGGCGCGCTGTCGGCCCACCGGATCGTCCACGAGATGCGAGCCCCCGCCACGCTGGACGGCGGCGACGTGCTGCGGGTCGGTGCGCGCCTCTTCGTGGGCCTCTCTCGGCGAACCAACCGAGAAGGCGCGGACTTTCTCGCGCAGGTCGCCGCGCTCGACGGGCTCGAGGTGACCACGCTCGCCGTCCCGAGCGGCCTGCACCTCAAGTCGGCGTGCACCGTCGCGAGCGCGACCACGCTGGTCTACGCGCCTTCCGTGCTCGCGCCGGACGCGCTCGACGCCCTGCGCGCCGCGAGCCTCACGTGCGTCCCCGCGCGCGAGCCCGAGGGAGGCAACGTGCTCGCCTTGGGCGATGTCGTCCTGGTCTCCGCGGACGCCCCGCGGACGGCCGACAGCCTGGCGGCCCTCGGCCTCACGATCCGCCCGATCCGCGCGACGGCGCTCCACGCGGCCGACGGCGGGTTGACGTGCCTCTCCCTCCGCATTCCTCGCGAGGGGGCGTGGACGGTGTGACGGGCCGTCGAGTCCCCACGGATCGTCGACGAGCCTCCCCATCACCGCCCTTTTCCCCCGCAACCCGCGCGCCCCGCGCTGGCATGACGGTTGCTGATAGGGGGCATGCACCACCGCGCGCCCATCGCTCTTGCCCCAACGCTGGCCTCACGAGCTCGGGGAGCGCTGCTCGGTATGGCGACGGTCGCGCTGCTCTCGTGGGCCCCGGGCGCCGCGGCCCTCACCTCGCCGATCAGCGGCGCGGTCCGCTACCCGGCGACGGGGCCGAGGCTCTCCCTGCCGTTCCCCGCCGGGTCCAAGATCAAGCTGCTCTCGGGCTACAGCCCAAGCGGTGGCTCGTCGCTGCACGCCGACACCAACGCCACCAGCAAGGCCAACGATCACTACGCGCTCGACCTGGTCTATGACGGCCAGCCGAACTCCGGAAAGGGTCTCGCGGTCGTCGCCCCGCTCGCGGGCAAGGTGGTGAAGGCGGGGTGGGCCACGGCGGGGTGGGCCAACTACGGCCAACGCGTCATCTTGGAGCACGACCTCGGCGACGGTCATAAATACCACAGCCTCTACGCACACCTGGACTCGGTCACAGTCACGGAAGGCGCGACGGTCTCTGCGGGGAAGAAGCTCGGCACTCTTGGGCAGTCGTGTCAGGGAGCGCTCTCCTGCGCTTCGTTCTCGACGCCGCACCTGCACTGGGCCCTTCACCGCGACAGCCTGGTAGGCGGCAGCGGCACGGGCGGCTCGTACGGCGGCAACGCGGTGGTGCCCGAGCCGATGGACGGCGCCGAGAACCTGACCCAAGGGAGGGTGATCACCAGCGAAAACTCCGCGGCGCCCGTCTGCGGAGACTCGCTCTGCAGCGGCGGCGAGACACCCGCGACCTGCCCCGCCGACTGCAAGGTCTGCGAGCCGATCCCGCCCCAAGGGCGCACGCTGAGCGAGAGCGAGTCGCTGTGCTTCAAGACCCAAGGGTCGCCACGAAATTGGCAATCGGCCGCGGCAGGCCACGATGGCGCGCTGACGTTCACGCTCGCGACGAGCGACCCCAATCCAGAAAACTACGCGACCTGGGAGCTCACGTTCTCCGAGGCCGGGGACTACCGCGTCGAGGTGTACACGGCCAGGGCGTACGCGCAGGCCCAGCGGGCGAAGTACACAGTGCGACACGGCACCGAGACGTCTCAGAAGGTCATCGACCAGACGGTGGTCGACGGCTGGCAATCGCTCGGGACGTTCTCGTTCGCCAGAGGAGACGGGCAGTCTCTGCGCCTCGACGACAACACCGGAGAGGCCGTGGGTCTGAAGCGCCGGTTGGTGTTCGACGCCATCCGGGTGACTCGGGGCGGCGGCAACGACGCCGACGGCGGCGGGGTGGGGACTGCCGGCGATGCGGGGCCCGTCGGTGATGCGGGGCCCGCGAGCGCCTCCGGCGGTCCGAGCGTCACGGGAGCGAGCGACCTCGAGCGCCTCGAAGACGAGACGGGCGGGTGCCAAATCCGCGCCGGCGCCACCTCGCCGGAAGCGGTGGTGACGGGCGTGCTCGCGCTCGCGCTCGCGGCGCTCGGTCGGCGCCGGCGCCGCGCGGCATGAGCGGGTAGCCGTCTCGTCGGCGCGTTACTCGAGGGCGACGCGGTCGAAGCCGGGCGCGAGCATGGCCGCCCACCGCGTGGGCGCCTCGATGTCCTC
>DAORJJ010000185.1:0-11387 GCA_035439005.1 Polyangiaceae bacterium | reverse complement strand
CGCGCCGCCGCGCCGCGCTCGAGGCCTTCCACGCCGGCGCGTCGCCCGCGTCGATCGCGGCGCTCGCGAGCGTGCCCCCGCCGGTCGAGGCCGTCGAGGAGCTCGCCGAGGAGCTCGCGGCCTAATCCGGCGCCCGCGCTCCCGCGGGCCGCGGCCGCGCTCGGACGCGCCGCAGAGACGCGCCTTCGCGAATGTGCTGGCAACGACTCACGAAATCGGCGACTCTTCCGAGCACTGCGGGCCGTCGCAGCTCCAGCGCGAGCTCACAGCAGTGAGGGGGCATCGGGGAAATGACGAAAGCTGAGATCGTCCAGACACTGTACGCGAAGGTGGGTGGCTTCTCTCGCAAGGAGTCGGCCGACATGGTCGATCTCGTCTTCGAGATGATGAAAGAGACCCTCGGGCGCGGCGAGAAGATCAAGATAAGCGGCTTCGGGAACTTCGTCCTGCGCGACAAGCGTCAGCGGCCGGGGCGCAACCCGCAGACCGGGGACGCCATCAAGATCAGCGAGCGCCGTGTCCTCACCTTCAAGGCCAGCCAGATCCTGAAGCTGGCGCTGAACCCCCGCACCGACGAAGCCGGCGCCGCCGCGGCACCCCAGCAACACGCTGCGGCCGGCGGCACCTGAGCCGCTGAGGCCACGGGAACATTGATCCACGGGCATCCTCGGGTGAGCACCCCTTGAGCACGAAGCTGCGCCTGGCCGCCGCCTCCGGTTCCCCGGAGACCATGCCGTCGAAGCTCTACTTCCGCATCGGCGAGGTCGCGGGCCTCGTCGGCGTCGAGCCTCACGTGCTGCGCTATTGGGAGCGCGAGTTTCGGGCCATCCGCCCGACGAAGAGCTCGAAGGGCCAGCGCGTCTACTCCCGACGCGACGTCGAGAACCTGCTGCGCGTGCGGACCCTCCTCTACGAGGAGGGCTTCACGATCGCCGGCGCGCGAAAGAAGCTCTCTCGCAAGCCCGGCGAGGGCGACGCGGCGCCGGCCCCGGAGAGCGCCACGCCCGCGAGCGCGACACCCGCGAGCGGCGAGCGACCGACCAACCGGAACGCGCAAGACGCCACCGAGCCCGCCCCGCTGTCCGCCACCGAGCCCACGCAGGACGCCCTCGTGAGCGCAGCCATCATGGTCGCAGCCACCCCCGCCGGGCCCCCGCCCGAGGCGGCTCCGTCCATGCTCGCCGTGCGAGCGTCGCTCCACGAGCTGCGCGACGAGCTCGAGCTGCTGCTGGACGAGCTCGGCGGCGACTGAGCGTGCCGCGGATCGGCTGGGCGCGCGCGCGTCGCGCCTCGCGTGCCCTCCTCGGGGCCGCGCTCACGGCCGGGACGGTCGCCGCGGGCAGGCTCGGACGCGCAGCGCCGGCCCCCGCGCCCCCGCGGCTCGTGCTCGCCGGTCTCGAGGCCCTCGCCGCCGGCCCGGCGTCGCCGCGGCCACCCGATCTCTCCCGGACCTCCCCGCGCGCGACGCTGGTGTCGTTCGAGTCCGCGGGCACGCAAGCTCGCGGCGGCCTCACCGCGTGCGTCACGGTCGAGGTGAGCGGCTGGGTCGACGAGGCGACCCCGATCGCGCTCGAGCGCGTCGGCGCGATGGCCGCCACGGCGGTGCACCAGGCGCGCGGAGCTCCCCCGCGTTGGCACACGGTCGCGCCGCCGGCGGCGCCGCCGCACGTGACGCTCGTCGCGCTCGCCGGGGACGCCGAAGAGACCGCCAATGGCCTGCTTTTGTTGACCTTTCAAGGCGCCGGGGGGCGCTCCGCGCTCGCCTGCTGGGCGGCCTGCTACGGGACGGAGACGTGCGACGCGACCCACGCGGAGCTCCGCGCGTCCCCCGTGCCCGCGCCGCCCCCGGGCCTCGCGCTCCACGCGCTCGTGCTCGCCGTGCACCACCCGCGCGCGGCGGCGGCGTCCGCCCTCGCGCTGTGCGCGTCGCTGGCGGCGCTCTACGTGCGCCGAAGGCCTCGCCCCCGTGTCCGCTGAGTGCGCCGACGGCCGCGCGACGCGGGCACATATTCGATCGAGCGCGCGGAAGAGACCATGGTAGAAGCCCGAGGCACGATGTTGATCCGGCACGGCAGAGCCCTCCCGCTCCTCCTCGCGCTCGGCCTCCTGGGGTTCGCGCCGCTCACCTACGCCCCCGCGGCGCGGGCGCAGGGCGCCGCTCCGGGTCCCACGGTCGAGCCCACGGCGCGCGGCAACCTCATGCCGGCCGCGAGCCCGGCCGGCGCCGTGACGGTCGCGCCGAGCGCGCCGGCGCCCGACCCCGATCAGGACCAGCGCAAGCTCGTCGCGCAGGGCGAGGCCCGCCCCGACGAGAGCGCCGTCGCCGGCGTGCCCTCCAGCGTCTTCAGCGACGACTGGTGGGGTCGCACTCGCCCGGTGCTCGAGCTGCACGGGTACTTCCGCACGCGCGGTGAGCTCTTCCACAACTTCGCGCTCGGCCGGTTCGACAACCCCGGCGACGAGGCGAACCTCTGGGCTCACCCGCTCGACCACACGTACAACGACAAGACCGGCGCCGCGCGCACGGTCAACCAGTGCGGCGACAACGGCACCGACCCCTGCTTCGACAAGACCCAGGCCTCCGCGAACATGCGGCTCCGCCTGAACCCGGAGATCCACATCTCCGACAACCTGCGCATCCTCTCGCAGGTCGATTTCCTGAACAACGTGGTGCTCGGCTCCACGCCCGACGCGTACGCGATCCAGCCGAGCGGCACGGGCTCCACGGGCTACCGCCCGGCCGTCAACGGCTACAACGGCTACGCGCCGCTGGGCACGTTCTCGACCACCCAGGGCCCGCCCACGGCCGGCGTGAACGGCTACAAGAACTCCATCGACGTGCAGCGCGCGTGGGCCGAGTACCTCACGCCAGTCGGCCAGCTCCGCTTCGGTCGCCTGCCGCTCCACTGGGGGTTGGGCATGCTCGCGAACTCGGGCGATCGCATCGACGACGACTGGCAGTCGAACAGCGACCGCATCATGTTCGTCACGGGCATCAAGAGCCTCGACCTCTACTTCGGCGGCTCCTGGGACTTCATCTCCAGCGGCGCCACCAACGCGAGCCCGTACGACGTGTACGGCGGCCAGCCGTACAACACGGCGAACCTCACGAACGCGGGCCAGTGGAGCCTGCTCGCGGTGCACCGCACGAACCCCGAGCTCCAGCGGCTCAAGCTCGCCAAGGGCGACATGGTCGTGAACGGCGGCGTCTTCGCGCTCTACCGGTCGCAGTACCTCGACGTGAAGGCCGGGGAGAACCCGCTCACGAACGACAGCTCCGCGACCGACCGCGGCCTCGAGCGGCGCGGCGCGCAGGCGTTCGTCCCCGACGCGTGGCTCCAGGTGCTCTACCGAAAGTTCCGCTTCGAGGCGGAGTTCGCCTCGGTGCTCGGCCAGATCGCGAAGTCGCCCGCGAAGAACCAGATCAACGATCCCATCGGCGTGCGCCAGTTCGGCCTCGCCACGCAGACCGAATACAAGGCCATCGAGGACAAGCTCCGCGTCGGCTTCGGCTTCGGCTGGGCGAGCGGCGACGGCAACGTCGAGGGCCTCGCGCCGGGCGCGAACGGCCTCCAGGTGCGCAAGGGCGACGGCCCCATCTCCACCTTCCGCTTTCACCCCTCGTATTACGTCGACTACATCTTCCACCGCCGCATCCTGTCGCGCGTGGAGGGCACGTATTACTTCCGACCGTCGGTCGAATACGACTTCCTCCGCAACCCGAACGGCCAGAAATTCGGCGGCGGCGCGGCCATCATCTGGAGTCGCGCGAGCCAGTTCATCCAGGCGCCAGGCAACAAGCGCGACCTCGGCATCGAGCTCGACTTGCAGCTCTACTACCAGGCGAAGGACGGCACGCTGAACGACGACCCCTCGAAGATGGGTGGCTTCTACTCGGCGCTCCAGTACGGCGTGTTCTTCCCGCTCGGCGGCCTCAGCTACCTGCCGGGCGAGCAGAGCGCCATTCAGGCCGTGCTCCCGCCGAACGGCAACCAGGCGGCCGACGTGAGCCTCTCGACCGCGCAGACCGTCCGCCTCATCCTCGGCGTCATGTTCTGAGTCCGACCCGCGCGAGCCGCCGAAGCAGCCCGCGCGAGCCCGTGGAGTCAGGGTCGTCGCGCGATCAGTCGTCCGGCGTGCCCGCCGCGACCCACTTGCCGATGCGGTCGAGCTCGGCCGCGGTGAACACGAAGTCGCCTGGCACCTTGGGCATGGTGCCCGTCCGCGCGCCCGCGACGTCCTTGCGGAGCACCCCATAGAGGCCCGACTTCGTGAAGTCCTTCTCGCCCTGCGCGAGGAGGCCGCTCGAGAGCAGCGTGCTGCGGCACTGCGCCTTGTCGGCCTTGCAAATGTAGCCGCTCGCCTGCGCGCCGCTCTCGCTCGCGCCGCCGTGGCAGTCGCCGCCCTTCGTGCACGTCGCGGCGCCCTGCGGGCCGAGCAGATCATTGTAGATGTCCGTGAACGTCGCGCCGCCGCCGCCGCCCGAGTCACGCGGACCGCTGGGCGGGGCGGCCGCGTCAACCCGCGCCTCCCCGCCGGAGACCTCGCCGCTCGCGACGGCGCACGCGCCAAGCCCACTTCCCACGAGACCGAGAGCGAGAGCGAAGAGAGCGCGCATCGTCCCCGACTCTACACGACTCGCCCGCGAGGCGCGACCGCGGCCCGCCAGGTCACAGATGACAACCCGCGCGAACTCGCGCGACCTCCGCTAGTCTGCCGGTGCCCATGCCGAAGATCCTCATCGTCGACGACCAACGGAACATGCGCACGACGCTCGCCATGATGCTTCGCGGCGGCGGGTACGACGTCGAGGAGGCGGGCGACGGCGAGATCGGCATCGCGCGCGGCGCGACCGAGGCCTTCGACGTGGTCCTCACCGATCTGCGCATGGGCGCCAAAGACGGCATCGAGGTGCTGCGGGCGGTGAAGGAGGCGCAGCCGCTCACCGAGGTCATCTTGATGACCGCGTACGGCACGATCGAGAGCGCAGTCGACGCGATGCGGCTCGGCGCGTTCGACTACATCCAGAAGCCCTTCACGGAGCAAGAGCTCATGGTGAAGGTGGGCAAGGCCGTGGAGAGCCGTCGCCTCGCCGGCGAGGTCGCGCTGCTCACGCGCGAGTTCCAAGACCGGTACAAGTTCGAGAACATCGTCGGCCGCTCGGCCGCCATCCGCGACGTGCTCGGGCGCATCGTGCGCATCGCGCCCACCGACACCATCGTCCTCATCACGGGCGAGAGCGGCACCGGCAAGGAGCTCGTCGCCAAGGCCATCCACGCCAACTCGAAGCGAAAAGACCGCCCGTTCGTGCCGGTCAACTGCGCCGCCATCACCGAGACGCTCCTCGAGAGCGAGCTGTTCGGTCACGCGCGCGGCGCGTTCACGGGCGCGGTGAGCGCGCGCAAAGGGCTCTTCGAAGAGGCCGAGGGCGGGACGTTCTTCTTCGACGAGATCGGCGAGACCCCCCTCGCCTTCCAGGCCAAGCTCCTCCGCGCCATCCAGGAGAACGAGATCCGTCGCGTGGGCGAGAACAAGCCCATCAAGGTCGATGTCCGCATCATCGCCGCCACCAACCAAGATCTGCTCCCCGCGATCGCCGAGAAGCGCTTCCGGCAGGACCTCTACTACCGCCTCAACGTCGCGCGCTTCCAGCTCCCGCCCATGCGAGAGCGCATGGAGGACCTGAACGAGCTGCTCGGACATTTCCTTGCAAAGTACAACAAGAAGATGGCCTGCAAGGCCCGCTTCGATCCCCGCGTGCCGGAGGTGCTCCAGCAGTACGCGTTCCCAGGCAACGTGCGGGAGCTCGAGCACATGGTCGAGCAGGCCGTCGCGCTCATCCAGACCGGTATCATCCACCCCGAGGACCTCCTCCCGCACGCGAACGCGCCGCACGACACGCCCCGCGCCAAGGGCGTCGGGAAGTCCCTCGCCGAGTCGGTCGACGCCGCCGAGCGGAGCGCCATCGAGGAGGCGCTCGCCGGCTCCGACGGGAACCGCGAGCGCGCGGCAGAGCTGCTCGGGATCTCGCCCACCACGCTCTGGCGGAAGATGACCCGCCTCCACGTGAGCTTCGAGCCCAAGGGCTGAGCGCCCGGGGCGTCCCGCGAGGCTGGGGGCGCGCGACTCCGGCCCTTGACGCTCCCGCGCAAGCGGTGCTCTAGGTCCCCGCTCGTATGCGTACGGCCCTCTTCGACTACGAGCTCCCCGAGGAGCTCGTCGCCAGCGCCCCCGCCGAGGCCCGCGACGGGGCGCGGCTGCTCGCGCTCGGCGAGCCCCCCGCGCCGGCGCACACGATCGCCTCTGTCCGCGACCTCGTCGACCTCGTGCCGCCCGGCGCGCTCGTCGTCGTGAACGACACGCGCGTGCTGAACGCGCGGCTGCTCGGTCACAAGGAGGGCAGCGGCGGGAAGGTCGAGATCTTCCTCGTGCGGCGCGCCGGCCCACACGAGCCCGGCGTCTGGCTCGCGCTCGGCCGGGCCTCCAAGTCGCTGCGCGCCGGCACCAAGCTCGCGCTCGGCCGCGCGGCCGGCCTCCACGGCGAGATCCTGGGCAACGACCCGGACGAGGGGCTGCTCCGCGTCGCGCTCGCGTGCGCGCGCGGGGGCGACCTGGACGACGCGATCCGCCGCGAGGGCGCCATCCCGCTGCCCCCGTACATCCGTCGCCCGGCGACGGCCGCCGACGAAGAGCGCTACCAGACGGTGTTCGCGCGCGAGGAGGGCGCCGTCGCCGCGCCGACCGCGGGCCTCCACCTCACGCGCGCCATGCTCTCCTCGCTCGAGGCGAAGGGCGCGTCGCTGGCCAGCGTCACCCTGCACGTCGGCCTCGGCACGTTCTCTCCGGTCGTCGCCGACGATCTCGACGAGCACGCGATGCACGCGGAGACCTTCTCGATCCCCCAGGCCACGGCCGACGCGATCGCCGCGGCGCGCGCGCGCGGTGGGCCTGTCGTCGCCATCGGCACGACCGTCGTGCGCGCCCTCGAGAGCGCCGCCGATCCCGCGCGCCCGGGCCACGTGGCGGTGGTCACTGGACAGACCACGCGCCTGCTGATTCAGCCCGGGTACCCCTTCGCGATCGTCGACGCGCTCTTCACGAATTTTCACCTCCCGAAGTCCACCCTCCTCGCGCTCGTGTGCGCCTTCGGTGGGCGTGAGCGCGTGCTCGGGGCCTACGAGCACGCGGTGAAGAGCCGCCTGCGCTTCTTTTCCTATGGCGACGCGATGTTCCTCTCGCGCCGCCCGCACCGCCCGCCGGAGACACCATGACCCCACGCACGAAGGGCTTCGCGTTCCGCGTCGACGCGACGGAGGGGCACGCGCGCGCGTGCACCTTCACGACCCCCCACGCCGAGGTCGCGACGCCCACGTTCATGCCCGTGGGCACGCAGGGCTCCGTGAAGACCCTGACGCCCGAGGAGGTCGCGAGCACGGGCGCCCAGATCGTGCTCGGCAACACCTACCACCTGTGGCTCCGCCCGGGGCCGGAGGTCGTGGCCGAGCACGGCGGCCTCCACGGCTTCTCGCGGTGGCCGCGCGCGATGCTCACCGACTCCGGGGGGTTCCAGGCGTTCTCGCTGGCGCAACGCAAGCCCGGCGGCGCGGCGGGCCGCGCCTCGAACAGCCTCGTGCTCCCGAACGAGGAGGGGTTCACGTTCCGCTCCCACCTCGACGGCGCGAAGCATCACCTCTCGCCCGAGGAGGCCGTGCGCGTGCAGGGGCTCCTCGGCGCCGACATCCAGATGCAGCTCGACGTCTGCCCGCCAGGCGAGTCCCCGCGCGAGGTCGTCGAGGCGGCCGTCGCGCGCACCACGCGGTGGGCGCGTCGCGCGCTCGCCGCGCCGCGCCCCGAGCAGCAGGCCCTCTTCGGCATCGTGCAGGGCGCGTGCTTCCCCGACCTCCGACGCACACACGCCGAGGAGCTCGCGGCCCTCGAGCCGGGCTTCGACGGCCTCGCGCTGGGCGGCTTCTCGGTGGGTGAGCCCATCGAGCGCATGATCGAGACCCTCGCCGAGGTCGCCCACCTGCTCGACCCAGAGCGCCCGCGGTACCTCATGGGCGTCGGCACCCCGCGCGATCTCTTGGAGGGTATCGAGCACGGCGTCGACATGTTCGACTGCGTGCTCCCCACGAGGAACGCGCGCAACGGCCAGGCGCTCACACGGTTCGGCAAGGTGGTCATCAAGCAGGCGCGCTACAAACACGACCTCTCTCCGCTCGACCCCGAGTGCGCGTGCGCCTGCTGCCAGGGCGGTTACACGCGGAGCTACCTCCGCCACCTCTACTTGGCCGGCGAGGTGCTGGTGCTGCGGCTCTTCTCGCTGCACAACCTGCACTTCTACGGCGAGCTCGTCCGGGACGCGCGCGCCCACATCCGCGGGGGCACATTTGCGCAGTACAAGCGCGCGACGCTTGCTAGGATCGCAGACGGGGACGGAGACAAGGCGCGGACATGAGCGGTGAACGAAAGCAGCTCGGCAAGGTCCTCCTGAAGCGCCAGGTCCTCGGCGAGGCCGATCTCGCGAGCGCCCTGTCCGACGGTGGCGCCGAGCCGCTCGCGTCGAAGCTGATCGCCCGGGGCCTCGTGAAGGAGGCCGACGTGCTCCGCGGGCTGTCGGAGCAGTTCGGCGTGCCGGCGGTCGACCTCGAGCGCGTCGGCATCGACACGACCCACCTCCTCGTCCCAGCGGACTTCGCGAAGCAACACAAGGTGCTGCCGCTCTTCGCGGACGACGAGCGCGTGCTCGTGGCCATGCTCGCCCCGGACGACCTCGTCCTGCTCACCCGCCTCGCCGCGGTGACGCGTCGGGCGCCGACCCCGTACGTGGCCCTCCCGCTCCCGCTCCACCGCGCGATCGATCGCGCCTACGCCGCGGCGCGCTCGGGGGAGCGCACGTACTTCGGTCGCCACGCGCGCACGGCGGAGAGCCCCGCGGCGCTGCTCTCCCTCGCCACCTTCGTCCCCCCGGAGCGCCGCACGGACGACGCGCTCGTGTTCACCGACGACCGCCTCCGCGAGGTCGCGGGCGAAGAGCCCCTCTCCGAGCGCCTCTCCGACAACATCCCTCCGTCCGCGGTCGCCACGCCCGGCACGGCCGGCACGCCCACGCTCGAGCACGAGCGCCTGCTCGAGGCCGCCGCGGCGGCGTTCCTCGAGGCCCGCACCGACGACGCCATCCGCTTGCTCCGCGACGCCATCCGCGCGAGACCGGAGAGCTTCCGCGCCCACTACCAGCTTGGCCTCATCCTCGGGAACGTCGACCGGCTGCACGAGGCCATCACGGAGGTCGAGCACGCCGTCGCGATCGATCCGACCTGCTTCCCCGCGCTGAAGAACCTGGCGGTGCTCTTCGAGAAGAGCGGCTTCCGTGCGCGCGCGCTGGAGGCTTGGGAGCGGGCCGCGCCGCGTGCGCCCGACGAGGCCACGCGCGCGCGCGTGGAGGAGCACGTCCGCCGGCTGCGCTAGGCGCGCGAGCGTTGTGGTTGTATGTAAGTGTTAGCTTGCGAGGTTTTTTTTTCGATCGTGCTCCACGCTGGGCCGTCTACACGGGTATTCTCTGTATCCTCGAGACGCGCGCGGCAGAAGGCGGTGAGCGGTGAAGTTTCTCTGCGACCAGTGCAAGGCCAAATACCAGATCGCCGACGAGAAGGTGGCTGGCCGAACTGTGCGCATGAAGTGCCGAAAATGCGGCCACCTCATCGAGGTCCGCGCCGAGGTCACCGAGTCGAGCGTCGCGCGGCAGGCCCCGCGCCCCGACGAGCCCCGCTCCTCCGGGGGGCTCGCCACGTCGCTCTCCGCGGCGCGGCCCGCGCGCTCTTCGGTCGCGCCGGGCGCGCTCGCGGGCGCCTTCCAGCGGCGCTTCCAGAACGACGACGACGACGAGAAGACCATGATGGGCGCGGCGCCCACGGCGCCGAGCTTCGAGGCCTCGGTCACCGAGGAGTGGTACGCGGCCATCAACGGCCTGCCGGTCGGTCCCATGCGGCTCGCCGAGCTCCGCACGAAGGCCGCGGCCGGCGCCATCACCGAAGACACCCTCGTGTGGCAGGAGGGGTTCGAGGAGTGGCGCCCGGTCAAGACCACGACCCAGCTCCTCGGCATCGTCCGCGAGGCCGTGCCCTCGAAGCCGCTCACCGGGCAGTCGAGCCCTCCCCCCGCGGTGGCGCCTCGCGCGGCGGTCACGCGCCCCTCGCCCGCAGCGCGCGTCACCGCGCCCCTCGGGCCGGCGCCGGCTGCGCTCCGCAGCAACGTCGTGCCCATCTCTCGGGGAGGCGGGGCGGCCGCCGCCGCGCTCTCGGCCCCCGCGCACCCGCACCCGGTCACGCACCCGCACCCGGTCACGCACCCTTCGCCAGCCGCCGCGCACGCCCCGCCGGCCGCGCACGCGCACCCCGCCTCCCAGTCGATGCCCGCCGCCGCAGCGGCGCTCTCGGTGGTCTCCGCGCCGGTCTCGAACCCGTTCGCCGGCGTCGATCCCTTCGCCGTGGCGCCCGCCGCGGACCCGTTCGCGTTCCCAAGCGCGCCGGCCGAGGCGGCGCCTGCCGTCTCCGCGCCGATGCTCACGCCCGCGCCCGCGGCCCTCGAGCCCGCGCCCGGCTCCGCGCAAGCGTCGATCCCGCCCCCCGCGCCCGCGCGCAGCATGGCGCCCCTCATCTTCGTCGCGGCGGTCGTGCTCGCGGCGGCCTTCGGCATCACCGCGGCCGTCATGACCTTCAAGGCCGGGCCCGTCGCCGCCGTGCCGACCGCCCCCACCGCCGCCCCGAGCGCCGCCGCGCCGGTCCCGTCGGGCACGGTCGAGGAGCCCGTCGCGGCCCCGACGCCGTCGACCTCCGCCTCGCAGAAGCTGGCCCTCCACAAGCCCACGGGCCCGGCCGCGCCCGCCCCGAGCGCGCCCCCCAAAGGCGGCGCCGTCAACCTCGCCGAGCTCGGCCTCGGCGGCGCCAGCCCCACGCCCACGGCCAAGACCGAGATCCCGTCGGCGGGCGGCGCGGGGCCGTCCGCGGGCGGTCGCCCCCTCGACACCGCCTCGGTCAGCAAGACCATCAACACCTACAAGGCGGCCGTGAAGCGCAAGTGCTGGGACAACGCCGCGGAGTCGGCCCCCAGCGCGAACGTCTCGGTGTCGATCACCGTGGCGAGCAACGGCACGGTGACCTCCGCGTCCGGGTCGGGCTCACCGCCCACGGTGGCCAAGTGCGTGGAGAACCACGTGAGGGGCTGGCACTTCGACGGCACGGGCAAGGTCGTGATTCCGTTCCACTTCGTGCGGCAGTAGCCGCCCAGGGCGCGCCGCTCGAAGCGGTCGACGCGCAACGCGCCCGACTTGGCAGCCGAGAGCGCGGCATGCGCACGCCCGAGCCCCACGATCTCGCCTACCCCGCCGA
>DAORJJ010000184.1:0-11396 GCA_035439005.1 Polyangiaceae bacterium | reverse complement strand
GCTGCGCTCCTTGGCGAGGTTGGCGTGGTGCTCGGCCGTGAGCCGCGTGAGCG
Organism: Polyangiaceae bacterium; assembly: GCA_035439005.1. Classification (GTDB taxonomy): domain Bacteria; phylum Myxococcota_A; class Polyangia; order Polyangiales; family Polyangiaceae; genus JAAFHV01. The sequence goes on along the minus strand of DAORJJ010000184.1, from coordinate 11,343 downwards.
TGTCGCGGAGGGGGTGCTCCCCGAGCTGCACGCGCCGGCGTCGCTGTCGCTCGGCCCCCTCGAGGTGCACGCGTTCGGCGCGCTGGTCACGCTCGCGTTCGTCGTGTTCCACCTCGGCTTCGTGCGCCGCGCGCGCCTCCCTCGCGGCGTCGGCGACCTCCTCGCGATCGCGGCCGAGGGGTCGGCGCTGGTCGGCCTCTTCCTCGTGCTCCCCGCGCTCGAGGGCCCCGCGAGCGCGGTGGGCGTGAACGCCACGCTGAGCACCCTCGGCGCCGCGCCCTTCGCGGCGCTCGGGCTCGGCGCGGCGTGCCTCGCGACGGGCACGCCGGTCCGCGCCGCGTTCGACCACGCCGCGCTCGCCTTCGCGCCCGCCATGCTCGTCGCGCGGACGGGCTGCGCCCTGGCCCACGACCACCTCGGGCGCGCCTCGGAGAGCCCGCTCGCGGTGCGCTTCGCGAGCGGGGCGCGCTTCGACCTCGGCGCGCTCGAGTGGCTCGGCCTCCTGCCGCTCGTGGCCGCGGTCGCGCTCGCCCGGCGGTGGCAGCCCACGCTCGCGCGCCGCCCGGGCGCCGCGGCCCTCCTCGTGGTCATGTATTATGCACTCTTGCGCCTCGCGCTCGCGGCGTTCGCGGCGTAGGAGCGCCTCACCCGCGGGCCGGGCGCGAAGCGAGCTACGCACGCGCGCGCGCTGGCACGTGCCCCGCGTCCGCGTTATGAACCGCCCGATGTCCGAAGAGTCGCCCCTCACGCTGACCGATCCGGCCGCCCCTCCCACCTACGGGGACGGCGCGTTCTCGCGCTGGTGCCACGGCGTGCTGCACGACAAGCGCGACGAGGTGTTCATCCACCTGACGATCCGGATGGTCCTCCTGATGGTCGCGATGATGGCGGGCCTCTACGCGAGCCTCCGCTTCGCCCCGCTCCATGGCGCCCAGCAGCTCCTGCCGATCGCGGTCTACCTCGCCGTGTGGGGCTACTTCGTGTCGCCGGTCATCTTGATGCTCCACAACACGATGCACCGGCCGTTCCTGAAGAAGCACAAGTGGTTCGACCGGGCGCACCCGTTCATGATGTCGTTCTTCTTCGGCATCCCGACGGGCTACCGCGAGCACCACATCGGCATGCACCACGCCGAAGACAACATGCGCGAGGACCTGTCGTCGACGATCCGCTTTCAGCGCGACAGCTTCCTCCACTTCCTCGTGTACTTCTCGCGCTTCTTCTTCCTCGCCTCGATCGAGCTGCCGACCTACCTCGCGCGGCACAAGAAGAAGGGCATGGCGAAGCGCGCGTTCCTCGGCGAGCTCGGGCAGCTCTCGGTGGCGGCGGCCGCCGTCGCGGTCGACTGGCGGTTCGGGCTCGTCGCGTTCGTGATCCCGGTCGTGATGTGCCGCTTCATGATGATGGTGGGCAACTGGGGCCAGCACGCGTTCATCAACGTGGCCCGGAAGAACAACGGCATCGCCAACTCGATCACGTGCATCAACTCGGGGTACAACGCGCGCTGCTTCAACGACGGCTACCACATCAGCCACCACCTCATGCCCGCGCGCCACTGGACCGAGCACCCCGCCGAGCTCCTGAAGAACCGCGCGAAGTACGCCGAGCAGGGCGCGATCGTGTTCAGGGGCATCGACTTTTTCCTGGTCTCGGTGCTCCTCTGGGCCGGCCGCTACGACGTGCTCTCGCGGCGGTACGTGCGCCTCGGCGCGCCCATGACCGACGCCGAGGTGGAGGCGCTGCTCCGCGAGCGCGTGAAGCCGGTGGCGCGGTGGGAGCTCGAGTCGATCGGCGCCGAACAGCAGACCGCGTAGGCAAGCCCGAGCTGCGAGCCACGCAAGAAGGTGCGAGCTGGCGCACGCTGGCACGAGGCCTCGCCAAGAAACGGGCGCCAAGGGGGGTGGTTCGGAGCTTGCACTGGAGCCACGCCATGCCCCTTAACCCTTCGCGCTCCCACGGCTTTTTGACTCGCACCGCGCTCACGGCGTTCGCCGCCCTCGCCTCGCTCGCCTCCCTCGCCGCCTGCGCCTCGAGCGGCGCTTCTACGACGAGCGACAAGCACCTCGACGTGAGCCAGTTTCAGAAGGTGTGTCTCTCCGGCGTCGGAGACCTGAAGCCCACTCCGCCCGTCGACTACCTCGCGATCGTCGTCTCCGGCGGCGGAGAGCCCACGCCAGGACCCGCGCCCGCGCCCGTCGACGCGGGGCTCGACGCGGGTTCGCCCGATGGGGGCGAGTCGGACGCGGCGCGGCCGCCCGCGCCCTCGTACGGCAACCGCACGGCCTTCACGGGCGTGCCCTGCGCCAGCGCGACCAACCGCGCGGCGTGCGAGGCCAAGGTCGTCGCCGCGTCCGCCCCGCGCGGTCCGACCGCTTGGTCGAGCAACGACGGCTACTCGGGCGGCGCGCGTCCGCCGGAGCCCAGCTACGCGCACTACGTGTACACGCGGGGCGACGAGGTGGGCGCGCTCACCACCCGCGACGAGCTCGTGCGCTTCCTCGCGCCCATCGAGAACGTCGCAGAGGCGGTGGAGACGCGCGGCCCCTACGGCGACCACTGCGCCACGGTGCGCAGCGACCCCGAGGGCTTCGCGTTCTTCGAGGTCGCGTGCCGCGGCTCGTCCGACTACCCCTTCGAGACCATCACCCTCGTGCTCCGCGACGGCAGCACGCGCGAGCTCGCGCGCTCGCAGCCGAAGGACCGTGACCCCGGCACCTGCGCGCCCAAGCCCTGACTCAGGGGAAGCCCAGCGTCAGCGTGAGCGCCGCGCCGAGGCCGGCGCTCGCGCCGTTGGCGAGCAGCGACCACCCGAACGCGCGCCGGACGCCGAGCGCGCGCAGGTACGCGGCCTCCACGAGCACCGCGAAGCCCTCCGACACGAGGCCAAACGCCGCAACGCGGAGCGCGAAGTCCGCCGTGAGCGTCGTGACGCCGGGCACCCACACGGGGCGCTCGACCACCCGGCCGAGCAGCGCGGGCAGCAGCAGCGCGGCGAAGGGGTGCGTGAGCAGCGACGCGCCGAACGCGGCGACCACGGGGCGGCGGTGGCCACGCAGCGGCCCGCGCGCGTAGATCGGGCACTCGACGAGCTGGGTCGCGACGAAGGCGAACGCGTAGCGGAGGGCGAGGTCGCTCACGCCGCGTCGGGGACCGCGCCCGGCTCGCGCGGGGGCGCCGGGAGGCCCTCCGCGGCGAAGAGCGCGAGCACCGCGAGCTCCAGATACCCGTGGAAGAACGCGCTCTGGAGGTACGCGATGCGCGCGCCCGCGAGGTCGCGCAGGCCCCAGACCACGAACACCAGCGTGCCGAGGGCGAAGAACGCGACGACGTACGGGGAGAGCTCGCGCACGAGGGCGCGCCCCGTCTGGCGGAACGAGCGGGGCCGCGGCGACGGGCGCTCGAGCTCGGGCACCAGGCGGAGCCACACGACGTAGTGCGCGGCCTGCGCAAACGCGAAGAACGCGACCCCCCGCACCGCCCACGAGCTCTCGACCGTGGGCGCGAGCTGCGAGACCAGCGTGAAGGGATCGAGGCCCGCGGGCGCCCGCGTGAGCGCGCCCGTCCACGTGAGGGCGGGCACCGCGGTGGGTCCGAGGAGGAACGCCGCGAGCACGGCGAAGAGCGCGAGCGGCAGCCACGCCACGCCGCGCATGCGACGCGCGAACAGCGCAAAGAAGCCGAGCGCGATGAGGTTGTGGGCGTGCAAGTACGCGAGCTCCGCGAGGCCGCGGTACACCCACGCGAGGGCGAAGGCGGCGGCGAGGCCGAGGAGCACCCCCGCGCGCCGCGCGACGCTCGCCCGCGCGAACACCACGGCGATCGCGGCGCCGACGACGGCCGCGCGGAGGCCGAGGCCGAGCGGCGTGCCCACCACCGCGACCAGCACGCCCGCGTAGAGCGACGCGCGCCGCGCGAGGCCGCGACGCACGACGAGGTAGCGCACGTCGGAGATGACGTGGGGCACGCCGAGCACCACGGTGCCCACGCCGATGGCCCACCCGGGGCACGCGAGCGCGAAGCCGAACGCGACGACGAGGCCCACGCAGCCGAAGAACGCCACGCGCGCCTCGCGATCGACGAGGAGCCACCGCGCGAGCGGGCCCGACGCGCGCACGACCGAGCGCCGCGCGCGGTCGAGCGCTGCGAGCGGGTCGAGCACGGCGGTCCGCGCCCGCGCGGTCATCAGGTCAGACCTTTTCGCGGCCGACCGGCGCGGCGGGCGCGGAGACCCGCTCGACCGGGCGGGGCGCGCGGTTGCGGGCGTCCTTGCCGGTGTCCGACGACGAGTCGACGGGGCCGCTGTCGATGTTGGAGGGCTCGGGCGGCTTGCCCCCGCCCAAGCACATGTCCCGGTGGGTCAAGAGGCCGCCGACGACCGTCAGCCAGCCGAACCTGAGCATCCACGCGCGCGCGTCACCCATGAGTCACTCTCCTCGTTGGCTGCACCTGGTCCGCGAGCGCCACCCGCGCCGGGGCCGAGGCGCCGACGTCGAGCGACGAGTCACGCTTGTCTGGCTCGGGCGGCGGCGCGGGTCGCTTGCTCCCGCCGAGGCACATGTCGCGGCCGAAGAAGAGCGCCCCCACGACGGCAACCCACCCGACGCGCACCACGAGCACCCTCACCATCGGACCAGCGTACCATGGCGCGGGCCGCTTGCACGCGCGCGACGGCGCGCTCGACGCGCGCGGCGCTGGCTGCGAGACTCTCGCCGTGCTCGAGCTGCTCGAGATCTTGGTGTCGTTCGCCGTCACGACCGGGGCCCTCTTCGCCGTCGTGCTGCGCGACGAGCGGCGGCTCTCGCCCGAGGCGCGCGAGCGCTCGTGGCCCGCGACGAGCCGCGACGCCGCGCTCGTCGTGTTCGGCGTGCTCGCGCTTCCCGTGTATTTTGCACGCACTCGTCGCTCCGTCCTCGGGTTCGCGTTGGGGGTCCTGCTCGCGCTGGGAGTGGCGGCGGTGAACGCGCTGGCCCTCGGCACCATCGAGTGGTTCTTCAACCCGGACTGACCCGGCCGCGCCGCGCACCCACAATGGGGGGAGCGTGAGCGGGGAGCGTGAGGGGGGAGCGTGAGGGGAACGCCCTCACACAGAACGCATCCAGCGGCACCGGCGAGGGGGGCGTGAGGGAGCCCCTCACAGCGCGGGATATGGTGTCGCGGCTCGCGAGCGTCGTGGTAGCGTGCTGGGTTGCCATGGCGCAGCCCGGGACCGACACAGCCGACGAGCACCCGATCCTGAAGAGCATGGGCGCGGCGTTCTTCTCGATCGCGTTCACCGCGGGCGGCATGGCGATCTTGCTCGGGAAGATCACGGTCGGCCTCTTCTCGGGGCGCATCGACCGCTCGGAGCTGTGGAAGAACCTCTACAAGATGGCGGTCAAATCGCTGCCCATCGTGGTGGTCACCGCCCTCTTCACGGGCGCCATCATGGTCGTCCAGGCCGCGCCCATCGTGAAGCGCTACGGCGCCGAGGGGCTGCTCGGGTGGGGCGCAGGCTTCAGCACGCTCCGCGAGGTCGCGCCGCTCCTGTGCGCGCTGATGATCTCCGGCCGCGTCGGCGCGAACAACACCGCCGAGCTCGGCACCATGGTGGTCACCGAGCAGTTCGACGCCCTCCGCGTGCTCGCGATCGACCCCATCGCGTTCCTCATCGCGCCCCGCTTCGTCGGCATCGTCGTCACGCTCTTCCTCATGACCCTCTTCGCCGACTCGCTCGCGCTCTTCGGCGCGGCGTACACCGGCAAGGGCCTGCTCTCGGTCGAGCCGCGCACGTTCTTCAACGGCCTCACCGGCGGCCTCCTCAACTTCTCCGACGTCGCCAACGGCCTCGTGAAGAGCGTCGTGTTCGGCTTCGTCATCGGGCTCGCGAGCTGCCACTTCGGCATCAGCACCACCGGCGGCGCCCCCGGCGTGGGCCGCTCCGTGAACGCCACGGTCGTGGCGAGCGCCGCGGGCATCCTCCTCCTCGACTACCTCGTCAGCCTCGTGCTCGGCTGAAGCGACATGGCGGCAGAGCACACCGAGACCACCCCAGCCTCCGAGGCCGCCCCCGACGACGACGGGGGCGTGTTCGGCACGCTCGGCGCCGCGGCCATCGACCTCGCGCTCGGCGGGCGCGACCTCTACTCGGTCTTCGTGCGCACGCTGTATTACAGCTTCCGGGGCAAGCGCGAGCCGCGCGCCATGGCCCTGCAGATGTACGAGATCGGTAACAAGTCGCTCTTCTTCCTCACGTGCACGATGGGCTTCATCGGCATGATCCTCGTGTACCAGTCGGGCCTGCAGGCCAAGCGCGTCGTGCCCGACTTCACGCTCCTCGGGGCCACGTACCTCGAGCTGCTCGTGCGCGATCTCGCGGCCTCGCTCGGGGCGCTCATGCTCGCTACCCGCGTGGGCGCGGGCATCGCCGCCGAGATCGGCAGCATGGTGGTGACCGAGCAGGTCGACGCGCTGCGCATGTGCGCGGCCGACCCCATCGATTTTCTCCTCGTGCCTCGCTTCAAGGCGAGCATCGTCATGACCCTCATGCTCATCGTGTGGGCGGGCGCGATCGCCTTCTGCTCGGGCGCGGTCACCGCGTACGTCGCCTTCGACGTGCCCTTCGCGACCTTCTTCAACGCCAAGCTCGTCGACGTGGGCGACGTCACCATCGGGCTCACGAAGTGCATCGCCTACGGCGCGGCGATCCCCATCGTGAGCGGGTACTGCGGGCTCTCCACGTTCGGCGGCTCCGAGGGCGTCGGCTGGGCCACCACCCGCGCCGTGGTCAACACCTCCCTCGCGATCATCATGTTGAACTTCTTCATCTCCGCGGCCGGCTTCATCATCTTCCCTGGCTAGTGCCCGTGAGCGCGCAGAACCCCAAGCCCCCCGCCTTCGTCGCGCCCCCCGTCACGCCGGGCAAGCGCGGCATCCAGTTCATCGACATCAAGAAGTCGTTCGGCCCGAAGGCCGTGCTCCACGGCGTCTCGTTCGAGGTGAAGGAGGGCGAGGTCTTCTTCATCATCGGCGCCTCCGGCGTCGGCAAGAGCGTGCTCATCAAGCACCTCGTCGGGCTGCTCTATCCCGACTCGGGCGAGATCTGGCTCGACGGCGAGGAGGTCTCGAAGTTCGACGAGGTCCGCATGGGCCCAGTGCGGAAGAAGTGCGCGATGGTGTTCCAGCACTCCACGCTCTTCGACAGCCTCACGTGCGTCGAGAACATCGCGCTGCCGCTCCGCAAGCACAAGAACATGACCCAGAAGGAGGCGCTCGAGGAGGGCAAGCGCTTCCTCGTGCGGGTCCACATGCAAGACTTCGCGGACAAGTACCCCACCGAGCTGGGCGACGGCATGCGAAAGCGCGTCGCGATCGCGAGGGCGCTCTCGCTCGACCCGCGCTACGTGCTCTTCGACGAGCCCACGACCTCGCTCGACCCCGTGAGCGCGCGCCGCGTCGACCGGCTCATCCACGAGCTGTCGGACTCCACCGGCGTCACGTCGATCGTGGTGAGCCACGACCTCACGAGCATCTTCTCGATCGCCCAGCGGATCGTCATGCTCTACAAAGGCCACGTGAAGATGCTCGGGACGCAAGACGATTTCCAGCGCTGCGAGGACGGCGTCGTGCACCAGTTCATCCGCGGCCACGCCACCGGCCCCATGGAAATGTAGCCGCCGCCCGCGGAGGACGAGGCGCGACCTCTCCGCGCGGCGAGCGAGCGGGAAAACGCCACGCCGCGAGAAGCCTTCTTCCCCGCGGCGCGACGCGTTGCTCTATAACTTGGCTGCGGGCGAGCGCCTCTTCGTCACTTGCCGCCCGGGAGCTCCGCGAAGAATGGCAAAAGAGCGTTCCATCGAGGTCAAGGTCGGCATCCTCATCCTCGTGTCGATGACGATCCTTGGCGGCTTTCTCCTCATCATGGGCGGCCTGTCGTTCGAGAAGACCTACACGCTGTACGTCGACTTCGACAACCCCGGCGGCCTCCAGACCGGGGCGCCCGTGCGCGTCGCCGGCGTGAAGGTGGGCAAGGTCGAGGACCTCAGGTTCATGGGCGGCGTCGTCGACCCGAAGACGAACCGGCGCACCCTCATCCGCGCGAAGATCGCCCTCGAGAAGCGCGTCCAAGACGCCATCCACGAGGACGCCGACTTCTACGTCACCACGCAGGGCGTGCTCGGCGAGCAGTTCATGGCCGTGGAGCCCGGCTCGGTGAGCAAGCCCGCGCTGAAGGAGAACGCGATCGTCAAGGGCATCGACCCGCCGCGCCTCGATCTCTTCCTCGCGAAGGCCTACGAGCTGCTCGACACGACGATGAACGGCATCCGCAACAACCGCGAGCTCATCTCCGACATCGCGACGAACACCGCCGGCCTCCTGAAGAACCTGAACGGCGTGCTCAGCGACAACCGCGAGCGCATCAACCGCACGGTCGCCAACCTCGAGGCGCTCTCCGCCGAGGCGAACCAGCTCACCCACGACGCAAAGATCCGCTACGTCGACAACCCGAAGATCGCGCGCACGATCGACAACATCGACCGCATCTCGCAGGAGCTTCAGCGCGACTCCGGCCCGCTGCTGAAGGACGCGAAGGAGGCGATGGCCAACATCAACCGGGTCTCGGCGACCGTCGGCAGCCCGGAGGAGCAGGCCAAGCTCAAGAAGACCCTCGACGAGGTCGCCCAGCTCGCGGCGCGCGCGAACGCCACGGCCGCGGACGCGCAGGCGATCGTCACGCACATCAAGAAGGGCGAGGGCACCGTGGGCTCGCTCGTGATGGACGAGGCGATCTACGACGACGTGCAGGAGATGGTGCGCGACCTCAAGCACAACCCCTGGAAGTTCCTCTGGAAAGAGTAACGAGCGGGCGCTACGCGCGGCGCCGCAGCGCAGGCCTCGTGTCGCGCGGCGCGGGCTCGCGCCTCGTTAGTTGCCGAGGTCCTTCTGCGGGATGCGCCCGGCGGTCACGAACTGGCCCTTCTCGACCTTCCACACGATGAACCCGCCCTCCACGTTGCCGTTGTCGTCGAAGTCGACGGTGCCCGAGGCGCCGTTGTAGTCGACGTCGTCGCCCTGCCGGATGGCGAGCAGGGCCTCGTTGAGCTGCGCGGGCGAGTACGCCTTCCCTCCGCGCGAGACCTGAAAGAGCGCGTCGCGGATCTTCACCCGGTCGGTCGCGCTGCCAGCCTGCTGGATGGCCAACGCGATGAGCACGGCCGCGTCGTAGGTGTTCGCCACGAACGCGGGCACCTCCTCGCCCGCCTTCAGCGGGAAGTACGCGGTGAAGATGTTCTTCATCTCGTTGTACTCGGGCGTGGGCGGGTTCGTGTCGGGGTTCGTGCCGTACACGCCCTCCGCGGCGTTGCGCGACGCCGGGTTGCCCTTGTCGTCGCGGCTGTTCTCGAGGTAGCCGCTCGTGTAGACGCCGTCGGTGCCCATGAGAAAGAAGCGCGGCGGGAGGGCCGTGGGGTTGTCGCGGCGCGCCTTGTCGATCGCCCGCGTCAGCGCGCCCCCGACGTCGTCGTACTGGATGAGCGCGAGGCAGTCGGGTTTGGCGGCGAGCACCTGCGCGACGACGGCGTCGTAGCTCGCCACCACCTCCTCCGCCACCTTCACGCGCCCCACGACCTGGCGCCCGGGGCCGGGGTAGGACGCCTCCAGCGCGTCGGCCATCGGGCCGCCGTACTTGTTGTCAGCGTGGACGATGAACATGCGCGGGCACGCCTCCGCCGAGGGCGGCCCCGCGTCGCCCGCGTCGCCGCCTGCGTCGCCCGCGCCCGCGTCGCCCGCGGCGGGCGCGTCGAAGCCCGCGGGGCCGAGGCGGGCGAGCCGCACGAGCGCCTTCACCTGGAACTCGTCCGACGGCACGGTGCGGAAGAGGTAGCGGTCCTTCGCGGGCTGGATCGAGGTCAAGGTCGTCGACGTGGCCGACGGCGAGATGAGGAGGATCTGCCGGCCACGCAAGGCCGCCTGGATGCGATCGACCTGCGAGCTTCCCACCGGGCCGATGACCGCCGCCACGTTGGACGCGATGAAGCCCTGCGCGACGCCGTCGATGTACTCCTTGTTGTTGCTGCGATCGTCGACGACGTCGAAGCGCACGGGCCGGCCGAGCAGCCCTCCGGAGGCGTTGATCTGCCCCTCGGCGGCGCGCACCGCCTTCTGGAGCGACTCCGTGAACGAGGCGAGCGACTCCGACAGGCCAAAGGACACGCCGATGACGATGGGCTCGCTCGGCTTGGCGGCCGGGCCCTCCGGCGCGCAGCCCCCGGTCGCGGCGCCGCCCAGGAAGCCGGCGGCGGCCCACCCGACGGACGCGACGGCGCCCCCCATGCTCACCCACCGCGCGAATCGACGAACGATCATGGCTCCCCCGGGCGCTTCGTGTCGGGCGGCTGCGGCCGGGCGCGCGCTACTTGCATCGTCCACCGCAGGCGTCGGAGAGGGTGCTGCACGTGGTGGCCGGCACCGTGACCTTCGTGCTCGCCGGCGCGAGGAAGACCTTCGTGGGGGCGTCGCCCGTTCCCACGTTCTCGAGCGCGCAGCCGATGAGGAAGTCCTCGCCCTGGCGCAAGGCGACGGCGAGGAAGGCGCGGTCGCCGTAGCCGACCGTGAGCTCGCCCTGGCCCGACTGGGCGTCGCAGACGCGCACCGCGGGGCCCTGCGTGAGTGGGTTCAGCGGGCGGCGCGTTCGCCGGGCCGAGATGAGCTCGCTGCACAGGGTGGCGCGCTTGTTGGCCGGCGCGTCGAACACGAAGACCTGCACCGACTCCGACGCCACCGCGGCCGCGACCGACGGAAAAACGAGCGAATACGAGCCGTTGGATGGGGCCGAGTCGCCGCACCCGGCGAGCGCCGCGACCCCGCCGACCAACGCCGCGGCGGCGCGCCTCACGACCGGCCTCGGGCCCCCTCGCGTCGCGCCTCGCGTCGCGCCTCCCATCACGCCTCCCATCACGCCTCCCATCACCGCGGGACTATAGCGCGAGATGACGCCTGGCGCGTCACTTCAGGCCGAGGCGCCCGCGCGTGGTCTCGCCGCTCTTGATGACGACGACGTGCGTCTTCGAGATGCCCTGCTCCGAGTTCTCGAGCGTGAGGGTGTGGGTGCCGGGCGAGAGCGCGACACGGTTGAGGGGCGTCGTGCCGAGCGCGCGGCCGCCCTCGGACACCTTGGTCCACGGGTAGGTGTCGAAGCTCAAGTACCCGGGCTCGGTGGCGGGCTCGGCCGCAGTGGGCTTCGGCGCCGGGGGCGGCTTCGCGGTGGCGGGCGTGCGGGGCGACGGGACGGCCGCGGCGTGGGTCGCGGGCGCAGAGGGGGCGGGCGCCGTGGGCGCCGGCGCGGTGGGCGAGCCCGTAGGCGCCGGC
>DAORJJ010000183.1:0-11541 GCA_035439005.1 Polyangiaceae bacterium | reverse complement strand
AGCTCGACCTCGTAGCCGCCGCCGCCGAGCGGGCGCACCACGACCACGCGCTCCGCGCCGCCGCTCGTGAGCTTCAGCGGCACGCTGGGCGCGTACGAGCTGCTCCACCCGACGAGCTCGGAGGAGAGGTCCGAGGCGAGACGCAGGGCCTCGGCGTCGGCGTGGAACAGCGCGGCCGCCGCCACCGCGAGCTGCCGGTCGGTCGGCGCGCCGAGGCCCGCGAGGGTCGCGCTCGGGAGGTGCGCGGGCACGAAGCCCGTGTCGTACTCGCCCGAGGCGAACGCCGGGTGGCGGAGGACGTGGAGGAGCAGCTCTTTGTTCGTCACGACCCCGAGCAGGGCGAGCCGCTCGAGGGCGGCGACGAGGCGGCGGCGCGCGTCCTCGCGCGTGGCGCCGTGCGCGATCAGCTTGCCGACCATCGAGTCGTAGAACGGGCTCACCTCGCGCCCCTGCGCCAGGCCGTGGTCGACGCGGACGCCCTCGCCCTCCGGGAGCTCGAGCGCCACGATCCGCCCGGTCTGGGGCATGAACTCGCGAGCGGGGTCCTCGGCGCAGAGGCGCACCTCGATCGCGTGGCCGCGCCAGTCGATCGCCGCCTGGGACAGCGGGAGCGGCTCGCCCGCGGCGACCGCCAGCTGCCAGGCGACCAGATCGGTCCCGGTCACGAGCTCGGTGACCGGGTGCTCGACCTGGAGCCGCGTGTTCATCTCCATGAAATAGAACTCACCTGTCGGCGCGAGCAGAAACTCGATCGTGCCGGCGCCGAGGTAGTCGATCGCGCGCGCCGCGGCGACGGCGACCTCGCCCATCGCCTGGCGGAGCGCGGGCGAGACGGCGGGCGACGGGCACTCCTCGACGATCTTCTGGTGGCGGCGCTGCACCGAGCAGTCGCGCTCGCCGAGGTGCACGACGTTTCCGTGGGCGTCCGCGAAGACCTGGATCTCCACGTGCCGCGCGCTCACGACCGCCTTCTCGAGGATGAGCTCGCCGCTGCCGAAGGCGTTCTCCGCCTCGGAGCGCGCGGAGCGGATCGCCTCCGCGAGGGCCTCCGGCGCGGTGACGAGGCGCATCCCTCGCCCGCCTCCCCCGGCGGCCGCCTTCACCATGACGGGCAGCCCGATGCGGAGCGCCTCGCGCGCGAGCGCCTCGTCCGACTGGTCTTCGCCTTCGTACCCGGGGATGCACGGCACGCCCGCGGCGAGCATGCGCAGCTTGGCCTGGCGCTTGTTCCCCATGAGCCGCACGGCCTCGGGGCGCGGCCCGACGAAGAGGATGCCGGCCTCGGCGCAGGCGCGCGAGAACTCCTCGTTCTCCGACAGGAAGCCGTAGCCCGGGTGCACCGCGTCGGCCACGGTGGCGCGGGCCGCCGCGAGGAGCTTCTCGGCCACGAGGTACGACTCGCGGGCGGGCGAGGGCCCGATGTGCACGGCCTCGTCGGCCGCCAGCACGTGGGGGGCGCCCCGATCGGCGTCGGAGTAGACGGCCACGGTGCGGACGCCGAGCCTTCGGCACGTACGAATGACGCGCGCCGCGATCTCGCCGCGGTTGGCGACCAACACTTTGCTCAGTCGGGTCATCTCGATCGCTCCTCTCACATCCTCGCGACGCCAAAGGTGCTGGGCGACAGCTCCCGGACCCGTGACTCGCGGCAAATCGACAGCGTGAGCGCGAGCACGCGGCGCGTGTCACGCGGGTCGATGAGCCCGTCGTCGAACAGGCGCGCGCTGCAGTTCCACGCGTGCGACTCCTTGTCGAACTGATCGATGATGGGCTGCGCCATCTCCATCAAGACCGACTCGGGCACCGGGTTGCCCTGCCGCGCCATCTTCTCGCCCATGACGATCGACATGACGCGCGCCGCCTGCTCGCCGCCCATGACGGCGGTCCGCGAGTTGGGCCACGCGAAGATGAACCGCGGGCCGAACCCGCGGCCGCACATGCCGTAGTTGCCGGCGCCGAACGACGCGCCGATCACGACCGTGAGCTGCGGCACAGTCGCGTTCGCGACCGCCTGGATCATCTTCGAGCCGTGCTTCACGATGCCGGCCTGCTCGGCCTTCGTGCCGACCATGTACCCCGTGATGTTCTGGAGGTACACGATGGGCACGTCCGCCTGGCAGCAGAGCTGGATGAACTGCGCGGCTTTCACCGAGCCCCGCTCGGTGATGGGGCCGTTGTTGCCGATGAGGCCCACGGGGTGCCCGTCGATCTCGGCGCGGCCGCACACGAGCTGCCCGTCGTAGAGGGCCTTGAACTCCAAGAACTCCGAGCCGTCGACGATGCGCGCGATGACCTCGCGGCAGTCGTACGGCTTGCGGTAGTCGACGGGCACGACGCCGCAGAGCTCGTCGGGGGAGTACCGCGGCGCGCGGCCGTCCCCTTGCCGCCCCCCTTCGATGCGCGCCCACCCGAGCTTCGCGAGCACCTCGCGGGCGATGCGCACGCCGTCGGCGTCGTCCTCCGCGAGCAGCTCGGCGGTGCCCGCCACCTGGCAGTGCATCTCGGCGCCGCCGAGGTCCTCGTCGGTCGCGATCTCGCCCGTGGCGGCCTTCAGCAGCGGCGGGCCCGCGAGGAACACCTTGGCCTTGTTCCGCACCATGATCACGTAGTCGGAGAGGCCGGGCAGGTACGCCCCGCCCGCCGTGCTCGAGCCGTGCACGACGCAGATCTGCGGGATCCCCGCCGCGGAGAGCCTCGCCTGGTTGTAGAACGCCTCGCCCCCGGGCACGAAGATCTCCTGCTGGTAGAGGAGGTTGGCGCCGCCGCTCTCCACGAGCACGACGACGGGCAGCTTGTTCTCGAGGGCGATCTTTTGGGCGCGCAGGGTCTTCTGCACGCCCCACGGCGACATCGTGCCGCCCTTGATGGCCGCGTTGTTCGCGACGACCAGCGCCCGCACACCGGACACGTAGCCGATGCCCACGATGGTGTTGCCACCTGCGAGGGAGCCGTCGCTGTCGTCGTGGTAGCGGAGCCCGCACAGCGTCGAGAGCTCGAGGAAAGGTGATCCGCGGTCGAGCAGCAGCGCGACCCGCTCTCGCGGGAGCAGCTGGCCGCGCTTGTGAAACTTGTCGCGCGCCCGCGCCTCGGTCTCGCGCACCTTGCCCTCGATCGCGCGCAGCTTGTCGATCTCGGCGAGCATGTCGGCGCGGTTCTGGCGAAAGGCCTCGCTGCTCGGATCGATCTTCGTCTCCACCACCGGCATGCTGTGCTTCCTCCGAGGGGCACCGTAGCGCACCGCGGCGGGTCTGGGCGCGCGAGCGTGAGGGCCCCGGCGCGGCCGAGAAAAAACGGAGGCGGCGCCCGCGGTGAGGGCGTATTCTGCGCGGGCTCCTGCTACCCACGGACATGCCCTTGGCTTCGCACGCACCGAACCGCCCCTCGCGCCCCGCGGCGGGGCCACGCACGCCCCGCTCGATCACGCGGCGAACCGGCCGCGTCGGCGCGTGGGTGCTCGCGCTCGTGGCCCTCGCGGCGCTGGGAACCCCCGCCCTCGCCAAGCCGAAGCCGCCCCGGGCCCCGAAGGGCGCGCCCAGCGCCGCGACCGCCAGCGCCTCGGCGCCTCCCTCCGCCGCGCCCGCCGCGCCCAGCCCTGCGGCCCCGCCGACGATCGCCGAGACCCTACCGCCGCCCGCGCGCCGGGAGTACGAGGCCGCGAAGGGCCTCTTCGCGCTCGGCGACGCGAAAGGTGCATTCTACAAGTTTCAGGCGGCCTACGAGCTCTTCCCCGACCCGCGCCTGCTCTGGAACATGGCGACGTGCGCCAAGACCATGCACGCCTACGCGGACGCGCTGCGGCTCGTGCGGCGCTACCAGAGCCTCGGGGGCGGGCTGCTGACGCCCGCCGACCGCGCCGAGGCCGAGCAAGCGGCGAGCGCGTTCGCCGCGCTCACGACCACCCTGCTCTTCCGCGTGAGCGAGCCTGGCGCCGAGGTCTCGGTCGACGGGGCGCCCGTCGAGGCCCCGACCGAGCCCTTCATCGCGGACCTCGGGCCCCACAAGGTGACGGCGAAGAAGGCGGGCTTCCAGGAGCTCACCCTCACCGTGTCGGGCAAGCCCACGGTGTCGACCCCGGTGGAGCTGCGCCTCGTCGCCGTGCGCCACGAGGGCACCCTCATCGTCAACGCCACGCCGGCCGACGCCGCGATCTTCATCGACGGGCGGGCGGTCGCGATCGGGCACCATCGAGCCAAGCTCCCGTCCGGCGGCTACCTCGTGCGCGTCACGGCGAAGGGGCGGCGTCCCTTCCAGCAAGACGTCCAGCTCCGCGACGACGAGACGCGCACGCTCCCGGTCGCGCTCGAGGCCGAGGGCGGCTCCGGCGTGCCGACCTGGCTCATCGTCCTCGGCAGCGCGGCGGTGGTGGGCGCCGGCGTGGGCACCACGGTCTACTTCGCGACGCGGCCCTCGAAGAACGACAACGTCCCCACCGGGACGCTGAGCCCCGGCGTCCTCACCACGTCGTTCTGAGCCGCTCCGTTTTTAGACACGGCGCGATATGTCCGCTCTAAGATGCTGGCCATGGTGAAGAGACTCCCGCCCGAAGGCGGGCGCAAGGCGGACGCGGTCGCCCGCGAGCTCATGGCGCGGATCGTGGGCGGCGAGGTCGCGGTCGGGTCGATCCTGCCGAAGGAAGAAGAGCTCGAGCGCGAGTTCGGGGTGGCGCGCAGCGTGATCCGCGAGGCGACGAAGTTCCTCGAGGTCCACAAGCTCGTGCGGCCCGTGCGGCGACGCGGCACCGTGGTGCTCGATCCGCGCGCCTCGCTCAGCCCCGACGTCGTCGCCACCTTCCTCACGCCGCGCAAGGGCCGGGTCTCGCGCGAGTTCTTGAAGGGGCTGCTCGAGGTGCGGCGCCTGCTCGACGTCGAGATGCTCTCGCTCGCGGCGCAGCGCCGCAAGCCCGGCGACGTGCGCGCGCTCAAGGCGGCCGCCGAGGGGATGAAGGAGGCCGCGGCTTCCGGCGATCCGGAGGCCTTCGAGGCCGCTGTGCTCACCTTCGGGCTCGCGACGGCCGCGGCGACCCACAACCCCATCTACACGATGCTCGTCCACTGGAACGCGTCGACCGTGCGGGACCTCGCCCACGTCTTCGCGAGCATTCGCTCGTCGCCCGCACAACACGCCGAGGCCGTCGCCACGATCGTCGCGACGATCGAGCGCGGCGACGCAGAGGCGGTGCGGACGCTCGCGACGGCGTTCCACGACTGGGCGGGCCCCAAGCTCCTCGCGGCGCTCTAGCTAGCTAGCCGACCGCGCCCTCGCCTGCCGCGCTCACGCCTCGCGGAGCTTGGCGAGGCGGTCGTAGTGCCGGTAGCCAAGCGACGCGAGCGCGCTCGCCGGGGCGAGGCCGATGTCGACGAGGGTCTTCAGACCGTACGTGCCGGCGAGGACCGGCGGGCTGTACGCGCGCTCGGTCTCGGGCGTGCGAAACGGCGGCAGCGGGAACAGCGTGGTGTGCGCGTGGACGTGGACGAAGTGCGCCGCGGAGAGGCGCGACCACCCCGGGACGCCCGGCGCGGTGATGACGTGCGGCGTCGCCAGGAACGCGCCGCCCGTGAGCATCTCGAGCTGCTGGCCGACCTGCGCGACGATGCAGCCCTCGGGCGCCGTCCCGCGGACCATGCGCCCGCTCGGGTGCTCGGCGGTGCCGCGCGTGCGCAGGTAGAGGCCGCTCCGCGTGGACGGCGGGCTCGCCACCCGCCCCTCGGGGTCGTGGAAGCGGCCGCCGGGCAGCAGCGTCAGCAGGTTGAAGTCGGTGTGCTCCTCACTCCACAGCACCTTCTGCTCGACCTGCGCCGCGGTCAGCGGCAGGTAGCGCAGCAGGCGGAAGATGTGGGGGCCCCCTTCGCAGAGGTCGGAGAGCGCGTCCGGCGGGAGGCCGAGCGCCTCCGCCGCGCCGCGCACGAGGGCGAGGCCCACGCGGTGGAGCTCGGCGCCGCGCGCCTGGCAGAGGTCGGGGAACACCGCGTCGCCCGCGGGCCACACGTTGTCCGCGTACACCTCCGGGAACTGGACCTGCAGCTCGGGGGGCATGGGCGTGGGCGCCGCGAACCAGCACTCCTTGAAGTCGGGCTGCCCGCCCGCGACGACCGCCTGCTCGGTGTTCGGAGGCGTCCAGCCGCGCTGGTAGTAAAGGTCCTTTCGGTTGTAGGCCTCCTTCTCGGCCGCGGGGCGCGCGGTAAAGTCGAGGAACCGATCGTACAGGCCCGCCATCGGCCCCACGCCGTGCCCACGCACGTACACGAGCCCGAGCTCGCCGAAGCCCTGGCGGAGCGCCGCGAGGGCCGCGAGGCGTCGCGCGGGTTCGGCGCCGTCCGCGAGGTCGGCGAGGTCGACGGTCGGGATGTGCAGGTCGTCTGCGGCCTCGGTCACGGTCAGATCTCGCCGTAGGCGCGCGTGATGCACCGCCGCGCGACCGACTGCGTGCCCGTGTGGAGGAACACGTTGGTCGACATGTCGAGGATGGCCGACGCGTAGTCGAGGCGGTCCTCGTTGACGTCGATGAACTCCTTCACGCGCGAGAGCACGCCCTCGTGGCTGAGGCCGCGCTCGGCGACGAAGCCGTTCACGTAGCCCTCCGCCGCGCGGACGTTCTCGCCGATGAGCTGCTTCTTCTCGTCGACGCCGCCGCCCGGGAGGAAGCTCGCCACCCGCTGGAAGAGCCCGCTCTGCATGAAGTCGCTCTCGCTCGCGCGCTCGGTGGTCTCGATGATCTTCAGCATGAAGTCGGGGCCGAGCGGGAGGAAGCAGTCGCACGCGATCCACGCCGCGAGGCGCATCTTGTCCTCCTTGGCGGAGCTGGCGACGGCGCCCATGAAGTCGCCGATGCTGTCGCCCGGGAGGCCGTTGGTCATGCAGAAGGCGCCGAGCTCGCACGCGAGCTTGAGGCCGGCGTCGATGGCCTGCGTGGTCTCGAGCTTGGGGGTGACCGACTCGAGGAACCCGAGCCACTCGACGTCCTCGCCGAGCTTGGCGGCCATCGACGTGAAGCCGGCGAACGTCGAGGCCGAGTCGACCATCGAGTAGAGCCGCACCGCGCCCTGGTAGCCCGTGTCCTCGTCCATGTAGAGCTCGATCGCGCGGCCGGCGACGGCGCCGATGACGTCCTCGTCGGTCTCGCCCGTGGCCTCCCGCACGGCCAGGTGCAGGCTCGTGATGTTGTTCCACTCCCCCGGCACCAGATAGTCAAGGAAGTTGAGCAGTCGAACGGTCATGTTCGACTCGGGCAGCGACGAGAGGAGCTCTTCGAGGTTGTTGGTCATGGGGTTCCTGATCGGGCGTGGTTTCTTGGAGCGGGCCTACGAGAGACGCGGGCTCAGAGGCCGGCGACCCCCTTCAGGTCCACCTTCTCGAGCAGCGCCTTGCGCTGATCGTGGGTGAGCGTGTCGCTGATGATCTTCACCTGGTAGCGGTCCTTCACGAGCAGCATGCTCTGCTTCTTCCCGAAGGTGGTCACGGGGTAGCCGGCGACCTTCTCGGTCGACTTGGCGTACTTGTCCTTCGAGTCGGCGTTGTCGACCAGGTCCGCGATGGTCACGGTGCAGAGGTCCGCGCCGTCTTTCTGGTACTTCGCCTCGACGTAGCCGGGCTTCTCGGTGGTGAAGGTCCGCTTGCCGCCCTCGAGCGTCTCGGGGAAGAACGCGTTGAGCTTCTTGCCCTCCACCTCCTTCGGGGCGTTGTCGCCCAGGGCCTTCTTCTCCTCGAGCTTCTTCTCGGCCTGGGCGGCGGCGTCGGCGAACTGCGGCTTGTCCTTGCTGCACCCGGGGAGCAGGGAGAGCGCGAAGGCCAGGGTGGCGGCGGCGGCGAGCGCGAGCGGTCGGGTCTTCATGGCGATGGGGTCTCTCTTCGGTCGGGAGGCGCGAAAGGCGGAACGCGGGGGGCCACCGGGTGGGTCGCCCCGTTCGCGGCGCGTGCACCGTTTCTACAACGCCGGACGCGGAAGCCTCCAGCAATTCCGCCCGCAGAAATCGACCCGCCGCGGCACGATTCGTGTAAGTACCGCGCGCGTCCGCGTCCCTCACGGCCGCGGCGCTTTTCTTGGTCCCCGAACCTCTCCCGCGCCGGCCTGGCGCCCCCCAAGGAGCCCCTTGAGCTTCATCCACGACAAAGCGAAGGCCGAGCTCGCGCGCGTCAACCTCGCCCGCAAGAAGCAGGTCTACCCCTATTTTCGCGCCTTCGAGACGGGCGGGCTGCACACGCAGATCGACGGCAAGCCGATCGTCAACTTCAGCTCGAACGACTACCTCGGCCTCACGAACCACCCCAAGGTGAAGGAGGCGGCCATCCGCGCGGTGGAGAAGTACGCGTGCGGCCTGTCGAGCTCGCGCGTGCAGGCGACCACGGTGGAGCACGTCGACCTCGAGCGGCGCCTCGCGAAGTGGTTCGGCTTCGAGAGCTGCCTCGTGTTCACCACGGGCTACCAAGCCATGCTCGGCACGCTCATGGCGCTCGCGGACAGCGACACCACGCTCATCCTCGACAGCTTCAGCCACGCCTGCATCCTCGACGGCACGTTCCTCGCGGCGGGCGTGCCCGGCAAGGCGCCCGAGGTGCGCTTCTTCAACCACAACTCGGCGCGCAGCCTCGAGCGCATCCTCAAGACGCGCGAGCGCAAGAACGCGATCGTCCTCGTCGAGGGCGTCTACTCGCTCGACGGCGACCGCGCGCACCTCAAGGAGTTCGTGGAGATCTGCGAGCGCTACGACGCCGTGCTCATCGTGGACGACGCGCACGGCACCGGCACGCTCGGCGAGCGGGGCACCGGCATCCTCGAGGCCGACGGGCTCCTCGGCCGCGTGCCCATCGTCGTGTCCACGTTCTCGAAGACCTTCGGCGGCATCGGCGGCATCTTGCTCGGCGACGAGGTCATCATCGACCTCGTCAAGCACAACGCGCGGAGCTTCCTCTTCAGCGCGTCGCTGCCGATCCCCATCGTGGCCGCCGCGAGCACCATCCTCGACATGCTCGAGGCCGACGGCCCCGCGATGGTGCGGGAGCTGCACCAAAAATCGGACTACATGCGCGGCAAGCTCACGGGCATCGGCTTCGACCTCGGCGCGAGCAACACGCACATCATGCCGGTCATGTGCCGGGACGAGCGCAAGACCCTCTTCATGCACGTCGCCCTCCTCGAGTGCGGGGTGCTCATGGTGCCCATCACCTACCCGGGCGTGAAGCTCGGCGAGGAGCGCCTCCGCGTGAACGTGACGCGCGGCCACACCCAAGAAGACATGGACAACGCGCTGTCGCTCCTCGAGAGCTACGGCGAGGCGTTCTTCGTGCTCTCGGGCGAGGATCTCGGCCCGATGGAAGACGAGGAGCTCGGCGCGTAGCTGCGGGCGCCTCGAGGCTAGGCGGGGCGCGAGAGCTTCATGACCGCCTTCGCCACGTCGTCGACGGTCGCGAGCCCGGCGAGCATCTCGCTGGGCATGCTCACGTCGAAGCGGTCCTCGGCGTCGGCGATGAGCTCCATCACCGCGAGGCTGTCGAGCCCGAGGTCGTTCATGATGTGGTCGCCCGGCGAGACGCTGCGGCTCGCGCTCACGTGGCGCCGCAGCAGCTCGATCGTCGCGGCGAGGGTGTCGTCGTAGGTCAGCATCGAGGACGCTGTAGCATCCCCCTGGACGGACGCCTCGCGCAAAGCGGCGCGGAGCTCCTCGAAGAGCCGCCGCGGCGAGGGCTCCGCGAACGCCGCGCGCATCACGGCCACGCCGTCGGCCCCGGCGCGCACGCAGGCCGCCGCGCGCTCGGGCGTGATCCCGCCGAGCGCGAGCACGCGGAGCCTCCCGCGGCGCGCGCCACGCGCAGACGCGAGCGCGCGGGCCTCGGTGAGCGCCGCGACGCCGCGGGCCGGGCCCTTGCCGGGCACGGGGTAGATGGGGCTCACGAGGACGGCGTCGAGGTCGGCCTCTGCGGCCTCGCGCACGTCCGCCGCGGCGTGAGCGGCGCGCGAGAGCCAGAGCTCGCCCAGCGCCAAGCGCAACCCCCGCGCGGGCATCGCCGCCGGGGCGTGGAGGCCGTCGGCGCCGAGTTCGCGGGCGAGCCCCACCGCGCCGTTGACCACGAACGGCACGCTGCACGCGCGCGCTGCGTCGGCCACGAGGCCCGCGACGCGGCGCGCCTCGCCCTCGCTCGCCTTGGCGCGCGCCTGCACCACGAGCGCGCGCCCGAACACGCCCGCGCCGGCCTCGATCGCGCGCTGGAGCGACGCCGCGTCGACGCCTTCGGGCGTGATGAGCATCACCGACGCCACGAGGGGAGCGCGCGTCATCGCGGACGGCGAGGCCTCACGGGGCCGACGCGGCGGGCGCGGCCTCGCCCGCGAGCTGCCGCTTCGCCTCGGCCACGTGGCGATTCGAGGGGTACCGCTCGACCAAGAACCGAAGGGTCGCCTTGGCGGCCGCCTCGTCGTTCTTCTTGCGAAACTCCAGGGAGAGCTGCCAGAGCGCGTCGCCCGCGGAGTCCTCGGTGCGGAGCGTCGGATCGGGCTCGCGCGTGCACTGCACGGGGGCCACGGCGAGGGACGTGAGCAGGGTCGAGACGACGGCGAGGCGGAGCATCGGTGCGGCAGTCTATTCGATAAGGCCGGCCTCGGGGCTCGACGCGTTCGCGTAGCGGCTCTTCTTCATGCGCCCCGCCTCGAACGCCTTTCGGCCCGCCGACACGGCCTCGCGCATCGCCTCGGCCATGAGCACCGGGTGCTTCGCGTGCGCGATGGCCGTGTTCATGAGCACGCCGTCGCACCCGAGCTCCATCGCGATCGCCGCGTCGCTGGCCGTGCCCACCCCGGCGTCGACCAGCACCGGCACGCGCGCGTGCTCGAGGATGATCGAGAGGTTGTGCGGGTTCTTGATGCCGAGGCCGCTCCCGATCGGCGCCGCGAGCGGCATCACCGCCGCGCACCCCGCGTCCTCGAGCTTGCGGCAGAGCACCGGGTCGTCCATGCAGTACGGGAGGACGACGAACCCCTCCTTCACGAGCACCTTCGCGGCCGCGAGGGTCTCCTCTCCGTCCGGGTAGAGGGTGCGCGGATCGCCGATGACCTCGAGCTTCACGAGGTCCGCGATGCCGAGCTCGCGCGCGAGGCGGAGGGTGCGGATCGCCTCGTCGGCCGTGTAGCAGCCCGCCGTGTTCGGCAGGAGCTTCCAGGGCTTTCGCGCGAGCAGGCTCATGAGCGAGCCCTCCCCGCGGTCGGAGAGATCGACCCGCCGGAGCGCGACCGTGACGAGCTCGGCGCCCGAGGCGTCGATGGCGGCCTCCGTCTCGGCGACGTCGGCGTACTTGCCCGTGCCGACGATGAGGCGGCTGTGGAAGGCGTGCTCGCCGATTCGAAGTGGATCACCCATGCCCCCCGCTTACCTCGCGTGCCCGCGGCCCGCAAGTGACCGCCGCCCCTCGGGATCGCCGCCGGTTCGTTGACACGGCGGCGGCCGGACGGTCATGGTCACGGGGATGGCGTCCCACGCGACCTGGCCCCACGGCCCCCGAGCGGCGACGGCGCGCGCTCGCGCGGCAGCGCTCGTCGCGCTGGGGCTCGCGATC
>DAORJJ010000182.1:0-11696 GCA_035439005.1 Polyangiaceae bacterium | reverse complement strand
AAAAGGCATCGATCTGGTGATCGAGGCGCTCGCGCGGCTGCCGCCCGACGCGGCGGCGTTGATGCGGCTGCGCTTCCTCGCCGCCTCGAAGCCCGTCGAGGCGCCCCCCCGGCCCGCGCCGTCGGCCCCGCCGAGCTCGCCGCCCGCCCCGATCCTCACCGTGCCCGCGACCGCCCAGGTCCTGGCAATGGGCCCGGAAACGCCCACCGGCATGCGGACCCCCGTGGCCGCCGACTCGGATCGGCCTCCGCGCGACGATGGAGAGCTCCCGGGGTCGCTGCCGCCGCCGCCGCCCTCGCCGTCGAGGCCCCCGAGGCTGTTCGACTCCGGCCACCCGACGATCGCCGCGGCGCACTCGGCCCCGCCCGACGAGTCCACCGGCGCGTCGCTCCCGCTTAGCACGCGGGACGTCGCGCCCCCGTGGTTCGGGCACGCCCCCGCGCTGCCGGGTGGCGATCCCCGCGCGGCCGAGGCCGCCGAGGAGCTGCCGCTGCCGCTGCCCGCCGGGCTCTCTGGCGCGACGCTCCGCGCCGAGCTCCCGCGCACCGTGCTCGAGGCGCGCATTCAGTTCACCTTCCTCTCGCGCGAGCTCGGCCGCCTCTACCGCGCGGCCCGCCTCGTGACCCTGCGCGCCGACCTCTCGGGCATCGAGCACATGCAGACCTACCTCGGTGAGCGCTTCGCCTCGGGCGAGGTGGACGCCGCCGGCCTCGCCGAGCTGCGGCTGCACGGGGCCTTCTTCAGCGAGATCCTCGCGCGCCGCCTCGGGGGCGAGTGGATCGACCTCCGATCGCCGCACCTCGGGCACTGGGAGATGATGGTCGCGCCCGGCACGCGCGTCTGGCCGTTCGCGCGCGTCGCGCGCTACGTCGCGCGGGCGCACCGCGAGCGTGACCTGGTCGCCTCCTTCCTCGAGCTGCAGACGCACGCCCTCCTGGCGTCGCGCCCCTGAGCCGCCGCGACGTCAGTCGAGGATCTTCCCTGGGTTCAAGGTGCCGCGCGGATCGAGCAGGGTCTTCAGCCCACGCATGAGGGTCAGCTCCGCCGGCGAGCGCGTGAACGACAGCGCGTGCTTCTTCAGGACGCCGATGCCGTGTTCGGCCGACACGCTGCCGTGGTGCGCGCGCACCAGCGCGAAGAGGTCGTGGTCGGCCTCCTTGGTCTTCGCGAGGAAGGTCGCCTTGTCGAGCGCGTCGGGCTTCATCACGTTGACGTGGAGGTTGCCGTCACCGACGTGGCCGAAGAGGCAGATCTCCCACCCCGGGTACCGCTCCGCGAACACCCGGCCGAGGTCGGCGCAGAACGCGTCGAGCGCGGCGATCGGGAGGGCGATGTCGTTCTTGTGCGGCGTGCCGGTGGCGCTCAGGCTCTCGCTGATGCCCTCGCGCAGCTCCCAGAGCGCGCGCGCCTCGCCGTCGTGCTGCGCGAGGACGCCGTCGGAGGCGACGCCCGCTTCGAAGACCTCCTGTACGAAGGCCTCGAGGGTCTCGTCGCTGGCGTGCTCGAGCTCGACGAGCACGTAGTACGGCGCGCGCTCCGCGAACGGCACGCGCACGCGCCGGTGCCGCTCGAGCCGCGCGAGGCACTCCGCGGTAAAGAACTCGTACGCCGACACCGTGAACGGCCCGCGCTTGACGCGGCGAAAGAGCGCCAGCACGCCCGCGAGGTCGGCTACCGCGAACAGGAGCACCGCGAGCTTCCCCGGGAGGGGCGCGAGCTTGAGGGTGGCCTCGGTGATGACGCCGAGCGTGCCCTCCGAGCCGATGAAGAGCTGCCGCAGATCGACGCCGGTGTTGTTCTTCTCGAGCGCGCCGTTCAGCGTGAGCACCTCGCCGGAGGCCAGCACGACCTCGAGCCCGAGCACCCACTGGCGCGTGAGCCCGTAGCGGATGACCTTCACGCCGCCCGCGTTCGTGGCGATATTCCCGCCCACTTGGCTCGAGCCCTTGGAGGCGAAGTCGACGGGCCACGTGAGCCCGTGCTCGGCGCAGTGCTCGTGCACGGCCTGGGTGACCGCGCCGGCCTGCACCCGGACGGTGCCGCCGAGGGTGTCGACCGGGTCCATGCGGCGCATGCGCTCGAGCGAGAGGACGACCTCGCCGTGCCGCGCGAGCGCCCCGCCCGCGAGGCCCGTTCGGCCACCCGACGGTACGACGGCCACGCCGTGCTGGTTCGCGAGCCGGAGGAGGGCGCTGACCTCGGCCGTGGTGCGAGGGAACGCGACGAGCGACGGGGCGGGCTCGTAGACGCGCGTCCAGTCACGCCCGTACGTCGCGAGATCGCCGGGATCTTCCGAGGTGGAGAGCTCCGGCAGCGCCGCGCGGAGAGCTTCACGGAACGCCGGGTCGGGAGGGGACATTGGCTCGTGTGTAGTTTACGCTCCGCGGCGGAGGCAACGACGAATCCATGGTTCACGGCCCACGGTTCTTGAAGCTCGTCGAGGAGGCGCGCGCGGGCGTGCGCGAGTGCACGGTCGCCGACGTGGTCGCGAGGCTGGCGCGGGGGCAGGCCGTGCGGCTCGTCGACGTCCGCGAGGAGAGCGAGTTCGCGGCCGGTCACCTGCCGGGCGCGGCGCACGTGGGCAAGGGGATCCTCGAGCGCGACGCCGAGGCGACCTTCCCCGATCCGTCGGCCGAGCTCGTCCTCTACTGCGGCGGCGGCTTCCGCTCCGTGCTCGCCGCCGAGGCCCTCGGCAAGATGGGGTACACCAACGTGATCTCGATGGATGGCGGCTTCCGCGGCTGGCGCGCGGCCGGCCAGCCCGTGGAGACCTAGCGGCGGCGCGTCAGTCCTGCCGCCCCTTGTCGGGGCTCGCCGCCGGCGCCAGCGACACGCTGGCCGGCTCGCTCGCCTCGTGCCCGAAGAGCGGACGCCCCTCGCCCTCGGAGGGGGGCAGGCCCATGAGCGCGCGCACCGTCGGGCCGACGTCGTAGAGGTGGGCTGGCGCCTCGAGCGCGACGAGGCCGAGCGGCCGCACGTTCCCGCCCGCGATCATCCAGCCCCGCGACGACTCCGGCGCGAACCCGCCGTGGCTCATGAACGCGCGCTCCCGGCCGTGGTCGGTGGTCACGAGCACCGTCGTGTGCCGGCCCTCGTCGCCCATGCGGTCGAGCGTCTCGAGGAGCTGGCCGATCGTCGCGTCGGCCGCGTGGAGCGCGCGCAGGTAGCCGCGGTAGTCGCCCATGTGGGCGTACTCGTCGGTGTCGCCCAGGCCGAGGAAGAGAAACCGCGGGCGGCGCGCCTCGAGGTAGGCGAGGGCGACCTCGGCCGTGTAGCGATCGGGGCGGTACTCGCCGTGGCCGGGCCACGCGGCGGCGATGCGCCCCATCTCGAGCGCGCGCTTTGCTTGCTCGTTCACCCGCAGCTGCGACTGGTTCTCGCCGCGCGCCTGGCCCGCGGACATGACGAGGTCGGCGGGCGAGGCGGTCGCCGCCTTGGCGATCACCTCCCACGACGAGACGACCGCGACGCTGCCGTTGGTGGCGTTCGCGATCGCGTCGACCAGGGTCGGCTCGGTCGTGGCCGCGCACCGGTTCGAGCGGCACTCCGTCGGCCGGCGCTCCGAGAAGATCTCGATGTAGCCCGGCTGCGAGACGTAGTTCGGTCCGGACGCGAACATCGCCTCGCCGACCTCGGGGCCGCCGAACGCGGCGCCGTCGGCGGTGGCCAAGCGGTGCAGGTTTGGCACGAGCTCCTCGACGGGCACGACCTCCTTCGCGGGGAGCATCGTCGCGCGCGCGAGCTCGGGGTCGACCCCGAGGAACACGTCTTGCCAACGCACGCCGTCGAGGACGACGAGCACCACGCGGCCGGGGAGGTTCTTCTTGCCGAGGGGCGCGCGGTCGGGCGGCTCGGCGGCGATCGCGGTGGCCTCGTGGAGCGACCGCGGCGGAGGCGCGCTCTCCCAGGAGCTCCACGCCGGCAGAAAGAAGCCGAGCGCGGTGACCACCAGGGCAGAGACTGCAGCCTTCTTCTTCACGTACGAAGCACCCGGGGTCCTCTCCGCGGTCGCCGTCTCGCGCGCCGCCTCTATGATCGGTATGCGACGTGGAGACCTTGGTCAAGTTTCGGCGGCCGCCCGCGCTTGTCAACCCACGGTGATTCTGCCGGGATCGTCCTGCTGTCGCTCGCGCATACCGCGTGGTCCCGCGGCGCCGCGCTAGTTCGAGCCGCTCGGGTTCGCCGCCTTGTACTCCTCGAGCCGCTGCTGGAGCTCGGCGGCAGGGATGTGGAGGAACGGGAAGGCCTTGGCGACGACGTCGTCCCCGGAGGAGGCGCGCGCCTCCAGCGAGGTGCCCCGCGCAGGCGCCAGATTGAAGCCGCGACTCGACACGCAAGTCTCGGGCTCCCCGGCCCTCGTGGCGAGCCCAAAGCCACGCGACTTCGGACAGCCCGATTTCGCGTCCATCGCCGCCAGCTGCGTCAATCCCGAGTCTTGAGTGACGTCGTCCACCTTGCCCGCGGCGACCTTCTTCAGCGTCTCCTCGAGCTCCTCGAGCGGCCGCAGGCTCGCGACGATGAACACCCGCTCGCGCCCGAGATCTTTGTCGTCGAGCAGGTACGTGTGCGCCGCGTCGGGCAGGGCCACGATCGCCGACGCCGGGAGCGGGTTGGGGATGGGGATCCGCTTGTCCGGGAAGAGCACGTTCACCTTCCCCGACTGGGTCACCTGGAAGAGGTACACGTACGCCGTGCGGCTCACCTCGAACTTGAAGGCCGCCTCCGTGCCCGTGGGGAGCGGGTAGTTCGGAGGCGCGACCATCTTCGCCTGGCCCGGCAGCTGCGCTTCGACGGTGAGCTTGAACGAGAGCGGCGCGCTGGGCGCCTCGCCCACGCGGCTCATGGCGACGTCGGCCGCCTCGAGCGCCTCCTTGCGCTTCTCGGGCGGGGCCGACTCGACGAGCTTCGCGACCGCCCCCGCGAGGAGCATGTTCTGCTCGCGGGCGTCGGCCCGATACTGCTCGGCGGTGAGGACACACCCGTTGTACTGACGGCAGATCCGCGTCGTCGCCGCGATGTACGCCTGGAGCCTGTCGTTGCACTGCCGGAGCTCGGTGTCCTGAAACGAGCCCTTCGCGCCGAAGTTGAAGACCTTGGCCTCGCCTTCCGTCTTGATGCCCTGATAGGCAATCTCGGCGTCGCAGTCGACGATCGGGCGTCGATCGGGGCAAGAACTCGGCTGTCCGGCGACGGGCTTCGGCCCGGGGCAGGCGGTGAGCGTGACGAAGACCATGGCGACTGCGGGGGCCGCGGAGCTGCGCATGCATGGAGGGTCGGTCCCCCGGGCGTCGCGTGTCAAGACGGTCTCGCCGCGGTCCCTCCGGGCGTGTGCCTCCAAGCGTGAGCGCCACGAGAGCGCCGCACGACACCGCCCGGGCAGGTCAGCTCGGGTGGGCGCGCGCCGTCAACCCACGGTGATCTTGCCGTGATCGTCGCAGTGCCCGCCGTGCGCGTGGTGCAGGTGGCCGTCGACGATGTAGTCGCTGTGATCGCCGTGCGCGACCGCATCGTGGCCGCAGCCGGGGCCGTGGGCGTGATCGGCCGCGTGTCCGCCGCAGGCGTGGCTCGGTGTGCAGTCGGCCGGGTTCTGCGCGCTGACCGCGAGGGTGTGCTCGTCGACGTGGCCGTCGTGCGGATGATGCAGGTGGCCGTCGTGGAGGAAGTCTTTGTGGCCGTCGTGGTCGACGGTCTTGTGGCCGCAGCCCTCGCCGTGGACGTGGTCGTGCGCTGCGTGGGTCTTGTGCTCGCTCATGGTGGCCTCGGGGGGGTGAAGAGTCGCGTGATCGGTTGCGGTTCGCGGTGCGGGGGCGGTGGTTGCGCGGACGTCACTCGTCGTGGTCGTGGTCGTGGGGCCCGGGCTCGGCCGCGTGCTCGATCGCGCTGCGGAGGAGCGCGACGATGTGGCTGTCCGCCAGGCCGTAGAAGATGTGCTTGCCCGCGCGCCGCCGCGTCACGACGCGCTCCGCCCGGAGAATGCGCAGCTGCTGGGAGACCGTCGAGAGCCCGACGCCCGCGGCCTCGGCGAGCTCGGTCACGCACCACTCGCCGTCGGCGAGGCGCTCGAGCAGGCGCAGCCGCGCCACCTCGCCCGCCGCGCGAAACAAGGCCGCCGCGCGCTCGAGCTGCTCGTCGGTGGCGCGCCCGCTGCCCGCGCGTCGCGCGTGCTCCTCGGGCCCGCACAGGTCGCCCACTGGCGGCGACGCGGCCGGCGGCTCGGCGCGCGGCTTTGGGGCGGAGGGCTTCTTCTGCGTGCGGGTCGTCGCCATCAATTCACCGACTGTTGAAGTGATAAAGCGAACGGCCGCGCAGCGCAACCGAATTCGCGCGCGCGGGCTCAGGGGCTCGGGCTGCGCGTGGGGCACTCTCCGTCGCCCTGGAAATCGCCCAGGGTGCGGGCCTGGCTCGCGACGTAGTCGTACACCGACAGCTTCGGATCGCCGTCCTGGTCCTTCACGCCGGTGAGGTCGTACGGGCCGTTCGGCTTCTGCGGCATCGCCGACGCGAGGTCGCAGGCCTTGAGCTCGTCGAGGGTCACGTCCTTGTCGCCGTTCTTGTCGCAGGTCTTGATCCACTCGGCGCGCCGCTCGGTGAGCTCCGCGCCCTGCGTGACGTTGGTGAAGAACCAGTGATCCCCGTGGATGGTGGGCTTCACCTGCACCGTCCCGCCGGAGGGGACCGCGAACCCCGCCTGGCCGTCCGAGGTGGCGCAGTCGGCGAAGGTCGTGCCCGCGCGGAACCCCCACTTGAACGTGAGCTTCTCGGCGCCCTTGGTGGCGGCGCCCTCGAAGTACACGCTGAAGCCCTCCTTCGTCATGAGGTCGAGGTCGGCCTGGCGCGTCGGCGCGAGCAGCTTCGCGCCCGGCTTCGCGTTCGGCAGGCTGAAGCTGAACTTGTCGTAGCGCGCGGCGCCGAGGCCCTTCCACTCGGCGAGGACGTAGCCGGTGGTCGGGGCGTTGCGGAGATCGAGCACGAACACGTCGGGCGCGGTGGTGGAGGCGCCGTCGTCGGAGCGCCTCGCGACCACGCCCCCTATCGTGACCAGGAACCTGTCGTAGGTGATCGTCCAGCCGTCCTTCAGGTTCTCCGGGCCGTCCCCGGCCTTGAGGCCTTCGGGGATCGACTCTTCGGGGACGACGATGAGCTGCGCCGTCCCGCTGCCCGACGCGGCGCCGGCGTCGCTGGGCGTGGTGCTGGAGGAGCAAGCCGCCACGAGGGCGAGGGCGAGACACAAGGCGACCGGCGCGGCGCTCCGGCGGTGGAGGCTTCCAAAGTTCATGGCGACGCCTCGCCTGCGGCTCGGAGTCGCCATAGACCTCCGTTCGCCCCTTCGGGGCTCACTCTCAGGTTCATGAAGTGTCCTTCTGTCGAGGGGTTAAGGGGTGATCCAGCGGAGCTCGGGCGGGCGCGCCACCTTGAGCCCGAGGAGCGCCGCGTCGTGCGCGGGGCTCTTGGTGTCGAGGACGATCGGGCGCGGAGCGGTCTTCAGCACGGCGTCGAAATCGATCTGGCGGAGCCACGCCTCGGGGTCGAACGTGACGACCAGGCGTGTCGGCGTCGTCGTGATCTCCGCGACCGCC
The DNA here is from genome assembly GCA_035439005.1 of Polyangiaceae bacterium. Lineage (GTDB taxonomy): Bacteria > Myxococcota_A > Polyangia > Polyangiales > Polyangiaceae > JAAFHV01. The sequence continues at coordinate 4,119 of DAORJJ010000182.1, read as the reverse complement.
TCGGCCGTGGGGACTGCGCGCTGGCCTTGGTACTGAGGCACGGCGTCGAGCAAGAGTCGAAACGGCACCTCCGGTTCGCCGGCCCTCTCCAGAGTGCCGACGACGACCAGCGAGTGCCCGTCGGGCGCCGTCGGCGCGGCCTCGACCGCGTAGCTCGTGTCGAACCAGTGGAGCCCGAGGTCGTAGGAGGCGCTGCGCACCGAGCCCGTGAAGCCCCGCACCCGCCCGAGCGGCGTGGGCGCGCCCGCGAGCAGGTCGACGCGCGTGACGTCGAGCAGCTCGCCGAGCGCCGAGCGGCACAGCGTGGCCGAGCCGCTGCTCGCCGCGCAGAGGTACACCGGCCCGAACGCGAGCTCCGCGCGGGAGAGGCGCACGGTGACGCCGCCCACCTCGAACGTGCGCGCGAGCGAGGCGCGCGCCTCGGCCTCGTAGGTGACCTCGGTCTGAGGGGACTCGATGCACCCCGCGAACAGCAGGGGAGACGAGGCCGCGGCGAGCGCGAGCAGCGCGGCCCGGGTGAAGCGACTCGGCGTCATAGCGTGAGGCCCAGGGTGAAGAGCACCTGCCGCGGCGGCCCCGCGGTGAGGTGCCGCGCCGGCAAGAGCGAAGGCGGCGTCCCGGTGCGCCAGCTCGAGACGAACGCGTATTCGGTCTCGGCGTAGCGGGCGCCGAGCAGGTTCGTGGTCTCGGCGCCGAGCTCGAGGGCGCCGCGTCGCAGGCTGGCCTGCAGGTCGACGAGGAACACCGCGGCCGAGCGCGCGCCGAACGGGAGCGGGCGCGGCGAGAGGAACGTGGTCGCGTAGCCGAGCCGCCCGACGACGTCCTGCTTCCACAGGTCGAAGAGGCGGCGCTCCGCCGACGTGTCGGTGCGCACGAGCAGCGGGGGCACGTACGGGAGCGACTGGTTCGGGAGGTAGGCCGGCGCGGGATCTTCGGGCGTGGGCACCGGGGGCGAGTCGAGCGTGGCGTGCACGAACGTGGCGCTCGCCGAGGTGAACAGCCAAGGCGCGATCTTGCCGCGCAGCGTGCCCACGAACCCTCGCCGCGTCGTCGGGCCGATGCGCTCGAGGCGGCCCTCCTCGGCGTCGAACGCGAGGTCGTACGAGAGGTTGGTCTGGTAGGCGATGGCCGACGCGGTGAGCGCACCGCTCCGCACCGTGAGGCCGCCCTCGAAGCTGCGCACCTTGGCGAAGGGCGCCTGCTCCCCCTCCTCGAGCTGGCGCGCCTGCGGGGAGCGGAACCCCTCTCCGTACGAGAGCGTCCCGGTGAGGGCGCCGACGGGCCGCACCTCGAGCGTCGCCCGCGGCCCCCCGACGAGGCCCGCGGCCGTTCGTCGAAACCCGACGATGTGGGTCTTGTTGGCGAACGAGGCCTGGTAGTTGCCGAGCCGGTCGTCCACGTCGAAAAAGAGGAGATCCGCGCGCACGCCGCCGCGGAGCCGGAGCCACTTCTTCCCCGCGAGCAGGCCGTCGGCGAAGAGGCCGATGTCGGTCGAGCGCACCTTCGCGTCCACGCGCTGATCCCAGGTCTCGTTCTGCGGTGCCGTGAGCAGGTTCTGCGCCTGCTCGATGCCGTGGGTCCGCACCTCCGTGCCGACGTCGAGCTGCCCGGTCACGAGGTCGTGCAGGCGCGCCCGCGCGGTGCGGTACGAGAACGTACCGCCTAGCCCGTGGTCGCCGTTCGACTGCTCGATGAGGTCGCCGCGGCCCACCCACGAGGGCTCCACCTGCGAGCGCTGCGTGAAGCCGGTGAAGTTCGTGCGGCTCCGGAACGACGTGAGCGAGGTCCACACGCTGCCGTGGACCCGTCGGCCGTCGCCGTCGCGGTGCTCGAGCGACACGCCGAGCTGCCCGCGCGACGCGCCCGCAGACTGCGCGCGCGCCGTCGGGAAGGCGTACGCGTCGTAGAAGCCCACGCGCCCGGCCGACACGTCGTCGCGCCGCAGGACGCCGGCGATGTTGCCGCGCGCCGCGCTCGCGGCCACGTGGAGCGTGAGGTACGTGTTCGCCCCCACGGCGAGCCGCACCTGCCCGACGCCTGCGCCCGACGTGGAGCCTCGGACGCCGTCGCCGAAGCCGTCGGTCGTGCGGAACGTGGCGGCGCCGAACGTCTCTTGCGGCGCCTCCTCCGGCGCGTAGAGCGCGAGCACGCGCTGCGTGCCGAACGAGCCGACCTTCAGGCCAAAGTGGACCCCGCGCTGCTCGACCCCGAGGTCGAACTCGGCGCTCCCGGCCACGGCGAAATCGCCCTGGCGCGGGTCGTACACGCCCTCCATCACGCGCAGGCTGCGCACGGTCTCGGGGATGACGATCGAGAGGTCGGCGTAGCCCTGGCCGTGGATGTGCGACCCCTGGTTCAGCGGGATGCCCCCGGCGCGCAGCTCGATGTCCTGCCCGTGCACGGCGTCGAACCCGCGCAGGTAGATGCGCTGCGCCACGGCGTCACCCTCGGGCCGCGCGACGTAGACGCCCGGCGCGGTGAGGAGCAGCTCGCCCGCGTCGCGGTGGGGGGCGGCCCCGAGCGCCTCGCGATCGAGGCGGAAATCGGAGGCGCCGCGCGAGGGCGCGCGCGCGACGCCTTCGACCTGCACCGACTCGACCGGCGGGGGCGGGCGCTCGCTGGAGTGGACGGGGCCCGAGCGCACGGGCTTCGGGGTCGGAGCGCGGGGGACGAAGTGAAACGGGACGCGGATCTTGGTGGGGATGGCGCGGTCGCCGCGCCGGCCCGGGTTGAACGTGAAGAGGCGCGCCGCGTCGATCGCGGCGCGGTCGAAGTCGACCCCGCCGGACTCGAGCACCGTCGCCGCCGCGACGTGGCCCTCCGCGTCCACGGTCACCGCGAGCACGACGAGGACGTCCTTGCCGGAGGCCACCTGGTTCGACGGGTACACCGGGTCGGACGACGTGAGCACCGACGGCGGCACCACCTCGTCCTGCGCCTCGGCGCGCGCGGTGGCCACCAGCGCGAGCAGGCCGAGGGCCGCGGCGACGAGGCGCGGTGCGCGGGAGCGCGAGGGGGACAGGGCGGAATTCACGGCCGGGCGGACGCTTGAATGAGTGTTGAAGTGTTGAAAACTATTGAGGAAGACGTAATTGCAACTTGGTTGAATCTCGGGGCCGCGTCAACGGCTTTTCGCGCCGGCGCCGGGCCGCTCGTCCGGTCGCGCGGTCGGGCGACCTCGGGTCGCGAGGGCGCGCCGCGCGCTATCGCGGGGTGCACGATCGGGCTATCCTCAGGGGGCCTTGAACCGCCCCCACACCTCGCCCTCCTCCTCCTCCGGCCTGCGCGCCTCTGCGCTCACCCTCGCGTCGCCCGTCGCGCTCGCGCTCGCGCTCGGCCTCGCCGGCTGCGAGAGCCCGAAGCCGGCTCGCGCCGCGCAGACGGAGATGGTGCCCTCGAACTCCGCCTACGAGGCCGCGTCCGCGAAGCCCCGGGTCGTCACGCTGGAGTCGTCGGAGGACGATCCCGGCGGTCCGGCGCCCGCGGGCGGCGGCGGAGGCGCGGAGGGGCCCAGCGAGCCAGGTCCAGCCGCGAAGGGCGGCAGCACGGTCACGGCGACCCTGCCGGCCTCCGGGCCGACGCCCACGGGCACCACCGCGGCCGCCGTGACGAGCAACCAGAAGCCGACACGTGCAGAGTGCATGCAGGTGATCGATCGCTACGTCGAGCTCGAGGTGCAGTCGAACCCGGCGCTCCAGGGCATCCCCCCGGACATGCTCAAGCAGCTCCTCAAGACCGCGAAGGGGCAGGCGACGGCGCAGAAGGGCGATCCCTGCAAAGAGGAGAACATCACCCGCGCGAAGTACAACTGCGCCATGGGCGCAGCGACCCGCGAGGCGTGGAAGGCCTGCATGAAGTAGCGCCCGGCGCGCGCGCGGCTTACGCGGGCGGCGAGGCGAGGCGGTGATCGCGGTACATGCGCAGCGCGTGGCGGCCGGCCGGGGTCTCGCGGAGCGCGTCGATCGCGTCGCCGAGGCGCGCGGGCAGCTCGTCGCGCGACGGCGCGCCCACCCTCGACCCCGCCGCGGCGGTGAGCTCCTCGGGGAAGAGCAGCGGCGAGGAGAGCGCCGCGAACGTGAGGTCGGCCGCGGAGAAGCGCTCGCCCACGAGGTACGGCCG
>DAORJJ010000181.1:0-11737 GCA_035439005.1 Polyangiaceae bacterium | reverse complement strand
GCTGCGGCGGCCGCGCGTCCGCCCCCGAGCTCCCGCCGCCGCCGCCCGGTCGACCCATCGCGGCGAGCCCGTACGCGCCGCAGGCCGCGCCCACCGCGCAGCCCTCGCAGGCGCAGACGGGCGACGATCCGCGCGAGGCCGACGTCCCCGCGCTCCTCGCCGCGACCCTGTCGGTGCTCCAGCAGAACCGCGACGAGGAGGCCGCCGCCGCCGCGATCGTGCCGTATCTGCACAAGAGCCTCCTCGATAGCACCGGCGCGCGCCTCACCACCGACGTGCGCTCGTTCAGCTTCAAGAAGGCCCACGGCGCCGCCGGACTCTACGCCGTGCCCGTCACGATCACCCGCGTCCGCCCCAGCGCGGTGACCGCGATTGGCCACGGCCCCACCGGCGAGCAGGGGCGCTCGGTCGACTACTTCGTCGCGAAGCGCGCGGGCGTCGCCGGCATGCCCGCCCCCGTCACGGTCTTCTTCCCAGTCGGCGGAGGCCCGCCGAAGGTGGCCTATCTGGGCAGCCTCTAGCGCTCTCCCGGGCCCCGCGGCCTGTCGCGCGACTGCTCCTCTCGCGGGAGCGAGGGCGGAGGGCTCGGCAGGAGATCGCCAGTCACGTTCAGCGCGACGATGACGTAGGGCACCGCCTGCGAGACGTCCTGCCCGGTGCGGTAGGGAGACTTCAGCCACCAGTTCGCCAAGAAGAGGACGGTCGGCTCGAACCCCGCGCCGTCGGCCTTGCGGAAGGTCCACGGCGGCCCGCGCGCGCTAAGGCGGAACCCAGTTCCGCCGACCCTGAATCGTCGCGGCGGGTGAGCGCGGGCGCCGCGACGGTGTAGGCTTGACGCGTGGAGGCCGAGGCACACCCCGGGCGAGGGCCCCGCGCGAGACCGCGGCGCGCACCCATGCAGAGTGCACGTGTCGGCGCGCTCGGCCTCGCCGTCGCGCTGGCGGCCTGCGCGGGCGGCGCCGCGGAGGGCCCGCGCGCGTCACGCGAGGCGAGCCTCGATCCGCTCGCCGCCTACCTGCGCGAGCCCGCGTTTCGGCGGAGAGAGCTCGAGGCCTCGCTGGTGAGCGCGACCAACGACTACGCGCGCCGCCGCCTCGCCGCCTACACCGAAGAGCGGTGGGGCGCCCTGCCCGAGTGGAACCCGCCCACGGCGCCCGCGCGGTTCGGCCCGGAGCCGCCCACGCGCGAGGGGCTCCGCGCGCTGCCCCTGCCGCGCGGCCAAGGCTCGCCGACCGAGGCCGAGCTGCTCGAGCTCGGGCGCGTGGCGTTCGTCGCCTATCCGCTCCAGGTGGCCACGTACGCGCGCCCGGCGCTCGCCCGCTCCGACGTGCGCGACCGCTACGGGCTCGAGGAGCGCGACGGCGCGGTCAACGGCGTCGTGGTCGCGGAGGCCGCGGGCGGCGCGCTCGTGCACGCCCTCACCTGCGCGACCTGCCACTCGACCGTCGAGGGCGGGCGCTGGGTGCCCGGGAAGACCAACGCGCGACTCCGGCTCGATCGCCTCATCGCGGACGAGGGCGGCGGCGGCCCCGAGCTGTGGGGCCCCGGGCGCGTCGACGTGACGAGCGACGGCGTCGAGAACCCGACGGCCATCACCGACCTCCGGCCCGTGCGCTTCCAGGTGAACCTCCACAAGGCGGCCACGGTCCGCAACGGGCTCGTGCCGCTGGCGATCCGCATCGAGACCTTGTGCATCACGAGCCTCGGCGAGTCGCACCGTCCCCCGCGCGAGGTCGCCCTCGGGCTCGCGCTCTACGTGCGGAGCCTCGGCGAGGGCCTCGCCCTCCCCGAGGCCACGGGGCGCGGCCGCGAGGTGTTCTCGCGCGAGTGCGCGGGGTGCCACGCGGGCGAGGGGCTCACCGGGCCCGCGGTGCCGCTCGCCGCCGTGTCGGGCAACGCGCCCATCCTCGAGAGCCCCGAGCGCACGACCGGCACCGCGCGTGTCCCCTCGCTCCGAGGCGTCGGCGACCGCGCGCCGCTGCTCTCCGCCGGAGAGGCGCCCTCGCTCGACGCGCTGCTCGCGCCGCCGCCGGCCTCCGCGCCACGCGGGCACACGTTCGGCCAGGCGCTGTCGCCCGACGACCGCGCGAGCCTGCTCGCCCACCTGCGCGCGCTGCGGTAGCCGCAGGCCTCGCTCCGCGCGCGCGCGGTGGCCGCCGGCCTCGCGTGAGGTACACTCCCCGGCGCGCCGCGCCCGGCGCCCAGGAGCCCGCCATGCCCCTCGATCGCCTCCAAGACGTCTCCCGAAACGCCGTCGACCCCCACGTCGGCGCGCGAGGTCGCCGCATCGTGTTCATTCCCTGGGACCCCGTCGAGGGCGAGGAGTGGGCCATCAAGACCGCGCAGTGGAACCACGCGACGGGCAACAAGTACGAGATCGTCCACTACACGCCGGGCATGGGCAGCCCGTTCCTGCGCATCGCGAACGGGGAGCCGAGCACGGCGATCTACATCCGCGGACACGGCAACCCGGGCGTGCCCTACATTCAGGTGAAGGTGACCGTCGGGAACACCGTCGCGGAGCGGAAGTTGCCTATCACCGAGGCCTGCGATCGGCTCATCGCCAGCGGCCTCTTGCCGTCGTTCTCGGGGGTCATCAAGTTCTTCCACTGCCACAGCGCGACCGTGCTCACGCAGAACGCGTACCAGCAAGAGTGCGCGAAGGTGCGGTCGAACAACACCACCGTGAAGCAGGGGTACAAGCAGGGGATGCTCACGAAGGTGCAGCGCGACACCTTCCTGAAGGAGATCCACCCAAACAAGTCGATCGCGCGCAACGGCGCCGACTACATGCGCAAGAGGGGATTCCGGAGCTGCCTCTACTACGGATACCTCGGCCCCCTCGCCTCGGAGTACGGCGACGACGGCGCGGGCGGAATCCACAAGATGGTGGAGCTCGCGGGGCTCAACAGCCCGCCGCCTCACCTCGTGGGCCTTGGTACGTCGCGCGCCTCGCAGGCGCGAGTGATGGTGTAAGGTCCGCGCCACGCGCACTCCCTCGCTCGCGCGGCGGTGTGGTCTCAGCGGCGGTCGCGGCACTCGTGGTCTTCGCGCCGGGGACTCCCGCTGGCTCAGCGGCGGTCCGTCCCGACCCGCATGAACGTCTCCCACGTCACGCCCCAGCGAAACCCGGTCTTGAGGGAGTCCTCGCGCTGCGCCGCGCGGAGCCTCGAGCACGTGCGAATGACCTCGTGCACCTCCAGGCGATCGAACCACGAGCCGTGCGTGAAGCAGGAGTCGATGCGGATCTCGCGGACGTCGACGCGCGCGAGCGGCTGGTCACAGACAGGGCACACGCGCTCCGCCTCGGGGATCGCGGCGGCGCCGCGCGCGCGCTCCGCGAGCCGCGCGGAGGCCTGGTCGAGCTCACGGTCCGAGGCCTCGTCGAGCCCGCGGAGGATCTGCACGCTGGCCTCGGAGCCCAGCCACAGCCCGCCGCACGCCTCGCACCCGTGCGCGGCGAGGGCTCCTGGCGCGGGTGTGAGCGCCGCTCGGCACGCCGGGCACGAGAGGTGCGCCTGTCTGTACATGCCGCGACTGTAGCGGACCTCGCCGCCCCGCGCAGGAGGTACCAGAGGCGCGGCGGCTCGCTCACTGCGCGAGCGTGACACTCGAGCACGAAGCAGCGTCCGCCGATGCTCCCCGAGTCAGCCCGCGCACTCCTGGGTCGAGCAGGCGAAGTGGCCCAGCTTCGGGTCGAACGCGCAATAGGGCTTCTGGCCGAACTGCCCCTGGCCGGTGCAGTCTTCGTCGTCGATGCAGGTGTCGGCCGGCGTGTGGCAGAAATACCCCACGAACGGCGTGTAGTGGCCGCAGCTCCCCAGCGACGGCGAGCAGTACCCGGCGCCCCCGCCGCAGTCGCGGTCGACCCGGCAGTTCGAGGTGGTGAGGCACACGTGGTTGTCGGAGCGGAACCCGCCCCTGCACGCGCACACTCCGAACGCGCCGCCGCACTGCGCGTCGCTCGTGCACACGTCGTAGGTGCAGCGCCAGCCGTCGTGCCCGTTGCCGTCGCAGCGGCCGTTGCGCCCGCTCGTGCACTCGGCGTGCGTGCGGCAGTCGACGGGGGGGCCGCCGCCGGCCTCGGGCGTCTCGGGATCGGGGCGCGTCGCGCGGGTCTCGGAGCAGGCGGTGGCGGTGGCGCGGTGCAGCTTGGGCTCGCGCCCCGCGTCGGTCGGCGTGGCGCCGTCGGGGGTGATCACGGCGCCGTCGGGGGTGATCACGGCGCCGTCGGGGGCGACCACGGCGCCGTCGGCGCTCGCGTCGGCCGCGGTCACGAGCGCGCCGCCGCAGCCGAGGGCGGCGCCGAGCGCGCAGAAGACCGACACGGCGAGCGCCCCGACGATGCGACGATGAGCCATGCCCCGTCGTACCACGGGCCGCGCCGCCGGGCACGGCGCCCCGTGGCCGCTTCTCCCCCGACGCCCTCGCGCGTACGCTCCGCTGATGGGTTCGCTCGTCCGCCGCAGGTCCTGGCTCGCGCTCGTCCTTGGCTCCGGGGTCGCGGTCGCGGCGTGTGGCGAGGCCTCGCTCGGGGAGGCGCCGCCGCCAGACGCCGCCCCGGCCCCGACCCCCTCGCCGATCGAGGCCGAGGCCGGGCCCGACGCCGCGCGCGCCGACGCGGCGGACGCGAACGTGACGCCCGACGCCCCCGACGCCGCGGAGGCGGCCGTCCCTTGCGTGCCGGCCGAGGCCCCGCTCCCCGCGGACGCGGCGCGCGTAGCGGCGGCGTGGCAGCGCCTCGAGCCCAAGCTCACGAGCGCGGTCGTCACGACCCTCGCCGCGGGCCAGTCGTCCTACGTGCTCTACGACACCCAGCTCCAGACCGCGAACCTGCTGCTCCACGCGGAGTACGCCCGCGACGTGGCGCAGCTCGAGGGGCTCGCCCGCGTGTACGAGCCGGCCTTCGACGCGCTCGTCCCACGCACCGAGGCGTTCTACTACTACGCCGTGCCGGCCGGCGGCGGCGCGCCCGTCCGCGAGAGCGTGTGGACGCTCCCCACGCCGACGCGGATGTGGACCGACGCCCCGCCCGCGGGGCTCTCGGTGGGGCCCGAGTCGGTGCTCGTGAGCTCGCAGTTCCTCTACGCCGCCTCGCGCTTGGTGCGCGTGATCACCGAGATGCCGAGCCCTCCCGCGGCGCTGACGCGCTTCGCGGCGAAGGCCCTTCCGGTGATCGTCGACGACCACTACCGGCGCTGGATCGACAAGGCGCCCGGGCTGCCGGGCTCGTTCCAAGTGCGCGGCTGGGGCTGCAACACCGGCACGTACAGCCACCGCGAACACCTCCAGAACCTGCAGACGCGCAGCTACGGCACGGCCGCCTTGCCGAGCCCTCCAGCGACGCCCGCGGGATACTGCAACACGATGACCGACACGGATCTCTGGCTCATCGCGGGCACCCTGGAGATCCTCGCCGCGCACAGGCGCTCACCGGCCCGTGTCCCGCTCCCGGCGAGCGTGGTGGCCTCGTTCGAGTCGTATGTCGCGCTCGGGCTCACCGTGGTGAAGGGCCGAATCGGCACGACCACCCTCGACTCGCCCGCAGGCCCCGTGCAAGGCATGGTGTTCGACCCCGGGGGCTTCGATGGCCACCCCGACATGAACTATGTAGGATACACGGACACGAGCCCCGCCTGCCGCACGTGCACCGCCGTGGGGCAGTGCACCTGCCCCGAGTTTCCGGGCTGGACCACAGCGACGCCCTCGACCCCGCGACTCCCGCCGCAGCCCGTGAGCGGTGTGGCGTGGGACATCAGCCACGCGCGGCGGCTCGTCTCGGTCTTCGACTCCTTCCGCAGGCACCGGGCCGTGGTCCCCGCAGTGGCGTTCACCGACGTCGAGGCGAAGGCTTTCGCGAGGCAGGTGGCGTTCGGCGTGTGGAACGGGGATCTCGCCTCTCCCCAGTTCGCCACCTTCTTCGACGGCCGGAACGGGTGGTATCGCGTGAACTACTCCTCACGCTCGGCGTTCGGCTATCCGCCGGGCTCGATGACGAGCAGCGCGCCGCTCTGCGGCTACGGCTTCTGGGCGGAGCTCGAGCCGGCGCTCCGCCCCGCGCTGGACGCCGCGTTCGCCAAGATCGACACCCCGCCGGACACCACCGACGGGCAGGCGCTCAAGGTCATCCAGGGCCTCCCCGAGCACATGCCCTATCGCGTCGAGCCGAACGCCTGCGGCTTCTGATCGCACGCCGGTTGTGCGCGCGCGCGCCTTGCGTCACCATGGCCCATGCGCTGGACGACGTCGCTCTCCGCCCTGGTCCCGGCGCTCGCCGCGCTGCTCGTCGCCGCGCCGCCCGCGCGCGCTCAAGGCTACCGCGACGGCGGGCCACCGAAGCACCGCATCGTCTACAAGGACCTCACCCTCGTGCGGGTGAATCCCCTCGGGCTCATCACCGACGCGCGCCTCTCGTACCGATACCGCCTCTACGAGCACCCGAGCCTCGCCCTGCGCGACAACTTCGTCTCCGTCGGCCTCGCGCCCACGCTGAGCGCGGCGTTCGCGCGTATCGGCCCGATCGTCGAGGTCCAGCCGGCGAGCTTCCTCACGCTCTGGGCGCAATACGAGCTCATCGGCTACTTCGGCTCGTTCAACCTGCTCCAGTCGTTCCCCACCGTCGACCGCGCCAAGGTGAACTACTCCGACACGAGCCTCCGCGCGCTCTCCAAGGGCGACGCGTCGACCAAGAACTACGCGACCACCGGCACGCAGCTGCTCGTCGGGGCGAACGTCCAGCTCAAGTTCGGGCCCGTGGTGCTGCGTGAACAAGCGCGCGCCGGGCGGCCGGACATGAAGCTGCGCGCAGGCGACCGCGCCTTCTACGATATATACTACGATCTGCTGGTGGGCGACGGAGGCTGGTGGGCGCACAACGACGCCGACCTGCTCGTGCAGGCCCTCGACAGCCGGCTCACGGTGGGCGTGCGCTGGTCGACCAGCAAGGCGTTCGCCGCCGCGGAGCACTTCGCCCCTGGCGACGACGCCACCAACGGCGGCGCGGCGCTGCATCGGGCAGGTCCGCTGGCCGCGTGAGAAGATGCGGCGTGCGCGTCCGCGTCCTCCGCTCGAGCTACGAAGGCAGCACCTCCGAGGTCGCAGAGCTCGACCCGCTCCCCGATCCGTCGCCCTGGCTCGCGGGCCACGAGGTGACGCTCCACGACCTCCGAAAGGAGACGGCGGCCGCCGAGGTCGCGCGCCTCGCGGCCGAGGGGTGCGACGTGTTCGTCAACCTGTGCGACGGCCTCCCGTACGAGGACCTCGCCGGCGTCGAGGTGGTCGCTGCGCTCGAGGCGCTCGGCGTGGCGTTCACCGGCCCCACGTCGGCGCTCTTCGCGCTCACGAAAGGGGAGATGAAGCGCCGCGTGGTGGAGCTCGGCGTGCGCACGCCGGCGTTCGCCTTCGCCCGCGACGAGGCCGATCTCGCGCGCGCGGCGCGGACCCTCTCCTACCCCGCGATCGTCAAGCACATCGACGGCTGGGGCAGCGTGGGCATGACCGCGGCGTCTCGGGTCACCGACGCCCACGCGCTCATGGCGCGCGGCCGCGACATGCTCGCGCTCGCCGGCGGCGCCCTCGTCGAGGAGTTCATCGAGGGCGACGAATACTCGGTCCTCGTCGTCGAGGGGCGCGAGGCGCCGTGGGTGCCCGGCCCGGTCGCGTGCCGCTTCCCGCCCGGCGAGACGTTCAAGCACTTCGACCTCAAGTGGCGCACGTTCGAGGGCCTCGCGTGGGGGCCGTGTGAGGACCCCGCGCTCCGCGCCGAGCTCGCCCGCGTGACGCGCGTGGTCTTCGAGGGCCTCGGCGGCGTGAGCTACGCGCGCTGCGACTTCCGCGTCGACGCGGAGGGGCGCGCGTGGTTCCTCGAGGTGAACACCACGTGCGGCGTGTTCTACCCGCCCGGCGCCGAGGGCTGCGCCGACCACATCCTGCTGCGCGAGCGCGAGGAGCGCGAGGGGCGCGAGGGGCGCGAAGGGCGCGAAGGACGCGAGGGGCACGCCGAGTTCGTCGCGCGCATCCTCGACGCCGCCCTCGCGAGGCGCCGCACGTAGGGGCACCGCCGGCGTCCAGGACACCCCACGAGACGTCCTGGGACAGCGCTCTCTCGCGCATCTCGCCAAGATCCGCGCGCGCGGCGGCGCTCCTTGTCACTATCATTCGGGTCGGGGCCCGGACGCGCGCGCAGCTCCTCGCGCAGGGCTCTCCGCTCCCTCGAGAGTGCCTCACCGAGCACCGCTCGCCAGGAGGGCGCTCGCGTTGAGGTGTGCGGCTGCGGTCGCGCCCCGAGACGTGACGCCAATCGCGGTGATCCGCCCGAACTTGCCGTCGACGAGGTCCCGCCACGCGAACGTCACGGTCGCCCGGTCGACGCGATGCGCGACGCCACGCGCGCCAAGGGCGCGTCCGATCGCGGCGGTGGCCTGCTCGTGCGAGGTGGTGAGGAGGAGACGCTCACCCGAGATGCGCAGCGTCAACTCGAGTGGTATCCACGACTGCCCGGCGCCCGCGTCCGAGCGCAGGCTCCGGCGGTCGCCGAGGAGCGCCGCCAGGAGGGTGACGCCCGAGGAGGCGGCCTCGAGGCCCCGCCAGCGCGCGTCCCCCTTGACGACCATCACGCCCTCGGACAGCGAGACTTCCTTCACGCGGTAATCGGAGGCGAGGAGCCGGCCAAGGAGCGACCGGACGCCGTCGGCGTCGAGCCGAATCGCGACGTCCGACTCGGGGGTGCGCGCGATGCGCGGCCCGAGCTCCTCGGAGCGAAGCTGAAAGGTGAGATCACCAGCGTCGTCACGCGAGAGCGAGAGCCGCGTAGCGCGCTCGTCGAGCACGGCCGCCTGCGGGAGAAGGCCGGCCCCGTGCATGAAGTCGTTCAGTCCGATACGAATCACGCGCTCGCTCACCACGTCGTCGCAGCGCACGCCCTGACTCCTCAGCGCGTACGCAAACCCCTTGATCACGCCCTCCTCGTACCAGGCGTCGGGTCCCACCCCGGAGATCCTCAGGAAGGCGAGGGTGAGGAGCGCGCCGTCGGTCTCGAGGCGGACCTGAATCATGACGGGGAGGTCGGGACCGGTGACGCTGAGGTTCCCCGAGATCTCGTACACGTCCCCGGCCGCGAGGTGCTCCACCCTCGCGTCGACGAGCCTCTCGTTGCCCTCGAGAGCCCGCGCGATGAGGCGCTGCACCATGGCCTGGCGGACGAGGACGTCCCCGTTGGCGGCGAGCCCGTCGGCCGACGACGAGAACGAGACATCCGCCTCGACGGGAGCGACCCCGGCGGGGAGTTCATCCGGCGGTCGCGTGGCGCCCCGCGCCGACTGAGCCAGCACGAGCAGCACACAGACGAAGGCGGCTACGACGGCGAGGCCAAGGCGAGCGCAGCGTGTGGTCATCCTCGCCCCCTCGCAAACGTCGTGCCGAGCGAGGAAATGCTGAGCGAGTCACGCCCGCGGCCCGTCGTGACGCGCGTGTGCGCACGGGGCTGCACACGCCTTGCACACAGGCGCTGCCGCGGCGCGCGTGGGCCGGCGCTCGCCCAAGGTTGGGGCTCGCCGCAGTGGCGCGCCTCGCGGCGCCGAGCCATGCCGTCCGATGCGACTCGGAGCGACCGGGACACCACGCGGGCCGTCCTGGGTCAGGCCCACCCCTCACTCTCTCGGCAAGATCGCACCGCGCCCGGCGGCACGGGCGCTGCAACGCGGCGCCTGCGCCTGCCGTGGGCACGTGCCTGTCGACTCGCCAGGCGCTGGCCAGTTGCCACTCGCCACTTGCTACTTGCCACTCGCCACTTTGGCGCGCGGCGTCTCCACCGGAAGAGTAAAGAGTCTCCATGCCCACCCTCGTCATCGCCGAGAAGCCCAGCGTCGCGCGCGATCTCGCGCGCGCCCTCGGGGCCACCACGCGGGGTGAGGGGTGTTTTCGCGGCCCCGACCACGTCGTCACGTGGGCGATTGGGCACCTCGTGGCGCTCGCCGAGCCCCACGAGGTGAACCCCGCGTGGAAGAAGTGGCGCCTGTCGGACCTGCCCCTCGTGCCGCCCGAGTGGCCGCTCGTCGTCACGGAGGCCACCCGCTCGCAGTTCGAGATCGTGCGGCGGCTCCTCGTCGCGCGGGAGATCCGCGACGTCGTGTGCGCGACCGACGCGGGCCGCGAGGGCGAGCTCATCTTCCGCTACATCTACGAGGCCGCCGGCGCGAAGAAGCCGGTGCGGCGGCTGTGGATCTCGTCGCTCACTCCGGAGGCCATCGCCGAGGGGTTCCGCAAGCTCCGCCCCGCGAGCGCGTTCGACGGCCTGGCCGACGCGGCCCGGGGGAGGAGCCGGGCCGACTGGCTCGTGGGCATGAACCTGTCGCGCGCCTACAGCCTCCTCGACGACGACAACCTCTCGGTCGGCCGCGTGCAGACCCCCACGCTCGCGATGGTGGTGGCGCGCGAGCTCGAGCTGCGCGCCTTCGTGCCGGAGGACTACCTCGAGGTCGTCGCGACGTTCGACGCGGGCAACCCGGAGCGGCCGGCGCGCTACGAGGGCACGTACGAGGCCCCGAGCCCTCCACGCGGACAGCCCGGCGCGGGCTCACGCGAGGCGAGGCGCCTCCCGGCTGACGGCGCGCTCGCGCAGGAGATCGTGACGCGGGCCCGCTCCGGGCGGGCGAGCGTCGCGCGGGTCAAGCGCGAGTCGAAGCGCATCCCCCCGCCGGAGCTCTACGACCTCACGGAGCTCCAGCGGCACGCCAACCGCCTCTTCGGCTTCACCGCGCAGCGCACGCTCGAGGTCGCCCAAGACCTCTACGAGAAGCACAAGCTCATCAGCTACCCCCGCACCGACAGCCGGCACCTGCCCACGGCGCACGAGCCGCTGCTGCCCGCCATCGTGGCGGCGATCGCGGCGCCGTACGCGGGGCTGCTCGCCGAAGGCACGGGCGCGCGGTCGCTCGGCCGGCGCTTCGTCGACGACGCGAAGGTCACCGATCACCACGCGATCGTCCCCACCGACACGCCGCCTCCTGCGCGGCTCGGGGCCGACGAGCGGCGCATCTACGATCTCGTGTGCCGCCGCCTCCTCGCCGCGTGGCACGACGAGCACGTCGTCGCGGTCACGCGGGTGACGACGCAAGTCGTGTCACAAGACGCGGAGTTCACTGACGAATTTCACAGCCACGGCGCCAGCGTCGAGGTCGTGGGATGGAAGGCGCTCGAGGCGCGGGGGGGCGAGCCCAAGGGGCCGCGGCGCCCTCGCGAGGCCACGCTGCCGGGCGGCCTCACGGCGGGTCACGCCGCGCTCGTGCTCGGCGCCGAGGCCGTCAAGAAGGTGACCACACCTCCGCCACGCCTGACCGACGGCACGCTGCTCACGGCCATGGAGACCGCGGGACGCACGCTCGACGAGCGCGAGCTGTCGCAGGCCATGCGCGAGCGCGGCCTCGGCACGCCGGCCACGCGCGCGGCGATCCTCGAGACCCTGCTCCGCCGCGCCTACGTCGTGCGCGAAGGCAAGGCGCTCGTCGCGAGCGACAAGGGCGTCGCGCTCATCGCGCGGGTGCACGGCCACGTGAAGAGCCCCGCGATGACCGGCGAGTGGGAGGCCAAGCTCTCGGCCATCGCCCGCGGGGAGGGCACGCTCGAGGCCTTCATGCGCGACATCGAGGCCTACGTTCGCGAGGTGGTCGCGGCGGCCCTCGCCGAGGCGCCGTCCACCCGCGCCGAGACGGCGCCGGCACCCCTCGCTCGCGCCCCCTCC
>DAORJJ010000180.1:0-11825 GCA_035439005.1 Polyangiaceae bacterium | reverse complement strand
CGAGCGCGAGCAGCAGCGTGCTGGCGCGGGCGGGGCGGCGGGCAGGGCAGGGAGCGGGGCGGCGGGCAGGGCAGGGAGCGAACATGGACGCCTCGAAGGGTAGCGCGGGACCGCTCGGCGAGCGAGGCGCGCGGGGTGCGCTCTCCGGAGCAAGCTCCGCGCCAGCCAGGTCGCTCGGGGGGCGCCGCGGCCGGGTGGCCCCAACGTGAACCCCGCGATACAGGTGCGCTACACCTTTTCGGCGCGCGTCGAGCCCAAGAGCCCCGCGGGGCGGACGAGCAGCACCGCGATGAGCACCACGAACACGAGCACGTCGACGCCGCCCGAGTAGTCCGTCAGCTTCACGAGCTCGCCCACGACGCCGAGGAGCAGCCCGCCGAGCATCGCGCCGGGGATGCTGCCGATGCCGCCGAGCACCGCGGCGACGAACGCGCGCGTGCCGATGACCACGCCCATCGTGGGGTACGCCTGCGACTGATCGAGGCAGTAGAGGACGGCGCCGAGCGCCGCGAGCGACGAGCCGAGCGCGAACGTCGTGGAGATGACCCGCGAGGTGTGCACGCCCATGAGGCGCGCGGCCTCTTCGTTGGCGGAGAGCGCGCGCATCGCCTTGCCGAACCAGGTCTTCTTGACGATGAGCTCCAGCGCCACCATCACCGCCACGGCCACGACGAGGATGAGCACGCGCGACGTGCCGACCGGGCCCACCACGGGCACCTGCACGCTGCCGGTGATGAGCTGCGGGTACGAGCGGAACCGCGCCGAGAAGAAGAGCTGCGCGGCGTTCTGCAGGAGCACCGAGACGCCGAGCGCGGTGACGAGCGGCGTGATGCGCACGAGCGCGCCCTTGCCTCGCCCGCGGAGCGGCCGGTAGGCGACCCGCTCGACCGTGATGCCGATGAGCGCCGCGCCGATCATGGCGACCACCGTGGCGCACGCGCCGGCGAACAGCGGGTTCGAGATGCCCACCGCGCCGAGCACGAAGACGCCGATGTACGCGCCCATCATGAAGACCTCGCTGTGGGCGAAGTTGATGAGCTTCAGCACGCCGTACACCATCGTGTACCCGAGCGCGACGAGGGCGATCATCGCGCCTTGCGTGAGCCCGGTGACGAGCGCTTCGAGGATTTTCATGGTGCGAGCGAGCCCGGCCTTCCGCCTACTGGCTCATGAGCTGGGTCGTGAACTTGAACTTCTTGTCTTTGATCTGGACCACGACGATGGGCTTGTTCGCGTTGTGGTTCTTGTCGATCGTGAGCTGCCCGGTGGCGCCCTCGAAGTTCTTCGTCTCCGCGAGCGCCACCTTGATGGCCTCGCGGTTCATCTCGGTCGCGCGCTTCATGGCGTCGAAGAGGAGCTTCGCCGCGTCGTAGCCCTGGGCCGCGAGGCTCGTCGGCTCGCGGTTGAAGCGGGCCTTGAAGGCCGCCACGAACGCCGCCGAGTTCTTCCACGGCACGTCCGGCGCGTAGTGGTTCGTGAAGTACGCGCCCTCGAGCTCCGCGCCCGCGCCCTGGATGAGCTCGGCCGAGTCCCAGCCGTCGCCCCCGACGAAGGTGGTGCCCGGGATGCCCGCCTGCTTGGCCTGGCGGGCGATCTGCACCATGTCGTTGTAGTAGACGGGCACGAAGATGATCTCCGGCTCCTTCGACTTCAGCTCCGACAGGTACGTCGTGAAGTTCGTCTCGCCCTTCTGGAAGCCCTTGTCGACGACGATCTCGCCGCCGAGCTTGACGAAGCGGTCCTTGAAGGAGGCGGCGAGGCCGGACGAGTAGTTGTCTTGGGCGGCGAAGAAGAGGCCCACCTTCTTCTTCTTGAGGGTCTCGAACACGAAGCGCGCCGCGACGTCGCCCTGCTGGTCGTCGGTGAAGCACACGCGGAAGACGTAGTCGCGGTCCTTCGTGACCTCCACGGCGGTGGACGACGGCGTCACGAGCGGCACCTTCTTGGTGTTCGCGATGAGGCCGCCGGCCATCGTGCGGCTCGACGCCACTTCGCCCAGGATCGCGAGCACGTTGTCGCGGTCGATGAGCTGGCGGACCTTGTTCGAGGCCTCCTGCGGGAGCGACTTGTCGTCTTCGTAAAGGACCTTGACCTTCTTGCCCTTCACGCCGCCGGCCTTGTTGGTCTCGTCGAGCGCGAGCTCGATGCCGTCGCGGGTGTCGGTGCCGAAGGTCGAGTCGCTGCCGGACAGCGACAGGAACGCGCCAACGACCAAGTCGTCGGTCTTTTTCTCGCAGCCGGTGGAGCCGGCGGCGGAGACGACGAGGAGGCCGAGCGTGGCGAGCGAGAGCGTGAACCTTCGGCGAGTGAGCATGATCCCTCCAGGCATGGACGGGTACCACGAAACCGTCGAGATTTGTTCCCCGGGGCGCGGCGGCCCTCGTACGCTGGCTCGCGAGCGACGCGCCAGCGCCCCCGTCGAGCGACGGTGAGCGACGCGCTCGCGCGACGACACCGACAACGCGACCGAGACAAAGAGGCACCACGATGGGTCAGTACGAGGTTGTTCAGCGCTTGGCGGCCGTCGCGACGACGTACGACGTGCGAGAGAAGGGCAAAGACGACGTGGCGCTCACCGTGCGCGGCGCGCCGATGAGCCTCACCCCGCGCTTCGCCATCCTCGACGGGAGCGACAAGGAGCTCGCCAGCTTGGAGGGCAACTTCAACAAGACGGCGTTCCACGTGCTCGACGCCGACCGCAAGGAGGTCGCCAGCGTGACCTTCCCGTCGATCGCCTTCAAGAAGACCCTCGTCCTCAAGGTGGGCAGCGAGACCTACACCGCGGACGCGGGCGTGCTCGCCCTCGAGTACGACTTCAAGTGCGCCGACTCCGCGGGGAACGTGGCGATCGAGGTGAAGAAGCGCGAGGGCCTCACCCACGTGCGCGATCGCTTCGTCGTGGAGGCGGCCGACGGCGTGCCGCGCGAGGTGGCGGTGCTCGTGACGGTCGCCATTCACTCGCGCTACTTCGAGATGATCTAGGCGGCGGCGGGGCCCGGGCTCAGGGCGCGCCGCACGCGAGCCACTCGCCGAGCTTCACCCGGTCGTCCTGCGGCACGTCGCCGTCGGTGGGCATCGAGTCGTTGGTGGCCTTGGGGCCGGCCGCGGTGGTGCTGAGGATGCCGCGGATTTCGCGCTTCACGGCGGTCGCCGAGTCGAGGCTCGGGCGCTCTTTGCCCGAGTGGCAAGAGACGCAGTAGTTGTCCATGAACGGCTGGCCGAAGTTCGCGTAGGTGAGCGTCGAGCCCGGCGGGCAGACGGCGCCCGTGTCGGCGCCCTGCGTGCCGCTCGCGGTGCAGTGGACGGTGAACAGCGCGAGCACGGCGACCGCGGCGAGGCGGGCAGCGGACAAGGAAGTGAGGCGCATGGAAGCTCCCTCCGCCCGCGGAGGGCGTGGTCTGGGTTCTCCTGGGTCTGTGGACCGCCGTCGCCGAAACGATCAGCGGTGCCTCGACCGCGCGTCGATTTTTTCTCGGGCCGGGGTCAGGCGCCCGCGGACCAGAGCGCGTAGATCACCGCCCACCCCATGCCGAGCAGCGCGAGGAACAGGCCAATGACCCCGGCGTCGAGCTTGCGGAGCGCGCGCCGGCTGGCGACGACGCCCCAGCCCATCGCGAAGGTGTGGAGCCCGTTGGCGAGGTGGAACGCCACGCCGAGCGTGCCGAGCACGTAGACCGCGAGCGTGGGGCCGTGGTGCCGCATCTGCCCGGCGATGTCGGCGAACGGCTCCGGGTGGCCCTCCACGAAGCGGGGGTGCAGCATCGCGAGCCAGATGTGCGCGCCGAGGAACAGCATGAGGCCGACGGCCGACAGGCGCTGCACGACGTACTTGAGGTTGTTGTACGACGCGTGTTTGTGCAGGTTCGGGCGCGCCTGCGCCATGCGCGAGATGCCCCAGATCATGTGGAGCACCAGGGGCAAGAGCACCACGATCATCGTGACGAGGTGCGCGAGCGGGTGCGCGTATTCGGTGACGGCGCTCTGCCAGGCCACGCCGCCCTTGAAGGCGGCGAGGTTGTTCCAAAGGTGGCCCACGGTCCACACCCCGAGCGGGAACACGGCCAACAGGCTGCCGAGCCGCGAGCGCAGGAACGCGCCGTCGGTGGTCTTCGTGGGGGCGTCGGCGGTGGCTTCGGACATGGTGAGGCAGGGTTTAGGACTCTTTCTCCAAGGTTGACAAGAGGAACATGCACGCGAGCCTCCGGCGAGCGGCGTGCCCATGCCACGCGACCGAAGGGAGCAACCTGCGAAAGTCCCCGAGGCGCGGGCCGCGTCCACTTCGGCTATCGTGGGGGCGTGGCCACCCTGTCCTCCGGCGTCCGCTTCCACGAGAACGTGCACGGGATCTACTTTGACGATCTCGACGCCTTCCAGATCTTGCACAATGCACGTTATCTGCTCCTCATCGAGCGGACGATCGGCTCCTTCTGGCAGCGCCTCGGCTGGGGCAGCTGGCGCGACATGCAGGAGAACGTCGACGCGCAGCACCTCGTGCGGGAAAACCACATCGAGTACCTGCGCCCGGTGGTGGGCACCGGGGAGGTGCGCGTGCGCATCTGGATCGAGCGGCTCGGGCGCTCGAGCCTCGTCTTCGGCTTCTGCGTGATGCCCATGGACGAGGACGTCGACTTCGCCGTGGGCACCCGCGCGCTCGTGCGCATCGACGTCGCCACGCGGACCCCCACCGCGTGGACCGACGCGTTCCGCGCGAAGGTCACCCCGTACCTGCGGGCGGGGCGCGGGGACGAGCCGCGGTGAGCGGCGCCCGGCGAGCGCGGGGCGCCTTGGCCCTGGCGGCGGCCTGCGCGCTCGCTTCGGCGACCGACGTCGCGCGCGCCGAGGCGCCGGCAGGTACGGGCGACCCGCTCCAGCACGCGGGCGTGGACGGGCCCGCGATCGCGCACATGGTGCTGACGCGCGGCAAGCGCGTCGAGAACGTGACCTTCGACGAGCTCGCCGACAAGCGCCTCGAGCCCGGCCCCGTGACGCTCTCGTTCACGGCGGAGGGGCGCGCGCTGTGGGTGCCGTGGTGCGGTGGTCGCAAGGCGGTGCGCGTGGCCGGGCGCGAGGTCCGCCCGCCGGGGGACGCGCCGGCGGGGCCGTTCGTCGCGCCGCTGCCAGCCGGGCGCGTCGACGTGGCGATCGACGTCGTCGTGTCGCCTTACGAGCGGCGCGTCGCGTGCGGCGAGGCGCCGCGCGCGGGTGAGCCCGCCCGGGTGTCCTGGGGCTTCTCGAGCCTGACGTTCCCGAGCCCTTCGGCGGCGCGCGGCGGCGGGGTCGCGGCCGTGTACGTGCCCCGGGCGCACGACCGCTCGCGGCCCGCGACCGTGCTCGTGGGGGTGCACCCGTGGAACGGCGGGATCTGGACGTATGCACAGTACACCGATCTCCTCCGCGAGGCGGAGCGGCGCGACGTGGTGCTCCTGCACCCCTCGGGCCTCGGCAACTCTCTCTACGTGGCGGAGGCCGAGGCCGAGGTGATGCGCGCGCTGGACGCGCTCGGGCGGGCGCTGCCGATCGACGGGCGTCGGGTCTCGCTCTGGGGCGCGTCGATGGGCGGCGCGGGCGCGACCACCATCGGCCTCCATCGCCCCGACAGGTTCGCCAGCGTCACGAGCTTCTTCGGCGACGCGCGCTACGATCTCTCCACCTACGTGCGCTCCATCCTCCACGACGAGGCCGGGGCCCACGCCGTCAACGCGCTCGACGTGATCGACAACGCCCGGCACGTCCCCATCTGGCTCGTGCACGGCGAGGCCGATCGCGTCTCGCCCATCCGGCAGAGCGAGCTGCTCGAGCAGGCCCTCCGCGCGCGCGGGTTCACCGTGCGCTTCGATCGCGCGCCGGGGCTCGGGCACGAGGGGCGCCTCGTCGAGCGCTTCGCGGCGGAGGTGGTGCGCCGCGCGGCGGTCGCCGTGGCGCCGGAGCACCCCGCGCGCGTCACGTTCCGCAGCGTGCGCCCGGAGGACACCGAGGCGTACGGCGTGCGCCTCGAGCGGGCCGGCGCGGGCGACGCGTTCGTCGACCTCGAGGGCAAAGACGGGCGCGTGGTCGTCCACGCGGCCTCGGGGGTGAAGGCCGTGGTGCTCCGGCCTGGCGCGCTCGGCGTCGCGCCGGCCGCGCCCGTCGAGAAGAGCGGCGCGGACACGGTGCCGGTCCGATGGGAGTGAAGCCGCCGCGCCCGCCGCGCCCGCAGACGCGCGCCGCCCGCGGGGGCCGAGGGCCGGCGTGCTGGGCCGCTTCCGCACCTTCGTCCTCGTCGTCACGCCGCTGCTCGCGGTGCTCGTGCTCGTCATCGGCCTGCGCGTCGGCGCCAAGGGCGCCGTCCGGGCCGCCACCGTGTGGGGCGCCCCACCTGGAAAGACCGCGAGCGCCACGACGCTCGCGTGGCAGGTCGTCACGTTCGTCGACGACCGCGGCGTGCGCGAGGCCGTGACGGCGCGCGGGCTCACCCTCACCGCGACGGCCAAGAACGGTAAGGTCGCGACCTTTCAAGGAAATACGAACGACGACGGCGTCGCCGAGGTGGGCCTCGACCTCGACGTGGCGCCGGGCGACGAGCTGCACGTCGTGGTGACCGCGCCGGGCGAGCGCCTCCCGCTCGCCGAGGGCGACGTCCGCGTGCCCTCGCCCAGCGCGCCGCCGTTCGGCCCGGGGCCCGCCGCGCGCGAGCGCGTCGCCCCGTCGCGACCCACGAAGCGCACGGGAGGCCTCACCGTCGATCTCTTCGTCACCGACGAGCGGCTCGTCGTGGGCCAGGCCGTGCCCGTGGTCGCCAAGATCACCGACGACCGCGGGAGACCCGTGGACGGCGCGGAGGTGACCGTGACGCCCGAGCCCGGGCTCGACGCCAAGCCGTTCTCGCGCACCTGCCGCGAGGGGTACGCCTTTGGGGAGCTCATCGCGCTCTTCCACACCGTGGGTCTCCAGGTGTCCGCCAAGGCGATGGACGGGCGAGAGGGCACGCTCTTCGCCGCCCTGCCCGTGGCGCACGGCGCGAACCTCGTGGAGGCGCCGCGCGACGTCGGCCCCGCGGCGTTTCCCGTGACGGTGCGCGCGCCCGCCACCCGCGACGTGGCCTACGTCGAGATCGACAGCGCCGAAGGCCGCGTCTTCGGCACCACGCTGGTCCTCCGCCCGGATCGCTTCGGCCCGAGCGCCACGTTCGAGGCGCCGGCCTTGCCGCCGGGGCGCTACTGGCTCGTGACCTCGGGCGATCCGCGCGGCGCCGAGCGCATCGAGGACTCGACCGTCGCGCGGGCGCTCCGTGTGCACGCGACGGACCCGCGCGGCTCGGAGGCGCCCAAGCTCTCCTGCGAGGAGCGGGCCGACCTGTCGATGCACCCGGGCAGCGGGTTCGTCCGCACCGAGCTGCTCGACGGGCTCCCGTCGCGCCGGCGAGACGACACCTTCCGCGAGCGCGTGGGCGTCGGCATGGGCCTCGCGGGCTTGCTCGCGGCCGCGGTCATCGAGGTGATGCTCGCGCTCGCGGCCGTACGCGAGGCCCGCGACGCGATCGACCACGCCGTGCGCGAGGCCGAGGGCGCCGAGCCCGGCGACGGCGCGGAGGCCCCCATCGTGACGAAGCGGGGCAGCGCGGGGAGCGTCGTCGTGGGCCTCGCGGTGGTCGTGCTCGGCTTCGCGCTGCTCGCCGTGCTGCTCGTGTGGAAGACCTAGGCGCGCGCCCTCGCCTGGCCCCGCACTCCCCCCCGCGTCGGGCCTCGCGCCTGTGATACGACCGGCTGGACCAAGGAGTCCGAGGATGAGCCAGGCCACGCTGCGGGAACGCATTCGCTATCGCGTCGACACCTTCCTCTCCGGCGGGAGCAAGGCGCTCTTCGTCGCGCTGAGCCTCGCGTTCTTGGGCTCGGTCGCCACGCTGTTCGCCTTCCGCCTCGGGCTCAGCTACGCGGCGGGCGACGCCGACACGCCCATGTGGCGCCACGTGTGGCTCGTGTTCCTGCAGCTCACGGACCCGGGGAACATGTCGCAAGACAACGACACCCGGCAGCTCTACAAGGTGCAGACGGTCATGACCGGGTTCACCGGCGTCGTGATCTTCAGCTCGCTCATCGCCTTCCTGAACACGGCGCTGAACGACGCGATCGAGCACCTCAAGAAGGGCCACGGCCGAGTGCTCGAGGAGGAGCACACGCTCGTCCTCGGGTGGGGCCCGCGCGTGGTCGAGATCCTCGAGGAGCTCGCCGAGGCCAAGGACAGCGAATACGACCCCGTGGTGACCATCCTCGCCCCCGAGGCGAAGATCGACATGGACGAGCACCTCCGGGTCCAGCTGCCCGACACGGGCTCCCTGCGGGTCGTCACGCGGCACGGCTCCACCGCGTCGATCCAGAGCCTCCGCCAGGTGAACATCGAGCGCGCCTCGAGCGCCATCGTGCTGGCGCTCTGCGACGGGGCGGCGACCCACGACGAGAAGCTCGCCAGCGACGCGCACGTCGTGAAGACCGTGCTCGCCATCGTCAGCCAAGTGTCCGAAAAGAGCGAGCTTTCCATCGTGGCGGAGCTCTTCGACGCGCGCAACCGCGCGGTCGTCGAGGACCTCGCGCGCGGCCGCATCACCACCCTCGACGCGGAGGAGATCCTCGCCAAGATCATGGTGCAGACCTCGCGCACGACCGGGCTCGCGGTGGTGTACTCGGAGCTGCTCAGCTTCAAGGGCTGCGAGATCTATTTTCACAAAGCCCCGTGGGGGAGCGCCACCTTCGGCGACGCGCTCTACCGCTTCGCCGACGGCGTGCCCATCGGCCTGCGCCGCGCGGGCGGGGCCATCGTCATGCGGCCCCCGGCCACCACGATGCTCGCCGACAGCGACGACATCATCATCGTGGCGCAGGACGACTCCTCGGTCGAGTTCCAGAAGGCGCCGGTCATCGTGCCGGCGGGCCTCACCCACGCGTCGCGGACGATCGAGCGCCGCCGCGAGCGCATGCTCATCCTCGGGTGGAGCCCGAAGGCCGAGGTCGTCCTCCGCGAGTACTCGAGCTACGTGCTCGAGGGCTCGAGCGTGGACGTCGCGCTGCCCGCATGCCCGCCGCGCGTGCTCGAGACCATCGAGGGCTTCGGTCACGAGGTGGCGATCCGCTACCTCGACAAGAACCCGCTCTCGCTCGACGACCTGGCCTCGCTCGACCCGTGCTCGTACGACACGGTGCTGGTCTTCCGGCAGAACCCCGACGCGGAGGCGAGCGCCGAGCGCGTGGACTCCGAGAGCATCATGGTGCTGCTGCACCTCCGCCGGCTCAAGCGCGAGCGGGGCGGCTCCCACACGAAGATCATCACCGAGGTGCTCGACTCGGCGAACCAGGACCTCATCAACCGCGCCGGCGTCGACGACTTCATCATCAGCGACCGGCTGGTCTCCATGCTCTTCGCGCAGCTCTCGGAGGAGCCGGGCCTGAAGGCGGTGTACGACGACCTCTTCGAGGAGGACGGCTCGGAGATCTACGTGAAGCCCGCGAGCCTGTACTTCGCGCAGTTCCCCGTGGAGGTGCGCTTCGCCGACCTCATCCGCGTCGCCCAGACACGCGGCGACGAGGTGTGCATCGGGTACAAGCTGAAGTCGCTCGAGGGCGACAGCGCGCGCAACTACGGGGTCTCGCTCGTGCCGCCGAAGGACCAGGTGGTCACCCTCACCGAGCACGACGCGCTCGTGGTCGTGGCCGAGGACGACCGCTAGGATCCCGCTCGTCGCCCGCGATCGCCCGGCCGATGTCACAGGTCGCGCCGCTCGCGCGACGGGTCCTCATGAGCCAGCGCCGCCTCGCCTCGTTCGCCTCGTTCGCTCGCGTCGCGTCGCTCGCTGCGGCGCTGGGCGCGGGGCTCGCCCTCCACGCGTCGCCCGCGCGCGCCGACGACGCGTACGCGCTCGACGAGATCTCGCGGGAGATCCCGGCCCGCGGCGCGGTGCGCTGCCCCGCCATGCCGCTCACCGACTACGCGGGCAGCGCGGTGCGCTTCCACGCGCCGGCGCGCGTGCACCCCGCCTTCGTCGCCAAGCTCCGAGGGCTCGAGGAGGCCGCGCGCGCCGTGGCCATCGAGGTGTACGGGCGCCCGCCGGCGCGCATGCACCACCTCGGCACCTACAACTGCCGGCGCATCCCCGGGTATCCGCACCTGGTGAGCGAGCACGGGCTCGGCAACGCCATCGACGTGGACGCCTTCAGCTTCGGCCCGCTCCCCGCCGGCGCGGCGCTGCCGGCCGGCGCCCCGCGCGCGCTCCGTGGCGCCTTCGACGTGAGCGTGGCCGCCCACTTCGGCGCGGCGCGTGGGCCGCTCGGCCCGCTGCACCGCCGCTTCCTGCATCGCCTCGCGCTCCGCCTCGCGCGCGACACCTCGCTGTTTCGCGTGGTGCTCGGGCCCGGCTACCCCGGGCACGGCGACCACTTCCACCTCGACATGGCCTCGTACCGCCTGGTCGTGGTCGACGCCTCGGCGGAGGCCGCGCGCTGACGCCGGGCGCTGCTCCACGAACCCACGCGCGGCTGTTCGTCTTGCAGGCGCGGGGTAGCCACGGCACCCGAGATGCTCCACGCGCCCTAGAACCACTGGCCGCGCTTGGCGGGCTCGACCCACCGCGCGGTGCCCGCGACGCGATCGATCTCGCGTGTGATCGCGAGGATCGCGGTCGCCCGCTCGTCGCTCCGATCGTGCTCGACGCGCTTCGAGGCACGCCCCTGCCGCAGCGTCGTGATCGTGCCGGGGTGGTCGGTCGCGAGCGACGGGTAGCGATCGGGGAGCGTGTGGAACCGGTGCGCCGCGAGGAACGAGAGGAGCCGCTGCACGGCCGCGCGGCCGATCTTGGCGACCCGCACCCCGGCGATCGCGGTGTGGCTCAGGCCGTGGAACCGCACCGCGCCATCGGCCGCGATCGTCACCGAGTAGACCGGGCACGGCCCGAAACAGCCGGTCCGCTCCAGGGTGATCTCCGTGTCCGGCCCGAGGCGGTAGCCGGTCCTCGGGTCGAGCGGAGGGGCCGACGGAGGAGCGTCGCCCGCGTCCGCGCTCGCGGCGGCGCTTGGGCGGAGCAGGTCGCCCAGGTTCATGGGCCCCGCGCTTGCGTCTCCCGCGGGGGGCGCCCCTGCGTCCTCCGCTTCAAGCTCCGATGGGCTCACGTCCGCGGCGCCTGCAGGCTCGCTCGCGATCGGCACCATCGCCACCTTGGGCCGTTCGCGGGTCGGGGTCGCGGAGCAGGCCGCGCACGCCAGGAGCGCCGCTGAGAGGGCGCGTCGCGCCGCGCATGCGAGCCCCCGCCCCTCGACGTCCATGTCGCCCAGTGTACCAGCGAAGTCGACCCGCGCCGCCGCGCGGAATGCCTGGGCCGGACCCGCTGCAGGCGCCAGCAGATCGGCCGCGGCCACCTCGACATGGCGTCGTACCGCCTGGTCGTGGTCGACGCCTCGGCGGAGGCCGCGCGCTGACGCCGGCGTAAGGTTGAGGTTGACCGCCCGCGACGGGATCGCGTACGCAAAAATCATGGGGAAGATCAGGCATCACGCGGCGCTGGCGCTCGCGGCGCTGGCGCTCACCGCGTCCTCCGGGTGCTCACGCAAGAAGCCGCTCGAGGTGAAGGCGACGGCCAAGATGGTCAGCGCGCGAGGCGGCACGGACCTCCAGATTGACGTGGTCACCGAGCCCGGCGCGGAGGTGTGGGCGCTCGCCGAGGGCGGCAAGCACCCCTGCGGCACGGCCGACGCGCAGGGCGCGGCCCGGTGCACCTTCGGGCCGGAGCTCGCCGAGGAGGCCCACCACCGGATCGGGGCGCCGACCGCCCAAGGCTACGGCATGACCGAGATGAGCCCGGTGTC
>DAORJJ010000179.1:0-11886 GCA_035439005.1 Polyangiaceae bacterium | reverse complement strand
CGAGCCCTAGCGCGCGGAGCGCGAGGCCGCCCGCCGCGACCGCCAGGAGCCCGTGCCCGAGGGCGATGGGCGAGGTGGCGGCCGCGAGGAGGAGGAGGGCGCCCACGAGCCGCGAGCGCGAGAAGAGCACCATCGCGTGCAGGTGGAGCACGTCGTCCGCGGCGCGGGCCGCGGCGAGCGCGAGCCCGCGCGCGCCGCCCGCCTCGCTCACTTGAGGAGCCACGACGGCACCCCTTCGTAAGACGAGATGTCGTCACCGGTCTCAGCGCGGCGAATGCGCGCGACCCGCCCGCCCTCGCCCACCATGACGACCGCCGGCCGCATGGCGATGAACTGCATCCACTGCGTGACGTTGTAGGCGCCCACGTTGCGGAACACGACGCGGTCGCCCGTGGTCATCGGCGGCAGCGGGGTCGACTCGCGAAGCACGTCGATGTTCATGCACAGCGGCCCGTAGAGCACCGTGGGCTCCGGCACGCCGCGCGTGTCGTGCGCGGGCACGACGTCGTGTTTGTACCAGAACGAGGTGAACAGCACGTTCACGCCGGCGTCGAGCACCAGCGCGCGCTGCCCGTCGGCGAGCCGCTTCGTCGCGCACACCGAGCTCACGAGGTAGCCCGAGTCGTCGACCAGGGCGCGGCCGGTCTCGAGCACCAGCGTCGGCAGGTCCTTCGTCGGGTAGTCGAGCTCGGCGAGGCCGTCGCAGATCGCGTCGGCGTAGCGGGCGAAGGACGGGCTCGCCTGCTCGCCCATGAGGTACTGGCCCTTAAGCGTGTTCGGCGAGGCGAAGCCGCCGCCGAGGTCGATGAACGAGAGCAGGTGGCCGTAGGCCGCCCGGAGATCGTTCGCGAGGCGCGAGAGCTTCGCCGCCGAGGTGGTGTAGCAGGCGGGGTCGAGGATGAACGTGCCGATGTGCGCGTGGAGCCCGAGCAGCTCCATGTGGTCGCTCGCGATGACCCGCCCCGCCGCCTCGCGGGCCTGGCCCGACTCCAGGTTCAGGCCGAACCGGCTCCAGGAGGGGAGCCCGTCGATCGCCATGTTCACGCGGACGGCCACCTTCGCCTTCTTCCCGAGCCGCGCGGCGATGCGCTCGATGCGCACGATCTCGTCGAAGTTGTCGATGTGGATGATCGACCCGCCGGTGACCGCCTTCTCGATCGCGTTGTCGGGCTTGAACGGGCCGTTGAAGTGGATGTGGTCGGCCGGCACGCCGGTCGCGATCGCCTTGTCGTACTCGAAGGGCGACACCACCTCCGCCCAGGCCCCCTCGTCGTGCAGCGTGCGGCAGATCGCCTCGAGGTAGTTGGTCTTGTACGACCACGCGAGCCGCACCTTGGGGTATCGCCTGGACATCGCGTCACGGAGCTCGCGGTAGCGCCGGATGAGCGTGCGCTGCGAGAACACGAACAGCGGCGAGCCGTGCTCGGCCACGAGGTCGGCGATGGGCACTCCGTCCACGTGCGTGAGCGGCTTGACGGTCGTCTGGCGACCGAACTTGTTCATCAGGCCGGACTGGTGGCGGACGATCCCGGGGCGCTCGTAGGTCGGAAGTGCGGTGTTCACGGTGGTTCTCCTCGGTCGAAGTGGGGTATTTGGTAGGGGGGTGGTCGCGCCGATCGCCCCGTGGGCGCGCGGCGAGGGGTCAGGCGGCGGAGCGCGGCGCGTCGTCCGACTCGGCGAAGGCCGGGGCCAGCGAGGGAGAGGCGCGGAGGATCTCGCCGCTCGTGAGGATTCGCTCGAGGTCGCCGAGCCCGGCGATCTGGTCGATGGAGATGCGCACGAACACGGTGCCTACCGCGTAGTCGCGGAGCGGCGCGGGCTTCGCGCCGCGGGCCATCTCGACCGCCGCGCGGGGCAGGTTCATCCCCGCGGCCGTCGCGAGGTGGACCCACGCGGGGAACCGGGGGTTGATCTCGAGGAGCTGGTACTGGCCGCTCCGCTCGCGGATGACCTCCACCTCGAACGCGCCCCGCCAGCCCGTGGCCTTCACGAAGCGCTCGGCCACCGAGAGCAGCTCCGCGTCGCGGATCGTCACGCCCGCCCAGCCCTTGCCCTTGTCGGTGAGGAGCAGCTTCTTCATCGGCACCGCGCCGAGGAGGCCGCCCTCGCCGTCGCCCACGCCGACCACGTTGAGCTCCTCGCCCGAGACGCCCGACTGGATGATGATCGGCGCGCCCCAGGCCGCGGCGGCCTTGTGGAAAGCGGCGTACGCCTCGTCGAGCGTGTGCACGAGCACGGCGCCGTAGAACACGCCCTTCACCCAGAACGGATAGGCGATCTTCTCGTGCACGGTGGCGAGGTCGGCGGCGGTGTTCACCACCACGGTCTTCGGCACGTTCACCTCGGCGCGGCGGCCCAGCTCCGCGAGGTTCGCCTTCGAGCGGAGGTCGAACTGGGCGCGAGTGGGCAGGAGCGTGGCGATGCCCATCGCGCGGAGCCTGTCCTCGATGGCGATGAAGGCCGGCAGCTCGGCGTCCAGAGTGGGCACGATCACGTCGAGGCCGACTCGCGACTTGATGTACTCGAGGCGGTCGAGGTACGCCTCCAGGCTGGAGGATGGATAGGGCAGCAGGAACACGTCGCGCACGGTGTCGCCCGCGTACACGCCCGGATCGAGGGCGTCGTAGGCGAGGCCGACGAGGCGCTCGCCGCCGCCGCCCTCGGCGAGGGAGCGAATGACCCCGACGCCAGGCGCGGGGTTGTCGGTCGCGTTCATGCCGGTCACGCCGATGCTGAGGGGTCGCTTCTTCATGGGGGTTCTCCTGAATGCCTAAAGGGAATGTCGCGTAACGCGGGCGAACGGCGGGTCGAGGGGTGCGCGGCTCAGGTGAGGGTGAAATCGCCCTGGAGCAGGCCGTGCTGGCGGAGCATCTGGACGAAGTCGAGGACGTCCTCGCGGGCGTCGCCCGCGAGCAGCTCGAAGCGCTCGGAGAGCCGCGCCACGATGCCGCTGAGCGAGAGGCCGTCGCGCAGGGCGAGCAGCACCGTGAGCCCGGTCGGGTTCAGCGTGAACGTCGCGCCGGAGGTGGGGTCGAAGATGAAGCCGGAGTCGCTGATTGCGAGGTTCTGGAGGGCGGCGGTGGACATGGGGGTGCTCCTTGTCTGTTGGGGTGTCGGGGTGTGGTGAAGGCCGCGCGAGGGCGCGGTCAGAAGGTGAAGATCGGGCCGAGGGTGACGGCGTGGGAGTTGCTCTCGGTCGCGGCGCCCGTCGTGGCGTCGGACCAGCGCAGGCGATCGAGCGCGTACGTGGCCTGCAGCGAGACCACCGAGCCGAGGCGGACGCGCGCGCCGGCCCAGGCGCCCCAGCGCACGCGCTCCTGGATGTCGTAGACGGCGAGCTGGCTCAGGTAGGTGGGGCGGATCTCCTCGCCGTACTTGCCGCCCGCCCACAGGGAGAGCGGGCCGGCGTCGAGCGCCGCGGTGAGCGAGCCGGTGGTCTTGACCTCGGCGCCCGCGAGCTGCACGGCGACGCCCGGCACGAGGCGGAGCGGACCCATGGGGATGCTCCAGGCCGGCGCGATGCGCGCGATCGTCTGGTCGGCATAGAGGCTCAGCGACGCGTCGAGGAGCAGGTCGCCCGCCGGGCTCCAGCGCCCCGCGAGGCCCACGTGCTTCGAGGTGCCGATGACGCCGCTGCCGTCGAACACCACCGCGCCCTGGAGGAAGAGCGCCGCGGCCGGCCGCTCGTAGCCGACGAGGCCGTACACCTCTTGCTGCGTGAAGCTCGACACGCCCGAGCCCGCCGTGGGCGTGAACGCCACGTGGCGGAAGGCGGCCTGGAGGGTGAGGCCGCCCGCGGTCTGGCCGCGGACGCCCGCGAGGACGCCCGTGCCCGAGCTCTTGTAGGGGTGGCCCGGGAAGAAGTACTGGTTCCAGGCCGCGAACAGCGAGACGTGGCCCGTCGCGCTCGTCGCGTTCGCGGGCTCGTCGCAGGCGTCGGCGATCTCCTCGGCGTGCGCGTCCTCCGCCTCGAGCATCGGCCCGAGCTCGCCCCGCGCGTCGTCGCAGCGGCCCTCGCGCACCAGCGTCCACGCGAGCCCGAGGCGCGCGTCGATCGACTGCGGCGCGAGCGCGAGGGCGGCGCGGTAGGCCCGCTCGGCGTCGGCGTAGCGGCCCGCGCGGAACGTGACCCACCCGAGGCGGAGGCGCAGCGCGTGGTCCTGGGGATACGCGTCGAGCGCCTGCTCCAGCGGGCGGGCCGCGCCGAGCAGATCACCGCGGCGCTCTGCCTCCGCCGACGCGGCGAGGGCGACCTCGTACGGGTCGGCGACCTGGGCGGCCGCCGTGCCTGCGAGCGAGGCGACGGCGCAGAGCGCGGTCACGACGAGCGCGAGCTGCCGGGTGGCGCGGAGCGGGCGGTGCTGTGCGGGGTTCTTCATAGGGGCGCGGGCACACGGGGACGCTCGGGCCAGGGCGGCCCGCGGAATGGAGAGCACCGGGGGGGTCGCCTACCCGACGACCTTGCCCCTCAGCTCTCGACATGTAGGTGCAACGACCCCGCGGAAACGATCACGCTCCCGGCAAGTTTTCTTTCTTTTTTTCTTGCGGCCGAACGATGAATGGAGGGTGCCCAAGCCGCAACGCGGGCGCTCCCCCGCGGCGCGCGCCACGGGGACTCTCCTTGGGACGTGGCGCGCTCGGGCGCGGCGGATCACCCCAAAATGCAACACGGCCGAGGGCGAGGCCCTCAGCCGTGCTTCGTCGTCGAGTGGGCGTCGCGGGGCGCGCCGCGACGTCGCGTGGTTCTACTTCTTCTTCTTGAAGGAGAGCGGCTCGGCCGCGGGCTCGAGGACCTCGATCTTGCCGTACGTGAGCACGCCGTTCGAGGGATCGCTCACGATGCCCGTGCTCGCCTTCGAGAACGTGTAGCCGTACTTGCCCGTGACCTTCACCTTCGCGCCCACGGCGGGGAGCGGGTAGGGCACGTCGACGCTCCACACCTCGTCCTTGAAGAGCTCCTTCGGGGGCTCCTTCAGGTTCTTGTACTTCTCCATGGCCTCGTAGACGCTCGCGTAGTTCTTCGCCCAGCCGAGGACGCGGACCTTCACCTTGGTCTCGCCCTTCGCGTCGGCGATCCAGAACGAGGGGATCTCGGCGACGCAGCCCTCCGGATCGGCCTTGCCGGTCTTGTGGATGGCGCAGACGGGCGCGTCGGACACGTTCTCCTCGACGATGTACCCGACGAGGGTGATCTCCTTCGCGGTGACCTCCTTGTCGTGGATGCGGCTCTGGAGGTGGTGGCGCGCGCCGTAGATGGTGTACGCGTCGCCCGACTTGATGGGGTTCGTCGGGAGCTGGGGCACCGCCGGGATCGACGCCTTCTTCCCCGACCACACGGGGGCCGCCTTGTAGGGCTCGTCCGCGTTACCGCAGCCGATGGACAGCGCGCCGGCGGAGACAGACGCGAGCAGCAAGGGGGCGAGGAGCTTCATCCACGTACGCATGGCGTGGGGGTCTACCACGGTATTTCCCGGCGGGACAAGCGCCGCCGGTCGCTTCCGGGCCGGGCGCCCGACGAGAGACCGGCCTTCGGGCTTTCCATCCGGGCCGGGAGTCGGTACGTTCGAGGGCATGGGCCTGAGCTTTCGTGGGGGCTTCGGGGCGACTGTGGTGCTGCTCGCGTGCGTGAGCGCGTGCGGCGGGAAGGTCGGCGACGGGGGCTCCACGCCTTCGCCCTCCACCACGTCGACCACGCCGCCGCCGCCGCCCGGCACCGACGGCGGCGTCGCGCCGCGCCAGGTCGCGTGCAAGGGCGGCAGCTCGTCGCTCGCGAAATTCCCTGGCGAGCGCGCGGCCCACGTGGCCGTCGCCCTCGACACGGGGGTGGTCGTGCTCTCGTCGCGCGACGCCGCGGACAAGGTGCACGTGCGCGCGCTGCGTGACGCCGCGAAGGGGCTCGAGGAGCTCTCGGTGCACAGCGGCGCCGCGACCTCCGTCGCCGCGTCCGGGCGGCGGATCGCCTTCGCCGACGACAAGGGCGTCGTGGTGGTGAGCGTCACCGACGGCGCGCGCGTGACGATCCCCGTCGCGGCGCCGGTCCGCTTCTTGGGCCTGCGCGACACCGACGCGTTCGTCGTCACGGACGCGGGCCTCACCCGGTACCCCCTCACGGGCACCGCCGGCGGCCCCGAGCAGGCCGTCTGCATCGGCCCCACGTGTTCGATCCCGGGCGTCGCCGGCTTCGACGTGCGCGGCGCGACCCTCGCGGTCGTGAGCACCGACGGCGCGCTCTACGTCGGCACCGACGTTGGGCTCCGCCGCGCGGCGATCGCGGCGCCCGGGCCGGTCGCCGTGGGCAGCGGCTTCGTGGCCTTCGTCTCCCCGAACGCCGCGTCGCCCAAGCTGCCCTCGCTCGGGGTGTTTCGCCCGCTCGACGAGGAGGTCGAGCTCTTCCCGCTGCCCGTCACCAAGAGCGCGTGCGCGCCCAACCAGGTCGACGTGCTCGGGCTCGCGTCCGACGGCGCGCGGCTGGCGTTCAACACGAAGGAGAGCTACCCCTGCGCGGAGTCGCCGCAGAACGTCGCGTTCGCGTCGCGGGCCTCCCGGCCCGAGGCCGGCCTCGTGGTCGCCGGCGCGACAGGCGCGGCGGCGCTCGCCATCGACGACGTGTGCGCGTACGCGCTGCTCGGCAACCCCGATGCCTCGCTCGGCTCGTTCGAGGCGCCCGCGCGCTAGGCGCCGGAGCCGGCGCCGGAGCGCTCACGCCGCGCCAAGTCGTCGGCCGCCTCCGGCAAGATAAGTAATTGAAATCATGAACATAGAATCAAATTCTGGGCGCGCCTCCGCGTTCGAGGCGCCATGTTTGACCGTGGTCGAGGGCGGCCCGAGCGGCCTCGCTCTGCGCGCGCCCCTCGTCGCCGCGGCCGGCCGCGGAGGCGACGCGCTGCCGCCCGCGCCGGCGGGGCTCGAGGCGGGCGACGTCGTCGCGATCGACCTCGCCGACCCCGCGCGCTTCGAGCGCTTCGCGCGTGGCGGCACGGCGCGGGCCGACGTGCTCCTCGCGGCGCTCGCCGTGGGCGCGAACCCGTTCTTCCCGGCGCGCGTGCGGCGCGAGGTGGCCGCGATCGATCTCGACCGCTCGCTCGCGGCGGCAGGGCTCGAGGATCTCACCGCGCTCCCGTTCGTCACCATCGACGCGGCGACCTCGCGCGATCTCGATCAGGCGCTCCACATCGAGGTCGGGGGCGGCCCGGGCGTCGCCTACGTGGTGCGCTACGCGCTCGCCGACGCCGCGCATTTCGTGCCGAAGGACAGCGCGCTCTTCGAGGAGGCGCTCGTGCGCGGCGCGAGCGTGTATCTTCCAGGCTTCTCCGTGCCGATGCTCCCCCGGGAGCTCTCCGAGGGCGTCGTCTCGCTGAACCCGGACGGCCCGCGGCGCGCGCTCGTGTTCGAGGTCCGCGTCGATCGCGACGGAAAGATCCTGAGCACGGAGGTGCGGCGCGCCAAGGTGCGGAGCCGCGCGAAGCTCGCGTTCCCCGACGTGCAGGCGCTCTACGACACGGGCGGCGGCGCGCTCGCCCGCGTCGAGTTCTCCGCCAGCCTCGAGGCGCTGCGGGGCGTCGGCGAGGTGCTCATGCGCGAGGCCGCGTCGCGCGACGTGGCGCGGTACCGCCGCGGCGAGACCGAGCTCCAGCTCACCGGGCCCGACGGCGCCGCGCTCACCCTCGTCGACTCGCCGCGCGCGCGCGTCGAGATGTACAACGAGCAGCTCTCGCTCCTCGTCAACCGTGAGGGCGCGCGCATGCTGCTCGAGAGCCCGGCGCCGCACGTGCAGCCCATCTACCGCGTGCACCCGTCGCCGCCCGAAGATCGGCTCGCGAGCCTCCAAGCGACCCTCGCGAGCGTCGAGCGCGTGCACGGGCTCGGGCCGGCCTTCCACTTCGATCCGGCCGAGCGCCCGCTCGCCGCGTTCCTCGCGGGGCTCCCCACCGAGGGCCCCGAGGGCCGCGTCGCCGACGCCGTGCACCGGCAGGCGATCGTGGTGAACGCGCGCTCGTCGTTCTCGTCCGGCGTGGGCGAGCACCACGGCGTGGGCGCGGAGGCGTACGCGCGGTTCTCGGCGCCGATGCGCGAGGTGGTGGGCATCTTCGTGCACCACGAGATGGTCGAGCTGCTCGCGGGCGCGGGCGGCGCCGACGACCCGCTGCGCGAGCGCGTGGTGGCCGCCGCGAACCACTCGAAGGACACGCAGCGCAAGGCCAACGACCTCGTGGGCAAGCTCTACTTCGACGCGCTCTTCGGCCGCGATCTGGCGCTCCCGCTCGCCGAGCGCCCGCGCCGCCGGGGCACGATCATGGGCTTCACGAGCTCGAAGGTGCACGTCTCGCTCGACGAGCCGCCGCTCGACGTGAAGCTCTACGTGCGCGACGTGGGCCGCGCGCGCGGCGGGGCGTGGCTCGTGGTCGCCGACGACGGCGCGACCCTCCGCGATCGCGCGGACGGCGCCCTCGTGGCCCGCCTGGGCGACGAGGCCACGGTGTTCACCGAGGGGCGCGACGCGCGGCAGGACCGCTGGATCCTCCAGCTCGAGGGGAGCAGCGCGCCGGCCTAAGGCCATCCGCGCGGGCGGCGCCGGCCACGGGCGCCGCCCGCGCGCGCAAGCCGCACGCCGACGCTCTACACCTTCCGTGAGGCAGCCGAGTCGCGCACCGTTGGGGCCGTTCGCGCGCGAGGGCCGCCCGCGCGCGGGAACATAGCTTTTCTCGGGTGTTTGACCTGCGCTACCGTAAGGCCAGAGTGGGGAGCGCATGACCGAGAACACGGGCTCGACGGGGGAGGGCGGGCGGGGTGGGGACCGCCTCGTGTTCCTCTGGGACGCCGGGGTCACGAGCGTCGTCCTCGAGGCGGGTCGGGCGGTGACGGTGGGGC
The DNA here is from genome assembly GCA_035439005.1 of Polyangiaceae bacterium. Taxonomy (GTDB): domain Bacteria; phylum Myxococcota_A; class Polyangia; order Polyangiales; family Polyangiaceae; genus JAAFHV01. Next base: position 3,018 of record DAORJJ010000179.1, on the reverse strand, counting down.
GCTCGCGCAAGTCCACCGTGCGCCTCGACCACGCGTCGGTATCGCGCGAGCACGCGACCTTCGTGTTCGATGGCGAGCGCCTCACGGTCGTCGACCGCGGCAGCCGCAACGGCACGCGCGTCGGCGGAGCGCGCGTCAACGGCAACGCCCCGACCCCCGTCGAGCCCGGCGCGGTCGTGCAGGTGGGGGACGTGATCGTGGCCTATCAAGGCGGCGCGAGCGCTCGCGCGCCTCTCGCGCGGGATCCCGCCGCGGCTTGGCGTGAGGTCGAGCGGCTGCTGCCGCTCGTAGCGCGCGGCACGATCAGCATCCTCGTGCTCGGCGAGACCGGCGTCGGCAAGGAGGTCGCGGCGCAGGCGATCCACCGCCTCTCGCCCCGCGCCAAACGGCCGTTCGTCGGCATTCACTGCGCGGCGCTGCCCGAGTCGCTGCTGGAGGCCGAGCTCTTCGGGTACGAGCGCGGCGCGTTCACCGGGGCCACCGCCGCCAAGCCCGGGCTGCTCGAGTCGGCCGACGGTGGCACGGCGTTCCTCGATGAGATCACGGAGGCGCCCCTCTCCACGCAGGCGAAGCTGCTGCGGGTGGTGGAGACCCGGTCGGTGACCCGCCTCGGCGCGGTGCGGCCGCGCGCGCTCGACGTGCGCTTCGTGGCGGCGGCGAACCGCGATATCGACGCGCTGGTCGCCTGCGGGCGCTTTCGCGACGACCTCTACTACCGCCTCGCAGGCTTCACCCTGCACGTTCCGTCGCTGCGCCAGCGGATCGCCGAAATCGGCCGCCTCGCCGAGCAGTTCGCGCTCGAGGCGAGCCGCACGGTCGGCCGCTCTACGCCCAGGCTCTCGCGGCCCGCGCGCGCGGCGCTCGAGCAGTACGCGTGGCCGGGCAACGTGCGCGAGCTGAAGAACGCCATCGAGTGCGCGGTCTTGCTGTGCGCCGGGGAGGCGATCGAGCTCGAACACCTGCCGCCGCGCGTGACCGCCCACGAGAGGCCGGCAGACGCCTCGGCGCCGGCCTCGCGCTCGCTTCACGAGGAGATCCAGCAGCTCGAGCGCACGCGCATCTTGGAGACCCTGGAGCGCACCGGCGGCAACCAGAGCCGCGCGGCGCGCGAGCTCGGCATTTCGCGTCGCCTGCTCCTCGAGCGCCTCGACCTCTACGGCGCGCCCCGCCCCCGCAAGAGCTCGGTCGAGGCAGGGACCAAGACATGACCGAGCCGCGGCGCGTGGATCGCTACCTGCTCGGCGACCGCATCGGCTCGGGCGGCATGGGCACCGTGTACTGCGCGTTGCAGCTCGGGCCTGTAGGGCTCACGCGTCCAGTCGCGGTGAAGGAGCTCCACCCGCACCTCGCGCGCGACGCCGACTTCGTGGCGATGCTGCTCGACGAGGCGCGCATCCAGGGTACCGTCGAGCACCCGAACGTGGTGCCGGTGATCGACGCGGTCTCGCGTGGGGGCGAGCTCTTTCTCGTGCTCGCGCTGGTTCAGGGGCTCTCGCTGAGCGAGATCGGGCGGCGGCTGCGCGCGGGCGCCCGGGCCATGCCGGAGGAGATCGCCGTGGCGATCCTGACCGGCGTGCTCGAGGGGCTGCACGCCGCGCACGAGCTCACCGCGACCGACGGCGCGCGGCTCGGGGTGGTGCATCGCGACGTGTCGCCGCAGAACGTGCTCGTCGGCGCCGACGGCGTCGCGCGCGTCTTCGACTTTGGCGTCGCGAAGAGCGCCGCGGGACGTCAGGCGACACGCGACGGTCAGCTCAAGGGCAAGCCGAGCTACATGTCGCCCGAGCAGCTCGATGGCGCGGCGCTCGACGCGCGCTCGGACGTGTTCTCCGCCGCGCTGGTGCTCGCGGAGCTCCTGGCTGGCCGGCGCTGCCCCGAGAACGAGCCCGCGGGGGTCCGCGAGTGGATGCGGCGCGAGCTCACCGACCCGCTGCGATGGCTCGCGTCGATGACCGTCGAAGGGGCGCTCGCCGCCCCCATCGCGCGGTGCCTCGCGCTCGACCCGGGCGCGCGTCCGTCGACGGCGCGCGAGGCGGCGACGCTGCTTTCGACCGCGTGCGCGCCCGCGACCCAGGCGTCCGTCGCGGGGTTCCTCGCGGAGTGCGCCCCCGATCTCTTGGCGTCGGGGGCCGCGGCGCTGCGCAGCCTCCGCGAGGCGGCGGCGACGTACAGCGAGACGGGGCCCACCGCGCCCGCGTCCCCCTCGTCCAGGCGCGAGAGCGCCACGTCTCCGCTGCCCTTCGTGATCCCGATCCAGGCGTCGCGCGGGCCATCCCGCGCGCTCGTCGGGCTCGCGGCGCTCGGTCTCGCGCTCGGCACTGGGGGCTTCGTGTGCGGGAGGATCTCGACCTCGCCGCGTGTGGCCCCGGCGCCCGGGATGGCGGCAGGTCGCGCCGTTGAGGCCGACTCCCCTCGAGTCTCCTCGTCGACGGTCGCCTCGCAAACTTCGCCGCTCGGCGATCCGCCATCGCCGGCGCCCGCGCCCTCGCCCACGGTCTCGCCCCCCTCGGGTGCTTTGGCGCGGCGTGTGCCCGAGGCAGGGCGACGCGCCGCGGGTCCGGTGGCGCCACGCGCCTCGACCGTCGCGGCTCAACCGATCTGCGATCCGGCGTTCGTCGTGGATGGCAAGGGCGTGCGTGTGTTCAAGCCGGAGTGCCTTTGAGCGACGTCAACCGAAGCCGTACCGCTGCCGTTTTTGGGGCGCTGGTGGGAGCTTGGCTGCTCAGCGCGGCGCCCACCCGCGCCGATGAGCTCGACACCAAGCGGCGGTGCGCGGCCGATCACGAGCAGACCCAGCGTCGGCGCCTCGAGGGGGCGCTGCTGGCGGCGCGCGTGTCCGCGATCGCGTGCGCGCAGGAGACCTGCCCCGCCCTCGTGCGTGTAGAATGCATTCAGTTGCTTGGCGAGCTCGACCGCGCGATGCCGAGCGTGATCGTCGACGCGCGTGAGCCCGACGGCAGCTCGCCTCCCCGCGTCACGATCACGATCGACGGCGGCGAGGGGATCGAGGGTGATGGG
>DAORJJ010000178.1:0-11908 GCA_035439005.1 Polyangiaceae bacterium | reverse complement strand
GCGCTGTTCATGTACCTCGCGGCGTCGCTCGCCGCGCTCGATCGCCGCGGCGCCGTGCGGATCGCCCGGAGCCGGACGAACGGCGAGTACGTGCGCGCGTGCTCCGAGCCCGAGCGTCGACCCGCGCTGCGAGAGCTCGTGCGGGAGGTCGATCGCGCGCAGTTCGGCGGCGAGCCGCCCACGTTCGAGCGCGTGAGCCGCGCGTCGGGGCTCGCTCGTGCGCTCGTGCGCGCCGCGCCCGCGGTGGTCGGCGCGCTGGCCCTCTCGCTGTTGGTCGGGTGCGGGGCCGATGGGCGCCCGCGCCACGCCGACCCGGCGGGCGACGAGCTCTTCGCCGAGCTGCTCACCCGGCAGGGCCTCGCGGTGTCGCCCACGGGCCGCGCGCTCTCGAGCCTCGCGCCGCTCACCCCCGACGAGGTCGACGCGGCGCCGGTGCTCGTGGTCGATCTGGACCGTACGCCGCTCGAGCCCGACGCGGAGACCCGCGTCGTCGCGTGGGTCGAGAGCGGCGGCGTGCTCGTGCTCGCGGGCACCGGGAGCGAGGCGCTCTCGAAGGCGTTCGGCTACCGTCCGGCTCCCCCGGCGCCGGACTCGACCGGCGTGACGGCGCTCGACGGGCTGCTCTCTCCGCTCGAGCCGCTGCGGCTCGACGAGGACGACGAGGCCGACGACCCGGAGGCCTGGGCGACCCGCGAGCGCGCCGCGCGCGAGGCGGCCACGCGCCGGTTTCGAGGCGCCGTGCACGGCGGTGGCGCGCTGGTCGTCGAAGGCGGCGAGCCGCTCATCGTCGTGGCGTCCCCCGCGCAGCCGGCGGGGAGCGTCTACGCCGCGGCGAAGCCGGCGGGCAAGGGCGTCGTCGTCGCGCTCGCGGACGGCGAGCTCTTCACGAACGCGGGGCTCTCGCGCCCGGGCAACCCGGGCGTGGTGGCCGCTCTCTTCTCGGAGCTGATGGCGCGGCCCGCGTACTCGGGTGGCCACGGCCCCCGCGTGCGCCAAGAGCGCGCCGTGCGCCTCGCGCGCGCGGGGGATGGCATCTCGCCTCCCAGCAACCCGTTCTCCGCGCTCGCGCGCGCGGGGCTCGGCCTCGGCATGGCGCACGCGCTCGTCGCCTGCCTGCTGCTCTTCGCCGCGTACGGGGCCCGGCACGCGCGCCCTCGGCCCGCGCCCGCGCCGGCCCGCCGCGCGTTCTCCGAGCACATCCTCGCGACCGGCGCGTTCTACGCCCGCCTCGCGACCCCCGCGCACGCGCTCGCGGTGTTCACGCGCTTCGCCGAGCTGCGCGTCCGCCGCACGCTGCCTCGCGGCGCGGCCGACGTCCCGGCGTTCCTCTCCGCCCGAACGGGCGCCGCGCCCGCCGCGAGCGAGGCCCTCTGGTCACGCGCGCAGGAGGTCGAGCAGGGCGCAGCTCCCCGCGGCGACGAGCTCGCCGTACTCCGTGAGCTGAGGGCACTTGTCAGCGCCGCCCTCGCACCCGACGTGAAAACGAGCGCGCCCCCGGCGCCCAGCAAGGACCCCACGTGAACCAGCAAGCCCCCGTCGCCAGCGTCGACGGCCCCGCGCCTACGCCGTCGCGCTTCACCGACACCTTCGAGCGCATGCGCGCGCGCATGGCCGAGGTCGTGGTCGGCCAGGAGGAGCTCGTCTTCGGGCTGCTCGTCGCGCTCTTCGCGGGCGGCCACGTGCTCGTCGAGGGCGTGCCCGGGCTCGGCAAGACGCTCGTCGCGCGGAGCCTGGCCGCCGCCTCGGGCGTCGGGTTCAAGCGCATCCAGTTCACCCCCGACCTCATGCCGAGCGACATCACGGGGTCGTCCATCTACGACCGCCAGGGCGGCGCGTTCACGTTCGTGCCCGGCCCCATCTTCACGAGCCTCCTCCTCGCCGACGAGGTGAACCGCGCCCCCGCGAAGACGCAGTCGGCGCTCCTCGAGGCGATGCAAGAGCACCAGGTCACGGTCGACGGCGTGAGCCGCCCGCTGCCGCCGCCCTTCCTCGTGATCGCCACGCAGAACCCCGTCGAGTCGCAGGGCACCTACCCGCTCCCCGAGGCGCAGCTCGACCGCTTCTTGCTGAAGCTCCACGTCGAGAGCCCGCCGCGCGAGGTCGAGGAGCGCATCGTGAAGCACCACGCGGCGGGGTTCGATCCGAGAGATCTCGCCGGGGTCGCTTCGGCCACAAATGCGAATGAAATCATAGAAATGCAGCGCCTCTGCGAGGGCGTGCGCGTCGACGATGCGCTCGTGTCGTACATGGTCGAGCTCGTCCGCCGCACCCGCGACGACCGCGCGATCGAGCTCGGCGCGTCGCCGCGCGCGTCGATCGCGATGCTGAAGGCTGCGCGCGTGGTCGCGGCGAGCGAGGGCCGCGCGTTCGTCACGCCGGACGACGTGAAGCCGCTGGCCAAGCCCATCCTGCGGCACCGCGTGATGCTCCACCCCGACGCCGAGCTGCAGGGCCTCACCGCCGACGATCGCATCGACGAGATCGTGCGGGCGACGCCGGTGCCTCGAGGCAGCTGACGGTGGTCCGCCTCGTCCCCCGCAAGCGCCTCGTGGGCCTGGCGTTCGTCGCCGCGGTCGTCGGGACCGTCGCGGGGTACGCGCCGTCGCTCGCCCCGGTGATGTGGGCGCTCGACGCGGCGCTCGTGCTCGCCGCGGGGCTCGACGTAGCCCTCGCGCTGGGCTCGCGGGTGCGCGCGGAGCGGGAGATCGCCGCGATCTTGTCGGTCGGGCGCCCGAACCTCGTCACGCTCACGCTGCGCAACACGAGCCGGCGCGCGATCACGGGCACGGTGATGGACGACCCCGTGGCGCACGCCGACACGACGGGGCTGCCCGCCGTCGTGTCGCTCCCGCCGCTCGGGGACGCGGTCGTGCGCTACGAGCTCCGCCCCAGCCGCCGCGGGCCCCGTGAGCTCGGGGCGATCACGGTGCGCTACGCGTCGCTCCTCGGCCTCGTCGACCGCCAGGAGACCTTCCCGCTCCCGCAGCAGGTCGACGTGTACCCCGACGTCCACGCGGCGCGAGAGCTCGAGCTGCTGCGCCGCAAGGGCAGGGAGGACGCGCGCCTCGGGTCGCTCCGCGTGCGCGGCGGCGACACCGAGTTCGAGCGGCTGCGCCCTTACCAGCGCGGCGACGAGGTGCGCCACGTCGACTGGCGCGCCTCGGCCCGCCGCGACGACCTCACGGTGCGGCAGTTTCAGGCGGAGTCGAACCAGAACGTGCTCTTCGCGATCGACGTCGGCCGCGGCATGCGCGGCGAGAGCGGCGGCATCACCAGCGTCGACCGCGCGCTGAACGCCGCGCTGCTCACCGCCGACGTCGCGCTCCGCGGGGGTGACAAGGCTGGCCTCATGGCGTTCGACGATCTGCCGCGCACCTTCCTCGCCCCGAGCGGCGGCCGCGCGGGTGGCCGCAAGCTCACCCGGGCCGTCTACGACCTCGAGGCCGGGCTCGCCGCCACCGACTACCGCGCCGCGATGACGTTCCTCCGCACGAAGGTGCGCGCCCGCTCGCTCCTCGTCGTGTTCACGAACCTCCTGGAGCCCCGCTCGGCGAAGGAGCTCGCGTCGTCGCTGCGCGGGCTCTTGCCTCGGCACCTGCCGCTCTGCGTGCTCATGCGCGACGAGGAGGTCGAGGCCCTCGCCCTCGCGCCCATCCGCGGCGAGCGCGATCTGTTCGTGCGGGCCGCCGCCGCCGAGGCGCTCGGCCTGCGAGAGTCCATCGTGCGCGAGCTCCGCCACGCGGGCGTCCTCGTGCTCGACGCGCGCCCCGAGGACGTGACCCCGTCGCTCGTGAAGCGCTACCTCGAGGTCAAGGCGCGGCGGCTTCTGTAGTCGCAAGTGGCTGATAATAATATAGAAACGGATGAGCGTCTCCGAGCCCGCGCGCCCGGCTCGCGCGCCCGCGCGCGATGTGCGACACCACCTGGGTGCTCGTCGTCAGGCCCTCGTGACCGCTCCGGTCGCCGTGTGGCTCGCCGCCACGAGCCGCGCCGCGCGCGCGGCGGGCCGGGCGATGAGCGACCGCGCGCGGTGGCTGGCGGGGGTCGCCCCGCTCGACGGCGAGCCGCCCACCGACGAGTGGCGCGCCTACGCGCGGCGCGAGGACGAGCGCTGGGCGCGCGCCGAGCCGCGCCTCCGCGCGATGCGCGCGTGGGCAGCACGGGAGCTCGGCCCGGTGCTGCCCGCGAGCTACTCGCTGTTCTATCCGTTCGCCGGCCCCGACGCGCTCCACGCCCTCGCGCTCTTCAGCGGCGCGCGGCGCGCGGTGCTCGTGGGGCTCGAGCCGGTGGGCGAGCTGCCGGACCCGGAGCGCGTCGCGCGGGGCACCTTCTCCCGCCTCGGCGACGCGATGGGAGATCTCCACCGCCTCACGTTCTTCCGCACGATCGAGATGTCCGCGGCGTTTCAGCGGGAGCGCCGCGACGGGCGCGAGGGCGTGCTCCCCGTCCTCGTCGCGACGGTCGCGCGCATGGGCGGGCGCGTGACGGGTGTGTCGGTCGTGGGCGCTCCCGCGCAGAGCGCCCGCGTCGACTGGGCCACGCCCGACGGCGACGCGCGCACCCTCGAGTACCACGCGCTCGACCTCGCCAACGCGGGGCTCCAGCGCGCGCCCGCGTTCGTCGCGTCCGTGCGCGGGCTCGGGCCCCAGGGGGCGACCGTCGCGTTCGTGAAGGCCGCGATGTACCTGCTCGCCGAGCCGAGGTTCTCGCTCGCGCGCGAGCTCGTGCTCGACCACGCGCACGCCCTCGTGCAGGACGACACGGGCGTGCCGCTCCGCTACCTCACGCCCCCCTGGGCCACGCGGCTCTACGGCCGCTACGTCGCGCCTGGCGCACCCTACGAGACGCGCGACCAGCCCGCGCTCCACGACGCCTACGCCCGGCGCGCGCCGGCGCCGCTGCCGTTCGGCATCGGCTACCACGTGTTGCCCGCGGCCTCGAACCTGCTCGTGGCGTCTCGGGGGGGCCGGTGAGGGCCCTCGTCGCGCGCGTCGCGGTCGCCACTTCGCTCGCGCTGGCCGCGCCGCTCGCGGCGTTCGCCGCCGAGGGAGCAGCGCCCGCGCCCGTGTCCGCGCCGTCCTCGGAGGGTGCGCCGCCCGCGGAGGGAGCGCCGCCTGCGGGCCCGGAGTCTCGCCGCGTGACGCTCGGCCGCTTCGTCACCACCTACGCCCACGACGCCGAGCACCGCGCGCGCGCGTTCAACGTCGAGCTCGCGGCGCAGGCCATCGACGGGCGCTCCATCGGCGCCGGCGGGGCGCTCTCGTTCAACGACGCCGTGGGCGAGCGCACCGCGGCGTTCGGCTTCGCGCGGAGCGTGGTGCTGCGCGACGGCATGCTGGCCGAGGGGTCCGGCGGCGGGGCCTGTCAGGTCGCCTCCACGCTGCACGCCGCGGCGCTCCTCGCCGGCCTCGACGTGGTCTCGCGCGCGCCGCACTCGCGGCCGAGCGCATACATCCGCATGGGCCTCGACGCCACCGTCGCGCTCGGGTCCGCGCCGATCGATCTGCGCCTCAAGAACCCGACCGCCGCCGCCGTCGTGGTCCACGCGCGCGCCCACCGCGGGGCGCTCGAGGTGTGGTTCGAGGGCCGCGGCCCCGCGCCCGAGGTGCGGGTGACGTCCGAGATCGTAGGCCGCGTGGGTTACCCGCGCACGATCGAGCGCGACCGTCGTGTCCCGGAAAACGTAATAAAAATAAGGTCTTTCGGTGTACCAGGCTACCGCGTGCGGCGCGTGCGCGAGCTGCGCAGGCCCGACGGCACGGTGCGGCGGGACGTGCGCGAGGACGTGTATCCCCCGGTGCCCGAGGTCGTCGTGGTGGCGCCTTCCCTCGACGCCTCCCGCCTCGCGCGACGGAGCGAAGAGCCGCAGGCGACGGGTCCCGACGAGGCCCCGAATCCCCCCGAGCTCCGAACCGAAGTCGACCCCTCCGCCGTGCGGCCCGCGCTCGTGCAGCTGCGACCGTCCACCCTCGTGACGCTCTCGAGCGACGCGTGGGCGCCGCGGCCGTAGTCCTGCCGGCGCCTGCCAGCGGCCCACGGAGAGCCGCGCTCCGGGCCTCCTTCGTGGAGCGGCAGATGCCCCTTTACGAACGAAGACAGGCTCTCGCTCAGTGAGCATCACCACCGACCGACGCGCGTCGGACTCAGTCGGTGGAGCCATCCTTCGGTCGCGGGGTTCCAGGCCACTGCAGCGACTCGGGGACACTGTGGAGGTGGCCTCCATCCAGCGGCGGGAATTGGCTCTCCACCGCCAGCGGTGCCCCGCATGGGCCGCGTGTGAGCACGGGCGGGCGCGTCCCGAAGCAGGCCGACCCGTGCTGGAACACGACGATTCGCTCCCCTTTGTGGCACTCCCAGACGTACACATCGAGTCCAGCCTCGACCCCCGTGCGGAACTGCCGGTCGGGAGGCCCGTCGGGTGCTCCCGCCACCGACCAGGGCGGCCCCCCGCAAGCGATCAGCGCGAGCAGGCCGAACCGGCCGAACCTGAGGAGGCTTCCACGACGGCGCTCGAGCATGGCACAAGGTACAGCTTCGGCGGGGGCTCGTCCGCACGCGTCACCTATCGAGCGGCACGACGACGAGCGGCTTCACGGTCGTCTTCGCGCGCCGCGGATCGCCCGGGGCGAGGGGAGTGATCGCCGTCCCCACCGCGGTGAACTCGACGACCGGCGCCATCGAGCCCGCCACGACCGCGTTCCGCGCGGGTCCCATGAGCTGGGGCCGGTGAGCCGTCTCGCTCACGGTCATCCCGACGATCCCCGTGGGCGCGTCGGGGTGCCCCACCGGCCACCACGAGAAGAGATCGTACTGGAGGCGCGCCATCGCCGTCTCGCGGGCGTCGAAGAACGCACGCGTGTACTCTGCAATTTCGCAGTTGTACCCCTGATACCGACCGAGCTCCTGGAGGTTCAGTTGGTAGACACAGGTGCCGCTCGCGACCGTCACGGGCCGGTAGCCCGCCTGGAGGAGCGCGACGAAGTCCTGCCCAGAGAGATCGCTCGTGAACGGCGCGCCGTTCGCGAGGCGCAGGGTCGGCGCGCCGCGGATCTCCTCGGGGCCGTGCGCGTGATCGAACCCGATGGCGGTCCCGACCGCCACGAACTTCACGACCTGGTGGTTGCCCCGCCAGAGGTGGTGCTCCACGTCGAGACGCACGCCGACGACGCCCTCGGCGTTGACCGCCGCGGCTTGCATGCGCATGCGCTCAATCGCCAGCATGCGGGCCGCCCGCACCGCCTCGGAGAGCGCGACGACCTCCTCGGTCTGCACCGGCCGCACGAGCGGCGCGTTCCCGAAGAGCGCCCCCCAGAGATCGATCTGCGCGCCGCTCGCGCTCGTGTCGGCCTCGTAGACGCTCGCCCCGACGACGAGGCCATGTGGGAGGAACCCCATGCGGGAGAGCGTGAGGAACTCCGTCACCGAGAGATCGCTCAGCGCGGGGACGGGGCGTTGCGCGGTGGTCATTCTTCTCGCCCCCCAAAGCGCTGGGCCTCGCGTCGATCGTTGGCGATGTGGACGAGCCTCGCCTGGAGCTTGCGATCGGCGCCGGGCATGGGGACCACGGCGGTCCCGATGACGAAGAGCTCGATCATCTCACCGGTCGTCAGCGCCGCGTTGCCGAGGTTCACGTAGCTGCGCTGCCACGCGTGGCTGTGCTCCGTCACCGTGACGTCGACGACACCGGTCGCCTCCAGCGCCTCGGCCTCCCACTGGAGGCGCTCGATCGCCAGCTCGCGCGCGTCGTAGAGCCCGTGCGTGTATCCAGAGAGCTCGCAGCTCTTCGCGCGGGTGAAGAACCCCCCCGTGGTCGGCTTGAGCAGCCACGGCGGCACGTAATAGACGCAGTTTCCCATCACGAAGCCGACCGGCCGGTAGCCGGAGCGGACAAGCATCCAGAACTCCTGGCCGGTGAGATCCGACTGGAACGGCTTGCCCTTCTTGTTCTTGAAGCTCTCGGGCCCGCGGTGCTTCACGGCGGTGCCTATCGCCATGAACTCGACCACGTTCTGGCCCAGCGCGTAGCTCGCCTCTCTCGGTGGGAGGGACCACGGCGCTGGCTGCGCGGGCCAGCCCATGCGCTGACACCAGAGGGTCCACTGGCCCCACGCCACCCGCTGCCACGTAGAGAACCAGCTGGCGCCCAGGTTCGTGACGCGCCGCGGATACCCCTGCTCGTGGGCCCACGCTTGCCACTGGCGGTATTGCTTCCACGCGAGTCGCTGCGGATCACCGTCGAGGTTCACGACGAGGCGCACGCCGATGATGCCGTCACCGCCGAGCTCTTCGGCCTCCTGCTCCATGCGCGACATCGCGAGATCGCGCGCGTGGTAGAGCGCCTTCGTCATCTCGTAGACCTCGCAGCCTGGCGAGCCCTTCTCGAGCTTGGGGACGGTCGGGACGACCTGGTAGATCGACGTGCCCATCACGAGGCCGAGGCAGTCGAAGCCGGCCTCTTTCACGAGCAGGAACTCGTTGATGGAGAGATCGCAGGTGAAGAGCTTCTTCGCCTTCATCTCCGCGATGCGCTCGTGCGCGTGCCTCGGCAGCGCGGGAGAGGGCGGCACGGGGCCGGGCGCGGGCCCGGGCGGCGGTGGGCGGTGGTGACTCATCAGCGCCCCTCTTCGGCTTCGACCGCGGCCTCTTCGGCGTTCTCCGCCTCGATCTCGATCTCCTCGGCGTCGTCTCCGCCTTCGATGACGTCGCCGCGCCGACGACCGAGAGGCGTCAGGGTCAGCGTCAGAGGGGGCACGTCCACGCGGGTGCGCCAGCGCGCCCCGGGAATGCGCCGCACGCCGGTGCACAGCCAGCTGAGGTCGACGTCGAGGTCGTTTCGAGAGCACTCGTTCGCCCCGCAGGGTACCTCCTTCACCTTGAGGGTGATGTCGCTCCCCACGACGAACTCACATTGAAAAGCCGCGGCTTGGCGCTGGATCTTCGTCGCCGCGATGTTCCGCGCGGACTCGATGGCCTGCGTGGCCTCGAGGATCTCGCCGTGGAATCGGCCGTTCGGCGTCACGTGCCAGACGTGGTAACGGCAGAACTCGAAGAGAAAGCAGCACGGCTCGTAGCCGTCCTTCGCGAGCGCCCAGAGCTCCTGCCCCGAGAGATCGGTGATCACCGGCTGCCCAGGCGGGTGCGTGATCCAAGGGGCGCGGACGGCGGTGCCGACTACGGTGAACTCGAGCACCTCGCCGCCGTCGTCGCCGCCCTTCCCGCGCTGTCCCATGGTGATCATGCGCTCGGTGAGGCGCGCGCCGATCACCGCGTCCGCGCGCACGAACGCGGCCTCCTGGTAGAGCCGCGCGATCGCGCGGCGTCGCGCCTCGCGGTGCGCGTCGCTGATGATGGTGATCTCGCCGGTCTGGCCCTTGTAGTCGGGGATCTGCCCGACGAAGTAGATGCTGCTCCCCATTACCTGGGAGATCGGCTCGCACTGGACGTCGCGCGCGAGCACGAACTCGCTCACCGAGAGATCGCTCGTGAAGAGCCGCCGATGCGGGCCGGCCTCCGAGGCGAGGCGCTCCTGGGCGCGGAGCGGGATGCCTCCCTGCGCGACGTGGTGGAGGCTCGCGGCGAGGTCGATTCTTGGACGCGAATACATCGTTGCCTACCCGTTCACCGAGAGGACGAGCTGGGGCTTCGCGATCTCGTGGTCCGCGCGGATGGGGAGCACCGCCGTGCCGATCGCGCTGAACTCGAGGACGTTCACGCCCCACGTGTGGTTGCTCTCGGCCACGGTCACGCCGACGATGCCCTCGGCCCCGAGGTCCTCGGCCTCCGCCTGCATGCGCTCCATGGCGAGCTCGCGGGCGTCGTAGAAGGCCTGCGTCGGGCCGGCGAGCTCCATGTTCTGCGCCGGCGCTTGCGCCCAGCCTTGCTGCGCTTGTTGGCCCCAGCCCTGCGCCTGCGGCGCGACGTAATAGACGCAGTTGCCCATCACCATGCCCACGGGGCGATAGCCGGCGTGAAGCAAGGTCCAGAAGTCTTGTCCGGAGAGGTCCGACTGGAAGGGCTTGCCGTTCGACGCGCGCCACGTCCCCTCGCCGGACACGTTCTTCACGGCCGTGCCGAGGGCGAGAAACTCGATGATGTTCGCGCCCCACGTGTGGATGGTGAGCGTCAATCGGACGGCCACGATGCCGTCGGCGCCGAGCGCGTCGGCCTCCTCCTCCATCCGCACCATCGCGAGCTCGCGCGCCTGGTAGAGGGCCTGCGTGAGGGTCGTCAGCTCCTCGCTCACGCCGGCGCGCACCGGGTGGAAGCCCACGTGGTAGATGCTGCTCCCCATCACGAGGCCGAGCGGCTGGAAGCCGACCTCTTTCACGAGGAGAAACTCGTTCACCGAGAGATCGCTCGTGAAGAAGTGGTGCTGGCGCATGCTCGCCAGCCGCTCGCGCGCGTGCTGGGGGAGCTCATGGTTGTACTGTACATGCTGGTTCCGCCCGGCCTGGTTCGCGTGGGGATGGCCAGGTGGCTGATTGCGATTGGGCGGCTGTTGCATGGGCCTCGCAGGCTATCGCGCTTGCCAGGCGGGTGCCTAGCGAGCGTTAGCGGTCCGGCGCCGCGCCGCCTGTGAGCTGCGCGAGCACCCACGCGGCGCGCGTGTTCGAACTCGCCTGGCGCGCGAGGGCCTTCGTCAGAAGGGAGACCCACTCGTCGAGGGGGATGACCTTCGACTTCAGCGCGATCCCTCGGACGACCTTCTTGTGCTGCGTGACCACCCCCGCCCCCTCACGACGGATGCCGAACCCCTCGGGGTCGATTGTCACGTCGATGGCCATCACGTACGAGCCCTGCGCCTGGATGCGCGTGATCTCCGGGTAGCCTGCGTGGAGAGTGCTCGCGAGCTTGCCGAGGAGAGCGTCGATGTTGCCGAGATCGAGCCGCATTCCCGCGGCGATCTGGTGACCCTCGACGGCCACCACGACCTGGGTCTTGCAGAACCCGCACACGTACGTCCGCCCGTCGCCTTGGGGAGTCGCGGGGGCCCCGCAGTTCGTGCAGGGGACATGGGCAGCCGACATCGCCTGACGGTACCGCTCGCCGATCCTTGCGCGCAAGAGCCCCGTGGTCGACGATGAGCCTATGGCCCGCACGAAGCCCACGAAGAGCCTGCCCCGCGGACAGGGGACCGCCAAGTCCTCGCCTCGCGCCGCGAAGGACGAATACGCGGAGCGCTTCGACCGCAGCTCGTACGATGTCCCGCCGCTCGACCTCTCCGAGGCGACGGCGCTCGCCACGGCGCTCCTCGCGGCGAGGCCGCGACGACAGCCGCAGGCGATTGACGAGGAGGCGGCCAGGCTCACCGCCGCGCGCGACCGGGCTCGAGGCGCGCTCCGCTCCGCCCGGCCGAGCCTCGCGGCGCGGCCGTTCGACGTCGCGATGGACCGCGCTTGGGGGACGATGGTGCGCCGCATTCAGGACTTCGCCGAGCTCCCAGCGGGGCGCTTCCCCGAGGCCGTCGAGGCCTCGAAGGTCTTCGCGCTCGTGCAGGACCTCTCCATTCTCAAGCTCAACTACCTCGCCGAGTTCGCGCAAATCGGCGCCCGCATCGACGCGCTGAAGCGTGAAGGCTACCTCGACGCCGCGCGGCGCTTCGCGGGGCCGGAGTTCCTGGACGAGGTGCTGCGCTGCCACGCCGCCTATGGCGAGGCGCTCGGCGTGTTCGACGCCGCGGAGCGCGACGACGAGCCCGGCGGCTCGCGCCCAGAGCCGGGCGCCGCGCGGCTCGAGCTCGTGGAGACGATTGGTGAATACACGTTCCAGGTGTTGGCGCTCGCGCGGGCGGGGCGACCCGCGACGTGGACCGTCGTCCAACACGCCCTCGCGCCCATCCTCGAGCTGCGCGCGCGGCAAGCGGAGCAGCTCCGCGCCCAGGCGCCAGTTCAGGCCCCGCCCGCGCACC
>DAORJJ010000177.1:0-12002 GCA_035439005.1 Polyangiaceae bacterium | reverse complement strand
CTGGGCGCTGCCGCGGGCGCTGCTCGCCCGCCCGCTCGAGGTGTTCGTCGCGCTCGATCGCGCCTGCCACCTCGAGCGGCACGGCCACACCGTGGCGGTCGGCGCGCTCTTCCCCGCCGACGTGAGCGCGCGCAACGTGATGGTCCTCGCGCGGGCGTGAGCGCGCAGGCGCACGGAGCGGCCGCGCCGTCACTTGACAACGATCAACTCGCGAACCGACCGCGCTGGCGGAGATCACCCCGCTTGACCGCGCAGAGGCGTGCGCTCGCGGGCGGGCCCCCACGGGCGGGACGCCGTCACCTTGACACCGGGCGATCCTCGCGGAAGGACTAGAGAATCCACCCTGGAGGTTCGCATGCGGTTTCGCTTGATCTTCGCCGGCCTGTGCCTGGCTCTCGTCCCGGCCCCGACCTCCGCGGCCGGCCTGCCGGAGCTCCGGGCGACGCAGGTGCCCGCGCCCTCCAGCCCGTCCGCGCTCCCCGATCTCGTGGTGCTCGAGATTGGGCGTCCCCAGGGCACGCCCAGCAGCTGCCTCGGCAACTCCAACCAGGTGGCGCTCTGGGTCGGGAACGTGGGACGGACGGCGACGGGGGCGCGCACCGACGTGCAGCTCCAGGTGCGCGCGCGCGCGCCGGGGCGCGTGTGGTTCGCGCACACGGCGACGCAGTCGATCCCGTCGCTCCGGCCCGGGCCGCAGCAGGTCGTGACCTTCACGAACGTGATGTTCCCGCCCGACGCGGAGCGCATCGAGGTCCTCGCGACCGCCGACGCGGGCGGGCGCGTGGCGGAGCTCAGCGAGGCGAACAACGCGCGACGCGTCGCGTTCGACGTGCGCGACGTGCGCACCTGCTCGGCGGTGAACCCGTCGCGCATCCGCACCATCGGGGAGGCCCCCGACCTCGTGGTCACCGCGGTCCGCGGGTGGCCGGTCGCGGGGCGCGGGCGAGACGACTGCACCTCGACGGTGAGGGTCACGGTGACGAACCGCACCGGCGGCGACGCGGGGCGACCCACCGTGCTCGTGTCCGTGCGCCAGATCCACGGCAAGCGGGAGGGGCGCGTCTTCCGGGGCGGGGCGGTCGCCGAGGCGCCGCTCGGCGCCGGTCAGACCCAGGAGCTGAGCGTGGGCTTCTCGACGAAGGAGCTCTACGACTCGCTGAGCGACGCGGCGGGCCTCCTCGACGAGATCACCCTCGAGGTCGACGCGGTGGTGACGGCCCACGGGGCGGTGGCCGAAGCTCGAACGGACAACAACCGGCTCACCCGGTCGCTGTGGGTCCGCTCGTTCATGGCCGTTCACCTGAAGAACGCGGACGACAACGTCGCGTTGAAGGCGATGGTCTCGCCGACCTGCCCGGCGCCGCTGCCGTTCTAGCTACGAGAGCCGCTCGCGCCGGAGCAACCACAAGAACGCCGGCCCGCCCAGCAGCGCCGTGACCGCGCCCACGGGCGGCACCGTGCCGAGGCCCCGGAAGGCGAGACGGCTCGCCAGATCGCACGCCACGAGCAGCGCCGCGCCCGCGAAGAACGAGGCGGGCACGAGGGTGCGCGCGTCGGGTCCGAGGACGCGGCGGAGCGCGTGCGGCACCACGAGGCCCACGAAGCCGATGAGGCCCGTGACGCTCACCACCGCGCCGACGACGAGCGACGACGCGAGGAGCGTGCGGCGGCTCAGCGCGGCCACGTCGACCCCGAGGCTCTCGGCGGTCTCGTCGCCCAGCGCGAGCAGGTTGAGGCGCGGCGCGTCGCGCAGGATGACGCCCGCGCCGAGCAGCGTGTAGAGCCACACGAACGCGAGCGCGGCGGGGCGCGGGGCGTCGAGGAAGCCCACGAGCCAGTAGAGCAGCGCCTGCGACTGCTGCGCCGAGACGAGGCTCTTCAGGAACGTGATGAGCGCCGACGCGAAGGCGTTCACCACGACGCCCACGAGCAGGATGGACGCGGCGCCGCCGTGGCCCGCGCCGCCACGCCCGCGCCCCCGCGTGACGCCGTGCACGAGCGCCATCGCCGCGAGGCCGCCGACGAGCGCGAAGAGCGGCAGGACCGACGCGCCGAGCACCGTGGCGGCCGTGATCCCGAGCACGATCGCGAGCGTGGCGCCGAGCGCGGCCCCGCCCGAGACGCCGAGCACGTACGGCTCGGCCAGCGGGTTCCGCAGCGCGGCCTGGAGCGCCACGCCCACCACCGAGAGGCCCGCGCCCGCGCCCGCGCCGAGCAGCACGCGCGGCAAGCGGAGGGCCACGGCGGCGCGGTCGAAGCTGTCGGGCTCGGTCGCTGCCCTCACGAGCGAGACAGGCTCCGAGCCGAACGCCACGCCGAGCCCCACGGCCACGAGGCACGCGCCCGCGCACACGAGCACGGCCCGCGCCGGGCGAGCCCCGACGCCGCGCGCCGCCTGGACCGTCACGTCGCGCCCGCGCTCACGTCGCGGCTTCGGTGTTGCGCTCGTAGAGGAGCCGCAAGCCCACCAGCGTGAGCTCGTCGTCGACCTCCTCGATGCGCGACGAGAGCGGGCCGATGACCCGCGCGAGGCCGCCGGTGGCCAGGGTGCGGCAGGGGTAGCCGAGCTCGTCGACGAGCCGGGCCACGAGGCCGTCGACGAGGCCCACGTAGCCGAACACGATGCCGGACTGCATCGAGTGCACCGTGTTGCGGCCGACCACCTTCGGCGGCTTGGCGATCTCCACGCGAGGCAGCTTTGCCGCGCGCGCGAAGAGGGCGTCGGCGCTGATGTGGATGCCCGGCGCGATGACGCCGCCGAGGTACTCGCCCTTCGGCGAGATGCAGTCGAACGTGGTGGCGGTGCCGAAGTCGACCACGATGCACGCGCCCTTGATGCGCTCGAACGCCGCGACAGCGTTCACGATTCTGTCGGCGCCGACCTCCTTGGGGTTCTCGTACAGGATGGGCATGCCGGAGCGGAGCTTGGGCCCGACGACGAGCGCCTCGATCGAGAACGCGCGCTTCACGAGGGCCACCATCGGCTCGGTGAGCGGCGGCACCACGCTCGCGACGATGGCGCCGGTCACGAGCGCCGGGTCCACGCCCGCGAGGTCGAGCAGCTGCCGCAGCACCACGGCGTACTCGTCGGACGTGCGGCCGCGGCTGCTCTCGACGCGGAACTGGTGGGCGAGGCGCTCGCCGTCGAAGAGCCCGTAGACGATGTTCGTGTTGCCGACGTCGATGGTGAGCAGCATGCGGTCCGCCCGTTATACGCGCTCGCTCCTCGGAGAGTCGAGGTTCGGCGAGCGGGTGGTCACCACCACGTGGGGTCGCCCGCGGCGCCTGACGAGGGCCGCGCGCGCGTCGCGCGTGGGGCGCGCGGCTTCAGAAAGCGCCGCTCCACGCGAGGCCCGAGAAGCCAGGCCCGAGCGCGGGCGCCACGCGCAGCGCGGAGGCCTTGGGCTGCGAGGGCGCGTCGAGGAGCAGCCACACGAGGCCGCCCACGAGCAGCGCGCCGCCGCCCGCGACGACCCCGAGCCCGAGGTTGCGCTGGTTCACGGCGCTGACGGCCGCGTCGGTCGAGGCGGCGCCCGTCGGGTCCTCGGGCGTCTTCGCGCAGGTGCCGCCGCGCTCGCTCGTCGCGGTGTCGGTGCGGCAGTTGTCGGGGAACGCGCCGGCCCCGGCGAAGAAGACCCCGAGCCCGACGCCCGTCGCCACCGCTCCGGCGCCGAGCACGAGGAACGGCCCGATCGAGCGGCCCGCCCGCGGCGCGGACGTCGCGGACGTCACCGGGGGCGGCGCATCCGTGCGCGACGGCTCGTCGGCCGGCGGGAGGCGCACCGTGATCGCGCGCGCCTTCTCGCCCTCCTTCACGAGCACGTGCTCCTCGTAGAGCTTCCCCTTCACCTCCGCGCGCACCACGTGCGAGCCCGGATCGATGGGGAACGAGCGCCCCGCGCCGTGCTCGGGCGGCCGGCGGCCGTCCACGAGGATGCGCGCGTCGAGCAGATCGCGGCCGCGCGCGTCTTGTACGCCGACGCTGATCGTGGGCAGGGCCCGCTCGACCTCGTCGAGCCAACCGGCGCACGCGGTGCGCACGATCTGCGGGCACACGACGCGCGCGCACGTGCCGAGCTGCGCGCGCGCCTCGATGAGGCGACCGGCGACGCGCGCGCGCTGCCCGTCCTCCGAGGCCTCGAGGCACAGCTCCTTGTCGCCGGCGCTCGCGCGATTGGCGTGGGCGAGCGACGCCGCGAGCAGCGCGAAGAGGACGAGCGAGGCGCTCACGCGGCGAGGCATGCGACACGAAGCATGGCCTCGAAGGCCCGCGCTCTGGAAGCGTTATCCGCCACGGGGCCCGAGTGACAGGCCGCAACCCATTGAACTCATGAGCAATTACGAGGTCGCTCGCTACACGCAGCCGGGCTTGAAGTGGCGGATCCCCTCGGCGTCGGTGGTGTAGGGGGGAGAGCAGTCGAGCTTGGGCGGTGGGGGCGCGACGCGGCCGTGTTGGACGGGCTTGTGGGCTGAAGGCGTGGGCGCCGCGACCTTCGCGGCGGGCGCCGGGGCCACGCTCGCCGAGGGCGCGGGGAGCGCCGGCGCGAGGCCGGGCGCGGACGCCGAGGTGACCAGCTCGAGGGGGCTCGGCGCGGGCGCGGGCGTGGTGGCTTCGGCGCCCGCGCCCTTGGCGACGAGGGGCGCCGCGGTGGGGCCCTCCGCGGCGGCGGGCCCGTGCGCGCGCACGCCGCGCCAGAGCACGGCGAGGCCTACGAGGAAGAGCCCGACCAGCGCGCCGACGACGGCGGCCAGCACCGGGTTGTCTCGCGTGACGGGCGCGGACGGCGCGCTCCGCGTGACCACGGAGAGGCTCGACGGCTGCGCCCGCAGGTCGGTGCCGGTGGTCGGGACCCCGGAGAGCAGGCCGCTCGAGGCCGCCGGCGGGGGCGACGACGCGGTGAGGCTGGCGCCCGCGGAGGCCGGGCCGCGCTCGAGGTCTTCCACCGCGCGCGCCCGGCGCGCGAGCGCGTCGTGGGCGAGCAGCTCGACCCACTGCCCCACCTCGGCCGCGTGCGCGGGAGGCACGGCCTGCTCGAGCGCGATGGCCAGCTCGCGCGCGGTGGTGTGGCGCTGCCCGGGATCGGACGCCACGGCGCGCGCGATGAGCTGCTCGAGATCGCCGAGGTTCGCCTGGGCGTCCTCGGGGAGGAGGGAGAGCCCGCGCTGCTGGAGGACGGCGAAGGGCGACGGGATCTCGCCGCGCAGCACCTGCACGACGATGACGCCCTCGTTGTCGCCGTGGAAGAGGCGCTCGCCGGTGACGAGCTCCCACAGGACGACGCCGACGGCGTAGAGATCGGCGGCGCGCGTGACCGCCTCACCCCGGAGCTGCTCGGGCGGCATGTAGCCGAGCTTGCCCTTGAGCTGCCCCTCGCGGGTGAACTGCGCGCGCCCGGCCGCCTTGGCGACCCCGAAGTCGAGCAGCTTGGCGACGCCGTCGGTGCCGACGAGCACGTTCTGCGGCGAGACGTCGCGGTGCACGATGTTGAGCGGCGCGCCCTGCTCGTCGCGGGCCTCGTGCGCGGCGTGGAGGCCGTGGAGGATGCCGACCAGGATCGACGAGACGACGCGGAGCGGCAGGCGCGCGTGGCGCTCGCTGATGGCCCGCCCGAGCCGCCACAGCGACTCGCCCGGCGCGTACTCCATGACGAGGAAGACCTCCTCGCCCTCGGTGACGACGTCGAGCGTGGGGATGACGTTGGCGTGCCGGATGCGCGCCGCGAGCCTCGCCTCGTCGAGGAACATCGCCACGAACTCGGGGTCCTTCGCGTACTGCGCGTGGAGCCGCTTGATGGCGACGGTGCGCGAGAAGCCCACCGCGCCGAGGAGCCGCCCGAGGTGCACCGTGGCCATGCCGCCCGACGCCAGCGGGGCGTGCATCGCGTAGCGCCCGACGGTGCGGGCGTCCTCGGAACCTGCGGCCACCCATGGACCATAGCCGATCGGCGACCGCCGCGAGAAACGACGAGCGCACGAAACGTCGGCCAGGGCTCCGAGCGACCGCCCCGCACCCGGCGCGACAGGGTCCATCGGGCCCCGCGGAGGTGGCTTCAGGGTACACGGATCTACCTAATGTTGCCCCCGCCTGCGTTGAAGGTGAGGCGACGCGAGATGCCCCTCGTTCGAGGCGCGCTCGAGGCGGCGTGTGGGGGAGCTTTGCGCTTTACCCATCCTGGGGGAGCAGGTATTCCACGACGCCAATGCGTCGTCGCTCCAGCCGCTCGCTTCGCATGAATGCCGTGTACGCTGCGGGGCTCACGGCGGCCCTCTTCGGTTCGGGGTGCGGGAGCCCCGAACCTCCGCGTCCCCCTCCGACACGCGGCGCGCCGACCTCCGCCAGCGCGCCCGCGCCGGCCTCGAGTGGGGCGAAGCGGATCGCCCCTGCGAACGTCGAGGCCTTGACCGTCGCGCTCAAGGGGAAGGGCCACACGGTGGTCGCCGAGACAGACGGAGCGGGCAGGGTGCGCGCCCTCGAGTATCGCGCATGGGAACGTTCGGCGGCGTTCGTGAACGCCTATCCGGAACCCCATGTCCGCGCCTTCGTCAAGGCTCACGGGGATGCGCTCGGATACGGTCCGCTCGGAGAGGGCTCGGACGACATCGCCATGCATGACGAGCTCGTTGGTGGCCAATCCATGGTGCTCGTGCCCTATCCAAGCGCGGAGGGGTGCCCAGGGCTCGCCGTGCTCTTTCACTATTCGTATGGGTTCGACGTCGCAGGCGTCGTCGGCACCCCGATGGGCTGGGAGTTCCTGTGTCCGACCGAGCCTCGCGCGAGGGACCGCATCAAGGAGGCCCGCGCGCGTGCGACCGGCGACGTGGGCGGCGTGGCCAGGAGCCGCGAGGTCACCGCGGCCCTCGAGCGCGAGCCGCTCGTCACGTGGCTCGCCGCCAACGGGTTCGGGAGGCCCACGATGGTCGAACGCACACCCGACTCGTTTCGTGTTGAGTTGCCCAACCTAGGGAGGCCCGAGGCGCGGTCAGCCATGGCGCTCGCGCGCGAGGTGGCAGAGCGCGCCGCGGCGTTGTCGGGGCTGCCGAAGCTCGACAAGGTCACGGCTCAGTACACGGCTGGAACCCGCGGTCGACCTAGAGAGCTCTCGGGAGTCGAGCTCGGCGAGTCCACCGCCTCCCGCGGCGCCTGCGCGGCCCCGCGCGTCGTCGTCTCGCTCCATGTCGCCGACGGACCGGCCGAAGTGGCCCCCCCCTCCGTGAAGGAGGTGCAGGTCTCTTGTGCGCGCAGCGAGGCCGCGGCCGATGTCCCCGCCGACTCGGCGCGCGCGCTGCCGCGTACGTTCGCGACGAGCCCGGAGTACCTCGTGCATTGCTACAGCACGAGCTACGCGTGGGGAACCTCGAACACGGGCCTCGTGGTCGATCGCCGCGGAGACGTGTACTCGTACAGCGGCGGTCCGCCCACGGGCGGCGCGACGGTGAGCGCGCTCGCCGCGCAGCTCCGCCACGGCAAGGCGTTCCACGGCACGCTCCCCGCCGCCGACGTGGAGCGCCTCGTGGAGCTCATCCCCAAGATCGCCAAAGAAAAGTGGCAGTCGAAGCCACGGCAGGTCTTCGACGGGCCCTCCGGGGCCTGCACGTACCTGCGGTCGGGGGCGACCAAAGACGCCCTCGTGAAGGTCCCGATCGAGTCCCACGACAACGGCCACGAAGCGTTCCGGGACGGCGAGGCCACCCGCACCGCGGAGGGCATTCTCGGTCGGGCTCACACTCTGAAGGCGCGGGGGCGGTGATGCGGCACTCTCGAACGCTGGCGTCGATCGTCCTCTCGTGCGGACTCGGTGCATGCGCCGCGAGGCCGCCCGAGGCGCCTCCTCCGGTCCACGTGCCTCCGCCACCTCCCGCGTACCGCGCGGAGATCGCCTCGCTCGCGCAGCAGGTGCGCGTGCCGTTCTTCGGGCCCGACGGCCGCGTCTATGCGCCTTACGGGGAGCACGTCCTCGTCGCCGATCCCGGGGATCTCGCGCACGGCGAAATCGTACCGTTTCGGGGGGCCCTCTACCCGCGCGCGGGGCGCCTCTTCGGGGTGGTCCCGACAGGTGAAGAGTCCCCCCCGAGCGGCGCGAGGTTCGTCGAGCTCGATTGGCGCCTCGAGGAAGTGAGACACCTCGCGCTCCCCGACGCCAACCCGAGGATCGCGCTCTCGCCGAGCGGCGCCTTCGCGACGGTGGTCGCATACGCTCCAAAGGGTGGCGCTGCCCCCGTTCGCGCTCTCGCCGGGCTCTTCCGAACATCGGACTTCTCGCTGGTGGTCTCAGGCGTCGAGCAGGCTCCGCAGGTCCCGGGTCGACTGGGCACGCTCGCGTCGTCGGCGGACGAGCGCTTCATCGTCTCGCGCAACCAAGTGATCGACACGAAAGAGACCAAGGTGGTGTTCTCCCACCCGTCACTCGGTGCCTCGACGGTCCTCTTCGAGGGCGGGCGCCTTCATTGGCTCTTTCGCGACTTGTTGGAGACGGTCGAGCTCGGCTCCGGAAAGCGCAGCCAGACCTGGTTGCCTTGCCCGGGCGCGTCCCAGGCCGATACGCGCCGGGCGACGATGTACACGACGTGCGCGGCGGGCCTCGTGAGGACCACCTTCGCCTCGGGCGTGCCGAGCAGCGCGCTGTTGCCCTATCCTTCCGCGCTCGAGGTGACCGGCCTCCGCGTCGAAGCGTCCGGGAGGGTCGTCCTCTCGAAGGCGTCCGCAGACGGGGCGGGTGCCCCCGCGCTGGCCTTGCCTCCTGGCGGCGGAGCCCTCGAGCCTGCGGGCGCCGTCGCGGAGAAGGCGGAGCGGCCCTACGTCGAGGCTGGGCGCGTGGGGCAGCTGTGTCGAGTGTTGCTGGGCGATGGCCGCCCCGCGCCCGTGCGCCCCGTGAGCTGCGAAGCGTCGGTGTCTCCGAACGGGCGCTTTCTGGTCGTCCCCACCTTCGGCGGGGTCGAGACCTTCTCGTTGCCCGAGGGGAAGCCCGTGGGGTCGATCGGCGCATCGAGGGCGCTCGGGTTCAGCGGCACGATCGAGGTCGACGACGGCGAGCTCGTGGCGACGCGCAGCGGAGCGGAGCGCGAGGCCAGCCAGCGCGTCCGCCTCCGGCCCAGCGAGAACGCGGAGAGCGCGAAGAGCGCGGTGCGCGTGCGCATGGTGCCCGTTGCGCCCGACAAGGTCGTCGATCCCCTCGTCGATCACGACTCCGTGGTGCTCGAGGCGGCCGATGGAAAGCCGATCGCCCAGTTCCCGTTCGAGCCCTTCTATACGGGAAAGGCGCGGCTCGCCGGCGGAGAGATCGTCGTGTATTCCCAGAGCCCCGGCGTGGCGTTCGCTCAGCCGCACCATTGCAAGCGCGATGGCCACTGTGAGCCCGTGCTCCCGGACGGGACCGTCCTCGCGTTCGCCGGCGCCGAGGCGCTCGGAGCGCGGAATGGCGAGGGCGCTTCGGCGTTCGTTCGGCTCGACCTGCGCACCGGGGCCGAAGTGGCGGTCCCGATGCCCAAACCCGTGACGTCGGCCACCGCGGTGAACGATGGATGGGTGGTCGGCCTCTCGGGCGGCGCGCTCGCGCACGTGAGCCGCGCGACGGGCGCCGTCGATCACGTCTCTCGCGGCGCGGTCGCCTCCGGGCTCCCGGTCGTCGGCGCGCTCGGCGATCGCGTCGTCCTCGCCGAATACGGCCCCGACGTGCTCCTCGTCGACTCCGCGACCTTCGCCGTGACGGACCACTACGTCTTGGGGCGCCGAGGGTACCTCCACGTGGATGGCGCGGGCCGGTACAGCACGACCGGCGAGGCCGCGGAGCTCGAGTCGCTCGTGATGTGCGGCGACGGCCGCCACCTGGTCCCCCGCGAGGCTTGCCGCCGCGTGGGAGCGCCCAGGTAAGAGACGTTGGTAAAAGACGTTGGGGGGGCCGCCGCTGTGGCGCCCCCCCTCGTTCCAGACGTGTACGCGCGGCCGCCCCTGCGGCCTCGCCGGCGCGCCCTCAGTCCGGCAGCGAGGCCTGCTGCTGGGCGAGCATCTGCTTGATGGCCTGCGCGCGCTCGATGGCGAACTGCTTCACCTCGCGGTTGGGCGAAGTGGCGAGTTTGTTCAGCAGCTGGGTGACCTTGCCGAGGTCCTTCTGCTGGAAGAGGGCCTCGAAGTAGTTGTGCGCGAGGCGCACGTCTTGGACCATCGCCGCCTCGTGCGGCTGGAGCAGCTTGACGACCTCGTCGAGCTTGTTCGCCTGGCCGTAGAGGGCCGAGAGGCAGAGCAGCGCGATGGGGTCTTGCGGGGCGCGGGCGACGCCCTTCTTGGCGTAGCCGATGGCCTTGTCGCGGGTGGCGTCCTCGCCCGCGTAGAAGCCCTGGAGCGCCACGTAGGGCGCCGCGGACTTGGCGTTCACCGGGGTGCCGGCGAGCTCCTCGACGGCGGCGATGGCCTTCTCCTCGCTCTCCTGCTCACGGACGCAGTTGAAGAGGTAGGCCCACGCGTCCACCGCCATGGGCTGGATCTGGATGGCGCGCTCGGCGGCCTCGCGCTCGGCCGCGTTGTCCTTCTTGGCCTTGAAGAGCTTCGCGAGGTGGAGCGACGGATAGGGGTTGTCCTTCATGAGGTTCTGCGCGCCCTTGAGGGTGCGCTCGGCCTTGTCGAACTTCTCCTGCGCGAGCTGCGCGACGCCGAGGCCGAGCCAGTCGTCGCCGTTGTCCATGCTCTTCGCGACGATCTTCGCGAGCACGCCCTCGGCCTTCGCGTGGAAGGCGTATTTCATGAGCTCTTGCGCGTAGATGCGGCCGCGCATGAGGTCCTCGGCGTCTTCGGTCCAGTGCTTCTCGAGGCCGGCGAGGAGGTCGTCGCGGCCGATGGCGATCGGGCGGCCTTGCTCGTCTTGCACCTGCACCGCGGGGCCGTTGAAGCCGAGGAGCTTCCACACCTCGTCCATCGTGATGGCGACCGGACCGTCGACGATCTTCTTCTCGACCGGCTGGCCGTTCGGCGCGAGCGGGATGAGCACGAGGGCGTTCGAGGGCACGCCGTTCGGGAAGGCAGAGATGGGGGCGAGGATGGCGGCTCCGCCGGTGAGGGTGAGGGAGCCTTCGGGGGTCTGTTGCGTCATGGGGCGTCGGACGCTAGCGCGACATGGGGGTCACGGGAAGAACCTCCGAGGCTCGTCGCGCGAGGAGCCGGCCGCCCCGGGCCGAGATCACTGCGCACGCGGATAGGCCTCTCCCGGCGGGCCCCGGTGGAGAAGCGCGCCGAGAGCAAGAACGCGCGCCCCGGGAGCGGGTACTCGTAGAGATCGCCGATGGGCTCCTCGACGGGGCCGAGCACGCCGGCGTACGAGGCCGTGCGGAGATCGGCGAGGTTCGAGACGTCGAGGGCGAGGGTGAGGCGGTCGAGCTCGGGGGTACCGGTGGCGTCGCCCACGAGGAGGCGCGCGCCGACGCTCTGGAGGGCGCGGGGCGGCACGCGCACGGCGCCGGTGAGATCGGCCGCGAGATCGGCCACCACGTCGACGCCGTAGCGCAGGCGCACGGCGCCCACGCGGAGGCCGAGATCGAGCACGAGATCGTGCCCGGGCCGCCCGGGCAAGGGCGGCGCGGCGCACGCCGTCGACGTGGAGGGCGCGGTCACGTCGCAGGCGGAGTCGTTGGCCGTGCGCAACCATGTGTAGGATGCACGCAGAAGGAGCCGGTCGTACTCGAGGCGCGCGTCGAGCTCGCCGCCGAGCACCCGGGCCCGGCCGATGTTGGTGGCCTTCGCCCGCCCGTAGAAGCCCTGCGGCACGAACACGATGAGATCGGTGGCCCAGGTCGAGAAGCCCACGAGCTCCAGGCTGCCCTCGAGCCCGCGCGCGCGGCCCGCGAGCGTCGCGCCGAGATCGAGCGTGGTCGCGGCCTCCGGGCGCAGGCCGGGCGAGCCCAAGAACGCGCCGCGGTTGCCGTAGCGCTCGACGAAGCCCGGGGCCCGCGCGAGGTGGCCCGCGTGCGCCGCGAGCGAGAGCGGCCCGAGCGCGACCGACGCGCCGACGTGGCCC
>DAORJJ010000176.1:6050-12021 GCA_035439005.1 Polyangiaceae bacterium | reverse complement strand
AGGGCCTCGGCGCCTGAAGTTCAGGCGCTGCCGAGCGCGATGCTCGCGAGCGTGCCCGACCCGCCGAGGCCGCCCCGCCCTCCCACGCGCTCCACGCCGCCGCTGCCGCCCGCGCACGCCCCGCCGCGTACGCTCGGCGCCTCGGGGGCCTACGGCGCGCTGCCGCCGCTCCGCCCGCCGAGCCCGAGCCGCCCGTTCACGGGGCACCTCGGGCCGCAGAGCTCGCCGCTTCCCCCGGTGGTGGCGCCCCCGGCGCACTCGCAGGGCACCCCGCCGCTCCCACCGCCCACGCACCCGGCGCCCCCGCCGACCTACCCGCCGCCGACCTACCCGCCGCCCGCGCAGGCGCCCGCGCCGCGCGCGGTCATGCCCTCCTACGCGGCGTTCGAGGCCTATCCGCGCGTGCCCGAGCCCGCGCTCGACTACGGCACTCCGTCGATCCGCGAGGCAGACATGTGGGACCGGCCCGGCGCCGGACAAGACGCGTTCCTCGCGCCCGAGCCGCTCACCACGCCCGAGCTCCCGCCTTCCACGGGGGCGTACGCGTTCGCCCCCGCGCAGGCGCCGGCGCCCGCCCCGCCCCAAGTCCTCGCTCCAGCGGCGGCTCCGCCCGCGGCGCCCCAGGGCTTCGCGGCCTACCCGCCGCCTCACGCCGCCCGGGCGGCGGCCGCGCACCCGCCCACCCAGGCGCAGAGCTCCGCCCACATCGAGCGCAGGCGGGTCTACTCGTTCGCCCTCGACGCGCGAGGGATGCCCATCGAGCTCGGCGCGGGGCGCTTCGCGAAGGCCTATTTGGGAGAGGAGCGCTGGCTCGAGTCGAAGACCGACTACCGACGAGAGATCGTCATCAAGGTGCTCCAGAAGGGCGTGAGCGTCGAAGACCACATGCGCTTTCAGATGGAGAAGGAGCTCCTCGAGCGCGTGCAGGGACACCCCAACATCGTCGAGCTCTACGGCTCGGGCGAGGGCGACGTCGACTTCATTCCCCCCTCGATCCGCGATCTCGTGGAGCCCGAGTACCTGCTGCTCGAGCGCCTCGAGATGTCCTTGGAGGAGCGCCTCAAGGGCTCGCGTCTCCACGGACAAAAAGAAGACCTGCTCGCCCTGCCGATGGGCGAGCGCGTGCTGCGCGTGCTCGACACGATGGTGCCCGTGGCGTCGGCGGTGGAGTACGCGCACCTCGTGCGGAACATCTGCCACCGGGACCTGAAGCCGGCGAACGTGCTCGTGAAGCTCGCCGATCCGAGCCTGCGCGGCTCGGTGCAGCAGGTCCGCCTCGCCGACTTCAACGCGGCGAAGCTGAAGGACGACGACGTGCAGTTCGGCATGACGCAGATGCACTCGGCGGTGCCAGGTACGCTCTTCTTCCAGAGCCCGGAGCAAGAGACCAACGTCGTCGAGATGCTCGTGAACGTGCAGCACGGCGCGCTCGAGGTGGAGTACTTCGAGGACTTCTACATTCCGATCGCCAAGGACGACTCCTTCTCACTGTGGAACCGGGGTGAGCCCTACCCGATCGCGTACGCCGATCGCGCCCGCAAGCGGCTCGTGCTCGCCACGCCCTACCGCGACGTGAGCGAGACCAACGTGCGCGCGCGCATTCAGAAGGCGGTGGGCAGGCCAGCGGACATCTACTCGCTCGGCGCGATGCTTTACTATCTCATCTCCGGCGCGTACGCGAACCCGAAGACCCTCCACGACGCGTTCCGCAAGTTCGTCGACTACGAGACGCCCGACGCCTCGAACACGATCGAGAGCTATCTTCAGCACGAGTACGCGCAAGTACAGACCCTGCAGTCGCCGGGGCTCGACAGCAGCCTGGTGTCGCCGGCGAACCGCTTCTTCTCGTTCAAGCACTACCTCGACGGCAACGGCGAGCTCATCGACGGCAATACGATGCTCATCGTCGCGAAGTGCATGATACGCAACAAGCCCGACAGCTACTGCCAAGCCCACGATCTGGACACGCGAGGCATCAGCCTGCTCGTCGACGATCTGCGCGGGCTCGGGCAGCTCTACGGGCGGCACATGGCCGTCCAGCAGATCGCGCGCCCCGCGCCGCCTCCTCCCGCGGCGCCGGTCGGGCCCGCGAGGGCGGCCCCGGCCGACGGCGTCTGGGAGCGCGTGCGCCGGCTCTTCGGTCAGTAGACGCCGCGGCTCACGGCGCGACCATGCGGCCGGCGAAGAGGGCCGTGTTCGTGGGGATATCGCGCACGAAGAAGAGGAACGGGCGGTCGGCGCGGAAGGTCTTCACGTCCGTCGGGAGCGACGTCGTCCCCGCGAGCACCACCGCCGTCGCCGCCGCGGCCTCGGTGCCCTTCTCGTCCACGCGGACGAAGGCCTTGTGCAGCACGTCGGAGATCCAGAGCTTGTCGACGTCGGGCGAGAGCATGCCCGAGAAGTCGGCGGCTCGCTCGTCGAAGGCCCGGGTCATCCCCAGGGCGAGGAGCGACTTGCGCAGCGACAGCGACTGGCCCTTGAGCTCGAACTTCGGCAGGCTGACCTGCACCGTGTGCCGCTCGAGCCCCGCCATGGCGGACAGCAGCCCTTTGCCGTCGAAGCTCGCCTCGAAGGTGCGGAAGTCCCCCTTGGGCAGCACGACGACCATCGAAACTTGACCGCCCATGTACGGGAGCTCGAGCACCTGGGCGCCGTCGATCTCGCCGTACCCCGTGGACAGCTCGCCGCGCATCGTGGGCACTTCGGCGCGCGCGCCGTCGAGCTTGGTGAACGGCGCGGCGGCGGTGGCCTCCTTCTCGAAGGGGGTCGCCCAGTCCGCGTTGAAGTAGATCGCGTTGACGAGCACGAGGCGCGTGATGGGGTCGATGGTGCCCTCCGCGAGCAGATTTTCGATGCGGCGCTCGGTCTGCTGGGCGACCCACTCGTTGATCTTGAGGCGCTCCTCGTTGGGCTTGTTCTTGAAGTCGGCGAGCTGCACGCCGGCGCCGTAGCTCGTGGCGAGCGTGTCGAGGAACGGCGACTCGAAGGGCACCCCGCGCTGACCGAACGTGGTGTTCACCGAGCGGAGCGCGAAGGGCTTGCCGGAGGGCGGCGCCCCCGCGGCGCTCGCGACGCGGCCGCGCGCGGCGATCTGGAGGTCGAGCGCGTTCATCGCGACGTGGTAGCGGGCCGCGGGGAGGCGGTGCTCGAGGGCCTTCTCCATCTCCTGTGCCGTGTCGCCACGCGCGCCGGCGTACGCCATGGCGAGCGCGGTGGAGATCGAGAGCGGCGAGAAGAACGCGTTGTCGTCGCCCTTCGCCGCCGTGAGCCCGTAGAGCTTCATCGCGAAGGCGGCGTTGCCCTCGGCGAGCGCCGCGAGCTCCGCCGGGGTGGCGTTCGGGCTCGTGTCTCGCGCGAGGCTCGAGCGCGCCACGTCGAAGGTCGGCGCGGGCGCCTCCGGCGGGAGCGACTCGGCCGTGCAGGCGAGGGCCCCGACGGCGAGGCCGGCGGCGAGGGTGAACAGGGCGGGGCGGGCGAAGGAGGGGAGGCGGCGGCTCATGGTGGTGCGTAATGCGCCAACCGTGCCAACGCATTCTTTGTGGAAATTATTACTATATTTTGCGCGGCGACCGACCTTGTGCCGCGTTTGGCACAGCATTGGCGCACACGCTGGCACTGCAACGGAATGGGCTTGCGAGCGCGCGCAAGGTGACTGACATTCGCGCCCATGGTGAAGACCCACGCGTTCCAGGCCGAGGTGAGCCGCCTCCTCGAGCTCGTCGTCCACTCGCTCTACTCGAACAAGGAGATCTTCCTCCGCGAGCTCGTCTCGAACGCGGCCGACGCGCTCGACAAGCTGCGCTTCCGCGCCGTGACCGAGACCTCGCTCGCCAGCGACGTTCCCCTCGGCATCGTCCTGCGCCCCGACCCCGAGGCGAAGACGCTCTCGATCGAGGACACCGGGTGCGGCATGACGGAGGAGGAGCTCGTGCAGTTCCTGGGCACGGTCGCGCACTCGGGCTCGCGCGAGCTCTACGAGCGCCTCTCGAAGGCGGGCGAGGCGAAGGACCTGTCGCTCATCGGCCAGTTCGGCGTGGGCTTCTACAGCGCGTTCTTGGTGGCCGACCACGTCGACGTGATCTCGCGCGCCGCGGGGCAAGAGGCGGCCTTCAAGTGGAGCTCCGACGCGAAGTCGTCGTTCTCGATCGAGCCGGCGGAGCGCGCCACCCACGGCACGACGGTGCGCCTCCACCTGAAGGACGAGCACGCCGAGTTCCTCGAGCAGTGGCGCCTGCGCTCGCTCGTGGAGCGCTACTCCGACTACGTGCCCTACCCGGTGTCGCTCGTCACGAAGGGCAAAGACGGCGCCGAGGAGCAGAAGCAGCTGAACCGCGGCACGGCGCTCTGGCAGCGCCCCCGCGCCGAGGTGACCGACGAACAGCACGACGAGCTTTACAAGCACCTCACGCATGACCACGAGAAGGCCCTCGCGCGCTCGCACTTCAAGATCGAGGGCACGCTCGAGTTCACCGGCCTCCTCTACCTGCCGCGGCGCGCGCCGATGGATCTGTTCGACCCGCAGAAGGCGAAGGGCCTGCGGCTCTTCGTCAAGCGCGTGCTCATCATGGAAGACTGCGCCGACATCCTGCCGCAGCACCTGCGCTTCGTGCGCGGCGTGGTCGACTCCGACGATCTCCCGCTCAACGTCTCTCGTGAGATCTTGCAGGAGTCGAGCGCCCTCCGCGCCATCCGCAAGCAGGTCACGAAGAAGGCCCTGGAGATGCTGGAGGAGCTCGCGACCGAGCGCCCGGACGACTACGTCGCCTTCTTCCGCGTGTTCGGCGGCGTGCTGAAGGAGGGCGCGGCGATGGGCGATCGCGACGAGAAGCTCATCGGGCTCTTCCGCTTCGAGTCGACGCGCACCGAGGCGGGCACGGAGGGCAAGGCCACCATGACCTCGCTCGACGAGTACGTGGCGCGCATGCCGGAGGGGCAGAAGGAGATCTACTTCCTCCACGGCCCGAACAAGGCGTCGCTCTCCACTTCGCCTTACCTGGAGGCCCTCGCGAAGAAGGGCTATGAGGTGCTGCTCCTCACCGATCCCGTGGACGAGTTCGCGATCGCGGGCATCCAGCGGTGGAAGGACAAGGACCTCGTCTCCGCCACCCGCGCCGAGCTCGATCTCGGCGAGACCGACGAGGAGAAGAAGGCGCGCGAGGCCACGAAGACCAAGCTCGAGGACCTGCTCGCGCGGGCGATGAAGGCGCTCGACGGGCGCGTCTCCGAGGTGCGCCTCTCCGACCGCCTCACCGAGTCGCCGTCGTGCCTCGTCATCGCGAAGGGCGGCACGCCGCTCGCGGTGGAGGCGATGCTGCGGGCCGCGGGGAGGCCCGTGCCCGAGAACCCGCGCATCTTCGAGCTCAACGGCGGCCACCCGCTCGTCGAGAAGCTCGCGGCGCGCCTCGAGGCGAGCCCCGACGACGACACGATTGCAGAATACATCGAAGTGCTCTACGAGCAGGCGAAGCTCGCGGAGGGCGGCGCGCCGGACGATCCGGGGCTTTTTGGTCGCCGGGTGGCGAAGCTCTTGGCGCTGGGGCTCTAGTTTTTGTGAGGGGCTCCCCCTCACACTCCCCCCTCAGCGATACGGCTCTTGTGAGGGAGTCCCCTCACACTCCCCCTCAGCGATACGGATTTTGTGAGGGCGTTCCCCCCTCACACTCCCCCCTCGATACGCCTCGGTTCGGATTTTGTGAGGGCGTTTTAGGCCTTCGGTGCAGCGAGATGCGGCTCGTCACGCCGGCAACCCCCCTCACACTCCCCCCTCGATACGCCTCGGTTCGGATTTTGTGAGGGCGTTCCCCCCTCACACTCCCCCCTGGGGGCGACTCGATAGGCGTGAACGAGGGCGGCGCGAAGGGGGAGTGTGAGGGGGAACGCCTCACATCCAACGTGGAACCATCCTCGGGGCCCCTGGAAGGGGGAGTGTGAGGGGGAACGCCTCACATCCAACGTGGAACCATCCTCGGGG
>DAORJJ010000176.1:0-5950 GCA_035439005.1 Polyangiaceae bacterium | reverse complement strand
CTGGAAGGGGGAGTGTGAGGGGGAACGCCTCACATCCAACGTGGAACCATCCTCGAGGCCCCTGGAAGGGGGAGTGTGAGGGGGAACGCCTCACATCCAACGCGGAACCATCCTCGGGGCCCCTGAAGGGGGAGTGTGAGGGGGAACGCCTCACATCCAACGTGGAACCATCCTCGGGGCCCCTGAAGGGGGAGTGTGAGGGGGAACGCCTCACATCCAACGCGGAACCATCCTCGGGGCCCCTGGAAGGGGGAGTGTGAGGGGGAACGCCTCACATCCAACGTGGAACCATCCTCGAGGCCCCCGAAGGGGGAGTGTGAGGGGGAACGCCTCACAACCCGACGTGGAACCATCCTCGAGGCCCCTGAAGGGGGAGTGTGAGGGGGAACGCCTCACAACCTGACGGGACGAGGCTGTTCATTTGTCCAGCGAGTTGGTCTAGAGAAGACGCATGTCCGACACGCACGACGATCCCTGCCCGCGCATCGCGCTCGATCTCTCGCTGCCGCTCGCCGGCGTGCGCGCCACCGCCAAGCTGCTCGCCGAGGGCGCCACCGTGCCGTTCGTGGCCCGGTACCGCAAGGAGCAGACCGGCGATCTCGACGAGGTCCAGATCCGCGACATCGACGAGAAACGTGTGTACTACACGGAGCTGCTCGAGCGCCGGAAGGTGGTGCTCGCCGAGATTGAGTCGCAGGGCAAGCTCACCCCCGAGCTCCGCGCCAAGATCGAGGCCACGTGGGTGAAGTCGGAGCTCGAGGACCTCTACCTGCCGTACAAGCCGAAGCGCCGCACGCGCGCCACCATCGCCCGCGAGAAGGGCCTCGCGCCGCTCGCCGAGCGCATCCTCGCGCAGGACGCGGCCGGCGATCTGGCCGCGCTCGCCGCCGGGTTCGTGAGCGTCGAGAAGGGCGTCGCCGACGTGAAGGCCGCGCTCGCCGGCGCCCGCGACATCGTCGCCGAGGCGGTGGCGGAGCGCGCCGAGGTGCGCGCCCACATGCGCGACATCTACCGGAAGGAGGCCGTCGTCGCGTGCAAGGCGGTGCCCGAGAAGACCCGAGAGCCCACGAAGTTCGAGACCTACTACGACTTCCACGAGAAGCTCGAGGGCCTGCCCTCGCACAGGTACCTGGCCATCCGCCGGGGCGAGGCCGAGGGCGTGCTCCGCGTCGACCTCGAGATCGACAAGCCCAAGGCGGCCGCAAGCCTCTACGGCCCGGCGGGCGTGCGGGCCAGCTCGCCCTTCGCGGGGGAGCTGCGCGCCGCCGTCGACGACGCCGTGTCGCGGCTGCTCTGCCCGAGCATCGAGAGCGACGCGCGCATCGACCAGAAGATGCTCGCCGACCGGGACGCGGTGGACGTGTTCGCGGAGAACCTGCGCAAGCTCCTGCTCGCGGCGCCGCTCGGGCGCCGGGTGGTGATCGGCATCGACCCCGGCCAGCGCAGCGGCTGCAAGTGCGTCGTGGTCGACGACACCGGCAAGCTGCTCGAGCACACGCTCATCAACCTGGTCGCCGGCGAGCGCGCGCTCGAGCACGCCAAGAAGACCCTGGCGGAGCTCACCGCGAAGCACGCGCCGTTCGCGTTCGCGGTGGGCAACGGCACGCACGGGCGCGAGACCGAGGACTTCGTGCGGCTCGTGCTGCGTGACCTGAAGGGCGCCGGGCGGCCCGCGGGCGCCCCCGAGCCCCTCGTCGTGCTCGTGAGCGAGGCGGGCGCTTCGGTGTATTCTGCAAGCGACGTCGCGCGCGAGGAGTTCCCGGATCTCGACCTCACGGTGCGCGGCGCGGTGTCGATCGCGCGGCGCCTGCAGGACCCGCTCGCCGAGCTCGTGAAGCTCGATCCGAAGGCGATCGGCGTGGGCCAGTACCAGCACGACGTGTTCCAGCCGCTCCTGAAGCGCAAGCTCGCCGAGGTGGTCGAGTCGTGCGTGAACGCGGTGGGCGTGGAGCTCAACACGGCGAGCGCGTCCCTGCTCGCCCACGTGGCGGGCCTTGGGGCCACGGTGGCGCGGAAGGTCGTGAAGTACCGCGAGGAGAAGGGCGCCTTCAAGGGGCGCGACGAGCTCTTGAAGGTGCCGGGGCTCGGGCCGAAGGCCTTCGAGCAGTGCGCCGGCTTCGTGCGCGTCCGCGACGGCGCGCACCCGCTCGACGCGAGCGCCGTGCACCCCGAGCGGTACGCGCTCGTCGAGAAGGTCGCGAGCGACCAGGGCGTGAAGCTGACCGACCTCGTGGGCAACGCCGACCTCGTCGCGAAGGTGCCGTGGGAGCGCTACGTGTCGAACGACGTGGGCCTGCCCACGCTCCAAGACATCAAGCGGGAGCTCGCCAAGCCGGGCCGCGATCCGCGCGACGCGTTCTCGCCGCCCAAATTCCGCGACGACGTGCGCAAGCTCGAGGACCTCGTGGTGGGCATGGAGCTCGAGGGCGTGGTCACCAACGTGACGGCGTTCGGCGCCTTCGTCGACGTGGGCGTGCACCAAGACGGCCTCGTGCACGTCTCGCAGCTCGCCGACCGCTTCGTGAAAGATCCGCACGAGGTGGTGAAGGTCGGCGACAAGGTGAAGGTGAAGGTGGTCGAGGTCGACCTGCCGCGAAAGCGCATCGCGCTCACCGCGCGGAGCGGGGCGGCGCAGGGCCCGAGGCCGGGCCAGAGCGGCGCGTCGCGCGGCCCCTCCGAAGCGGGACGACCCGCGCGGGACGGCCGCGGCCCGCAGCGTCCCGCGCCCAAGGCGCCGGAGCAGCCGAAGTTCGCGAACAACCCCTTCGCGAGCGCCTTCGGCAAGCCGCGGGGGTGAGCGCGACCCGCGATTGTCGTGCAGGCGCGGGGGGAGAGCCCCCGCGGTGGCGGGTGTTCGGGTGGGGCGCCTCACCCTCGAGGAGCGAGACCTCGCGAGCCTCGCTCCCCTCGTGGGGAGTCGAGGCCAGAGATGGTTGCGTTCTACAAGTAGATCGCGCGCTCAGCTCACGTTCGCGGAGACCTCGGCGCGCGCGCCGTAGAGCTCCCAGAACTTCGCGGCGATGGTGCTCGCCTCGAGGGTGGCGCTGCCCGAGTCGAACACGGTGCCCTTCACCATGCCGAGCACGACGACCTCGCCCACGTAGATGCCGTCGGCCTTGAGCTTCGCGGCCAGGAGGCCCACCACCTTGTGCTGCGCGGCCTTCGCGACCGCGAGCCCCATGGCGTTCCACATCACGGCCATCGCGTCGAGGTTCGCGTCGTAGAAGGCCAGGCCGCCGCCGGTGACGAGCACGGCCGCGTCCTTCTGCGCGCGCAGGTCCGGCAGGGCGGCCTGCACCGCGGCGACGAGGCCCGTCACGCCGACGTCGAACGCGCCGCGGAGATCGGCGGGGCTCGCCGTGGTGAGATCGCCCGCGCCGCCGCCGTAGGCGTTGTAGTGAACCACCGTGATGGGGCCGAGGGAGGCCCGCACCTCGGAGACCATCTTGGTCACGGCCGCGGGATCGCCCAGGTCGGTGGGGAAGGCCGCGGCCTTCACGCCCTTCGCCGCGAGCGCCGCGACGCCCGCCGCGAGCTTGTCGGCGCTGCGCGCCACGAGGGCGACCGAGAAGCCCTCGGCGCCGAACCTGTTTGCCACCGCGTCGGAGATGCCCGACCCGTACCCACACACGAGGATGGTCTTCGTCATGCGCACCGTTCTAAGTTTGGCGCGCCCGCGCCGCAAGAGGCGCGGGCGACCGCGGCGCGGCGCTTATCTTTCCGTCACGTGGGGCGCCGTGCCACGCCGGGCGCCCGACACCCCGCCGGGCACGTGGTAGCGTGAGGGTCGTGAGCGAAGCGCTTCAAGCGGCTGTCCTCGCGTCGGCCGGCGTCCTCGGGTGCCTCGCGCTGACCGGCGCGCTCCTCGCGCGTGCCCGCGTGCGCGTGCGCGCGAGCCAAGCCCTGATCCTCCGGGGCCTCGGGGCGGGCGCCGAGCCGCGGGTGACCTTCACCGACACGCTCGTGTTGCCCATTCACAGCCACGAGCTCGTCGACCTGTCTCGCCACGAGCTCGTCATCACGCGGCGCGGCGCGAGCTCGCTGCGCTGCCGGGACAACCTCCGCGCGAACGTGGTGGCGACGGTCGCGCTCCGGGTGAACCGCGCCGCGAGCGACGTGCTCCGGGCCGCGGAGCGCCTCCGCGCCGAAGGCACCGCCGACCCCGAGGCCCTCGCCGCGCGCTTCGAGGGCGACTTCGCGAGCGCCCTCGCCGCGGTCGCGCGAGAGGTCACCTACGAGCAGCTCGCGACCGAGCGGGAGGCGCTCGCCGCGCGGGTGCTCGAGGCCGTGGGGGACGACCTCGACGGGTACGTCGTGGACGCGCTCCACCTGCGCGAGGTGAGCCAGGTGCCCCTCTCCGAGCTGGACCCCAGCGATGTCCTGGACGCCGAGGCGATCCGAGCGATCAAGGCGAGCACGGAGCCGCTCCAGGCGCGCGAGCGCGCGGGCCGGGCGCAGGCGAGGCCGGCCCACGAGGCGACCGGCGGGCAGCGCGGGCCCTCGAGTCGCCCGCCTGGGAGCTACCGCAGCGACGTCGCCGCCGCGGAGGCCCGGGTCGTGGCCCTCGAGCAGGAGCTCGCGGAGGCGAAGCGTACGCTCGCCGCGCTCTGCTCGTAAGCCGCGCTCGTCGCCACTCCGCGCGCCGGCCGACTGCCCACGAGCGCGCTCATGGGGTATCGAGCGAGGGATACGCGAGCGGGGGATACGCGAGCGGGGGATACGCGGGCTCGGCGCGGACGGCGGGCAGCAGCTCGTCGAGCGCGGGGAGCACCTGCGCCCTGACCAGCCAGGCGTCGCACCCCCGAGAGAGCTCGTCGACGAAGGCGTATTTCGTCGAGAGGCTCGCGCAGGTGCGATACGCGGGCTTCGCGCGACGCTCGCGGTACGGCTCCGCCGCCTCGGCCAGGAGCTGGACGAACTCCACACGATCGGCGGCCTCGCGGTGCATGGCCGCTTGGGGCAGCACGCGCCGAAACTCCAGCGCGAAGCCGCCCCACATGCCGGCGACGCGCGCGGCGGCGTCGACGACCCAGCGCGGCGGGGGCGCGGGCCGCACGAGCAGCACGCGCTGGTAGAGCGCCTCGGTCCTCTCGATGGCCAGGCGCTTCTTGGCCGCCCACTCGGACACGCGCGTGGCGAGGTGCGCGCGCATGGCCGCGGGGAGGAGCGGCCCGGAGTAGACGGGCGGAGGGAGGGAGTCGACGTCGGCCGCGCGGGCCTCCTCGGCCGCCTGGTAGTTCGCCTCGCCGACCGCCACGAGCGCCCGAGCGAGGCGACGCAGGCGCGCGCCCTCGTCCTCCTCGGGGTACGCGTGCGCGAGGCTCGCCGCCGCCGCCGCGCCGTCGCCCCACTCGGCGAGGATGGAAGCGTACTCGCGTGAGGCGGCCGCCCGCTCCCTCGCGGGGCCGTGCGCGTGCGCCTGCGCGAGCAGGCCGCGCGCCCGCACGCGGAGATCGACGGCGCCCTTCGCGAAGAGCGCGTCCTGGCCCCCGAGAGTGCCCACGACGCCGGCCCAGTCCTCGCGCGTGGCGGACGCGGAGGCGACCGCGACGCGCAGCTCCGCGGCGCGGGCGGCGCGCGACTCGCCATAGAGCGTGTGGAACAGCTCGGCGCCCCGACGCGCGCGCGCGTGATCCGCGAGGCCGAGGCGCAGCGCGACCGCGTCGCCGAGGGCGGCGGGGGCCTCGGGCTCGCGTGGGTACACGCGCGCATAGGTCTCGAGCTCGTCGGCGGCCGCGTCGAGCTCGACGAGCGACTGGAGGAGGCGCGCGAGCTCGAGGCGCGCGGTCTTCGCGACAGGCGAGCGCTCGGCGTCGAACGCGAGCAGGGCGCGGTATGCGTGGATCGCGCGCGGCGCGTGGCCAGCGGCGACGAACGCGCGCGCCCCGTGGTACGCGAGCTCCTCGCAGCGGCTCGCGATCGGGGGCGCGCCGGCGGCGACGGCGTCGAG
>DAORJJ010000175.1:0-12045 GCA_035439005.1 Polyangiaceae bacterium | reverse complement strand
ACCGAAGCCGAAAAGCCCTGGCTGGACGCCTGCGACGCCGCCATCGCGGCCGGCCCGACGACGCTCGCGCTCACGCCTCGCGGTGGCGCACGACGGCGGGCACGCCCCCCTTGGGGCGCAGGGTTGCGAACGCGTCGGCCTCGATGGGGCGGGAGGGCAGCTCGAAGCGCGCGCGGCGGAGCAGCGTGGCGAGCACGAGCGGCCCCTCCATCATCGCGAAATGATTGCCGATACACACGCGCGGCCCCACGCCGAAGGGCAGCCACGCCGACTTGTGACGCAGAGCCTCGCGCTCGGGCAGAAAGCGATCCGGGTCGAAGCGCTCCGGGTCGGGCCACACGTCGGGCGACATGTGGAGACCGTAGGGGTTCACGAAGACGATCGTGCGCTCCGGCAGGGTGACGCCGGCGATCTCGACGGGCTCGAGGCTCCGGCGCGGCAAGAGCACCACCGGCGGGTAGAGGCGCAGCGCCTCGCGGAACACGCGCGTCGTGTACGCGAGCCGCTCGGGCTCGTAGGTCGTGGGCCCCTCGGGGCCGAAGGCGTCGGCCTCCGCCTGCGCGCGCGCGAGCGCCTCGGGGTGCTGCCCGAGCAGCGAGAACGACCACGCCAGCGCGTTCGCCGTGGTCTCGTGGCCCGCGACGAAGAGGGTGTTGGCCTCGTCGCGCACCTGCTTGTCGCTCATGCCCTCGGTGCGGCCGCCCTCGAGGTCGCGCACCAGCAGCAGCTTCGTGAGCAGATCGACGCGCGCCTGCGGACTCGCGCGGCGGTCGTCGATGAGCGCCTGGATGTAGCCGTCGAGGCGCTGCACGGCCGCGACGAGCTCCGGGTCGCGCCGGCCCGGGAGCAAGATCGGATCGCGCAGGGCCTCCTCGATCTTCGCCTGCACCGAGGCGAGCGGCGCGGGCACGACGGGCTGGAGCTTCTCGAGCAGCTCGATGAGGGTGATCTGCACGGTGAGGTAGGTCGAGGCCATCTGGTCGTCGACCCACTTGAGCGCCACGGTGAGCGCGTGGCCGATGTCGTCGGCGTCGCGCGCGCTCTCTGCGCCGAAGAGCGTGGCGGCGACGACGCCCATCGCGATGCGCGTCGTGAGGCGCGACAGGTCGATCCGCTCGCCGTCGGCCACCTCGGCCAGCGCGCGGCGCGCGACCTCGCTCATCGTCGGCGCGTAGCCGGCCAGGGGCTGCGCGTGAAAGAGCGGCGCCATCAAGCGGCGCTGCTTCTTCCAGAGCTCGCCCTCGCTCGTGAACAGGCCGTCGCCGGCGAGCTCGTGCAAGAGCACCCGAATGCCCGGCGACTTCTCGAACGATTTGGCGTGCTCCACGAGCACCGCGTGCGAGGTCTCGGGCGAGCTCGCCATCACGACCCACCGGTGCAGGAAGCGCAGCCTCGAGAGCGGGCCCGTCTCGCCCACCGTGCGCAAGAAGCGGAGCCGGGAGTCCTGGAACAGGTGCACGTGACCGAGGACGTTGCCGCCGGGCACCACGGGGAGCTCGTCGATGGACATGCCACGAGACTACGGGGAGGCGCCCAGGCGCGATAGGGGCGAGTCCCGCGCCGCCGCGGGGCTTTTTGGCTATCCACCAAGGCGCAAAGCCGAGAGACTCACGCGCGAGGTCTCTCATGCAGCGCTCCGTCTGGCTCCTTGGCGTCTTCATCACGCTCCTGGCTCTCGGCTGCCCCGGGCAGAAGCCCCCCGTCGCGCCGCCCGGCCCCGAGGTCGCAAAAGCGCCCGAGGAGGAGAAGATCGTCTGGCGCCTCTCCAAGAGCGGGCTCGGCTTTCGCCTGAGCCAAGCGGACACGGACACGCCGGACAAGGCGGCGCGCGTGGCGGCGACGACCCCGCTCGACGAGAAGGACACGGCGAAGCTGCTCGCGCGGCTCACCCCCATCAAGACCGAGCCGGACGACGTGGTGCCGTTCGCGCTGCGTGCCAAGTCGCTGCCGCCGCCCATCACGGGGAAGACCGTGAACGAGCCCTTCCCGCCGCCGCCCGGGCCGCCGCCGGCCGAGGTCGCGCGCGGGCCGCTCACGGTCGAGCGCGCGCTACCGAAGGGCGACGTGCCGATCGCGCCGCACCTCGCGGTGACGTTCTCGCAGCCGATGGTCCCGCTCACGTCGCACGCCGAGCTGGCCAAGCTCCCCTCGCCCGTGCACCTCAGCCCGCAGCCGCCCGGCGAGTGGCGCTGGCTCGGCACGCAGACCGTGGTCTACCAGCCGGACGCGCGCTTCCCGATGGCGACCGAGTACACCGTCGAGATCCCCGCGGGCACGCGCTCGCTCGCCGGCGGCGCGCTCGAGAAGGCCGAGCGGTTCACGTTCCGCACGCCGCCGCCGCGCGTCGTGGGGATGGCGCCGAGCGGCAACGAGGTCGACGCGGACCCGCTGATGTACATCGAGTTCGACCAGGCGGTGGAGCCCGCGCGCGTCCTGCCCTTCCTCGAGCTCCGCGGCGACCCCGCCGGCAACGTGAAGCTGCGCCTCGCCTCCGAGGACGAGATCGCCAAGGAGAAGGGCATCACGCTACGCCTCGAGCGGGCCGAGAAGGGCCGCGCGTTCGCCTTCAAGGCCGATCGCCCGCTGCCCCTCGCGACAGGCTACGTGCTCGTCGCGCGAAAGGGCACGCCCTCCGCCGAGGGGCCTCGCGGCGCCGCGGCCGACCACAGCCACGGGTTCGCCACGTACGGGCCGCTCCGGCTCCAGAGCTCGAACTGCTCCGTGAAGAAGGAGCCCTGCGATCCGAACGCGACGTTCTCGCTCAACTTCTCGAACCGGCTCGCGCTCGACTCCTTCGAGCCCGCGAACGTGCTCATCGACCCGCCCCTGCCCCACGCGAAGGTGAGCGCGGGCTGGCGCTCGATCACGGTCTCGGGGCGCAAGAAGGGCAAGACCACCTACCGCGTCACGGTCAAGGGAGGCCTCCGCGACGTCTTTGGGCAGTCGCTCGCGCAGGACGCCACCGCCGAGCACCACACCGGGCGCGCGGTGCCCGCCTTCTTCGAGGAGGACACCGAGATGCGCGTGCAAGACCCGGGCGGCGTGCCCGAGGTGCTCGCGTTCTCGGTGAACCACAAGGCCCTCCGCGTGACGCTCTACTCGGTGAAGCCGGAGGACTACCTCGCCTACCAGAATTTCCGGCGCGAGTGGGACTGGCACAACAAGCGCACGACCCCTCCGGGCAAGCTCGTGCTCTCCAAGGTGGTCACGCCGCGGAGCGCGCCCGACGAGCTCGTCGAGACGCACATCGACCTCTCCCCCGCGCTCGCGGGCGGCGTCGGCAACGTGCTCGCGATCGTCGAGCCCGTCGCGCAGCCGCGCCGCCCCGAGGCCCACCTGTGGTCGCGCCAGTGGGTGCAGGTCACCAAGCTCGGCGTCACCACGGTGCACGAGCCCGGCGCCGGGCTCGCGTGGGTGACCGACCTCGCCACGGGCGCGCCCGTCGCCGGCGCCGACGTGCACGTCGACGCGCACCCGCCCGTGAAGACCGGCGCGGACGGCCTCGCCCACTTCCGCGCCGACTCGGTGCGCCTGCTCGTCGCGCGGCGCGGGGCCGACGCGGCCTTCCTCGGCGGCGGCGAGAACCCCTACTACTCGACCTACACGCCCCCCGAGCGCGTCTCGTGGTTCACGTTCGACGATCGCAAGCTCTACAAGCCGGGCGAGGAGGTGCACCTGAAGGGGTGGCTGCGCGCCGTCGACTTCGGCAAGCGGGGCGACGTCACGCTCCCCACCGAGCTCGCACGCCAGCCCGTGAAGTTCATCGCGCACGACGGCCGCGGCAACGAGATCGCGAAGGGTCAGGCCACGCTCGACCCGGCGTACGGCTTCGACCTCGCCTTCAAGATCCCCGACAACGGGAACCTCGGGGACGGGTACGTCCGGCTCGAGTGCGGCGGCAACTCGCGCTCGCACAGCTTCATGATCGAGGAGTTCCGTCGCCCGGAGTTCGAGGTGTCGATGACCACGGGCGAGGGGCCGCACTCGGTGGGCAAGCACGCGATCGCCACCGTGTCGGCCAAGTACTTCGCGGGCGGCGGCCTGCCGAACGCGGCGACCCAGTGGCACGTCTCGAGCTCGGAGGCGCAGTTCACGCCGCCGCACCGCTCGGACTACCTGTTCGGCCACGTGTCGGACTTCTGGTGGTCGTGGCACCGCCGGGGCCACACATACGCCGGCAGCCAGGCGCCGTCGCAGGAGTCGCTCAGCGGCACCACGGGGCCCGACGGCACGCACCGGGTGCGGGTCGACTTCGACGGCGTGGAGCCCGCGTTCCCGCGGCACCTCTCGCTCACGGCGAACGTGACCGACGTGAACCGACAGGAGTGGGCGGCGCACGGCTCGATGCTGGTGCACCCGGCGAGCGTGTACGTCGGGATGAAGCTCTCGAAGACCACCCTGCGCGAGGGCGAGGCCGTGTCGGCGCGCCTCCTCGTCACCGACCTGGACGGCAAGGCCGTGCCCGGGCGCAAGGTGCGCGTCGACAGCGCGCGGCTCGACTCCGAGCTCCAGCGGGGCGAGTGGGTAGACAAGGAGGTTGACCAAGCGAGCTGTGACCTCGACTCCACCACCGAGCCCCTCCCCTGCGAGCTCGCGACCAAGCGGCCAGGCGTCTACCGCGTGCGCGCCACCGTGACCGACGAGTGGGGCCGCAAGAGCCAGACCGAGGCCTCGGTGTACGTGTATGGCGGCGTGGAGGCCGACCGCGATCTGCGCTCGGAGGTCGTGACGCTCGTACCCGACCGCAAGGAGTACCGCGTGGGCGACACCGCCGAGCTGCTCGTGATGTCGCCGGTGGCGCCGGCCGAGGCGCTCTTCACGGTGGAGCGCTCGGGCGTGGTGCACGAGCGGCGCCTCCGGCTCGAGCGGCCGACCGAGCGGCTGAGCGTGAAGATCGAGGACGGCTGGGCCCCCGGCGCGACCGTGGCGATCCACGTGGTCGGCAGCGCCGTGCGCGAGAACGAGCGCAACAAGGCGGATCCGTCGCTCCCGCGGCGGCCCGCGTTCGGCAGCGGCGCCGCGCTGCTGTCGATACCCCCGGTCGATCGCGCCATCACGGTCACGGTCAAGGCGCGCCAGGAGCGGGTCGAGCCCGGGGCCAAGGTCACGGCCGACCTCACCTTCCAGGACGATCGCGGGCGGCCGCTCCCCGAGGCGCGGGCGGCCATCGCGGTGGTCGACGAGTCGGTGCTCGCCCTCGCGGGGTACTCCCTGCCCGACCCGCTGGCCGCGTTCTACCCGCAGCGCAGCGCGGGCACGCGCGACCGGGAGCTGCGCACCGCGGTGCGCGTCGCGGAGCCCGGCAACCTGCGGCAGACCGCGGCCGAC
Organism: Polyangiaceae bacterium; assembly: GCA_035439005.1. Lineage (GTDB taxonomy): Bacteria > Myxococcota_A > Polyangia > Polyangiales > Polyangiaceae > JAAFHV01. The sequence continues at coordinate 6,717 of DAORJJ010000175.1, read as the reverse complement.
GACCTCGTCCCGGGCATGGCCTTTGGCGGCGCGATGAAGGCGGGCATGGCCGCCCCGGCGCCGAGCGTCTCGGCGAGGATGCAGAAGCCCGAGGCGAGGCTCGTGTCCGCGAAGGAGAAGCGCGAGCCCATCGCGCTCGCCGAGGTCGCGATCATGGGCCGCGAGGAGGACGCAAAGACACCGATCGCCGTGCGCAAGGACTTCAGCGCGCTGGTGGCGTTCCTGCCGAGCGTCGCCGCCGACGGCCGCGGCCACGCCGAGGTGACCTTCAAGCTCACCGACAGCCTCACCCGCTACCGCATCATGGCGGTGGCCGTGAACGGCGAGCACGACTTCGGCAAGGGCGAGGGCAGCGTCACCGCGCGGCTCCCGCTGATGGTGCGGCCGTCGCCGCCGCGGTTCTTGAACTTCGGCGACGTGTTCGAGCTGCCCATCGTGCTGCAGAACCAGACCGACCGCCCCCTCGCGGTCTCGCTCGCGGCGCGCGCCACCAACGCGCAGCTCACCGATCCGCGCGGCCGACGCGTCACCGTGCCCGCGAACGACCGCGTGGAGGTGCGCCTCCCCGCGCGCGCCGCGCGCCCTGGCCGCGCGCGCTTTCAGATCGCCACGTCGAGCGGCGACAAGGCGGACGCGAGCGAGGTGGACCTCCCCGTGTGGACGCCCGCCACGACCGAGGCCTTCGCGACCTACGGCGTCGTCGACGAGGGCGCCGTCGCGCAGACCGTGACGATGCCCGGCGGCGTCGTGGAGGAGTTCGGCGGGCTCGAGGTCACGACCTCGTCCACCGCGCTGCAGGCGCTCACCGACGCGGTGCTCTACTTGGTCAACTATCCTTACGACTGCGCCGAGCAGCGGGCCTCCCGCGTGCTCGCGGTCGCCGCGCTCCGCGACGTGCTCACCGCGTTCCGCGCGAAGGGCATGCCGACCCCCGAGCGCGTGCTCGCCTCGATGACCATCGACCTCGCGGAGCTGAAGGCGCGCCAGCAGTACTCGGGCGGGTGGGGCTTCTGGCGCGCGCGCGAGGCCAACCCCTTCGTGACGCTGCACGTGGCCCACGCGCTCGTGCGGGCGGAGAAGAAGGGCTTCAAGGTCGACGGCGACATGAAGCGGAGCGCCTTCCACTACCTGCGGCACATCGAGCAGCACCTCCCGCGGTGGTACAGCCTCGAGTCGCGGCAAGCGCTCATCGCCTATGCGCTGTTCGTGCGCGAGCTCGGCGGCGACGCCGATCCGAAGCGCGCCCACGCCCTCCTCACCGAGGCGAAGGGGCCCGAGCACCTGTCGATGGAGTCCCTCGGGTGGCTCTTGCCCACGCTGAACGGCGACGCCACCACGAAGGCCGACGTGCCCGTGATCCTCGCGTTCCTCGCCAACCGCGTCACCGAGACCGCGGGCGCGGCCCACTTCACCTCCTCGTACACCGACGGCGCGCACGTGCTGCTCCACTCCGACCGGCGCGACGACGGCGTGCTGCTCGAGGCGCTCATCCGCGTCGACGACAAGAACACGGTGATCCCGAAGATCGTGACGGGCCTGCTCGCGCACCGCAAGCGCGGCCACTGGGGCAGCACGAACGACAACGCCTTCGTGCTCCTCGCCCTCGATCGCTACTTCAACACCTACGAGAAGGTGACGCCCGACTTCGTCGCGCGCGCGTGGCTCGGCGACGCCATGGTGGCGGAGCACGCCTTCAAGGGCCGCACGACCGAGCGCGACCGGGCCGACGTGCCCATGAGCTTCCTCGCCAAGGGCGGCGACAAGCCGCAGCGCTTCGTCGTGGGCAAGGACGGCCCCGGCCGGCTCTACTACCGCGTGGGCATGCAGTACGCGCCGGCGGACCTGCGGCCGCCGCCGATCGATCGCGGCTTCGTCGTCACGCGGCGGTACGAGGGAGCGGACGATCCGAAGGACGTGTCGCTCGACGCGAGCGGCGTGTGGCAGGTGCGCGCCGGCGCGAAGGTGCGGGTGCGCGTGTCGATGGTGAACGTGGCGCGGCGCTACCACGTGGCGCTGGTCGACCCGCTGCCCGCCGGGTTCGAGGCGATGAACGCCGCGCTCGCCATGACCGGCACCATCCCGGACGACCCGGGCGACGGCGAGGGCGGCCGGCGGGCGTGGTGGTCGCGCTGGTACGAGCACGAGAACCTGCGCGACGAGCGCGTCGAGGCGTTCACGTCGCTCCTCTGGGAGGGCGTGCACGAGTACGTGTATGTTGCACGCGCCACCACGCCCGGCGAGTTCGTCGTGCCGCCGCCCCGCGCCGAGGAGATGTACATGCCCGAGACCTTCGGCCGCGGCCCCGGCGACAAGGTGGTCATCCGATGAGCGCCGACGTTCCGTGACCCTGCGGGGTGCAAATCCTGGTTCATGGCGAGACCTCGCCTACGGCTCGGGCTCGCCATCGACCTGCGTTCGCCCCTTCGTGGCTCACTGCCGGTTCGCACGCACCCGCGCCCGCGGGCTGAAGCCCGGGGCAGGGAAAGCTCACGGTGGCGGTGCGCAAAGCCCGCCGCAGCGGCGGGCTCTTTCGGCTCTCGTCGCGACCTTCTGGCGGCGAGCCCGCCCGCGGGCTTTGAGCGGGTTGATCCCTGGATTTCACTGCCCCGGGCTTCGCAGCTACCCCGGGCGGCCCATGGCGCGCACCACGCCGTACGCGTTCGGGAGGAACTGCTCGTCGTAGCCCGCCTCGAGCGCCGCGTGCAGCGTGAAGTACGGATCGCGGAGGTGCCCGCGCCCGATGGCGACGAGGTCGGCGCGGCCGCCGGCGAGGAGCGTGTTGGCCTGGTCGGCCGTGGAGATGTTCCCCACGGTGATGGCGGGCAGGCGCGCCTCGTTGCGCACCTCGTCGGCGAAGGGCGCCTGGAACATGCGGCCGTAGAACGCGGGGCGGCCGCCGGGCACGGTCTGCCCGGTGGAGACGTCGACCACGTCGCACCCGGCCGCGCCCAGCGCGCGCGCGATGGCGACCGCGTCCGCGCCCTCGTTGCCGCCCGCGGCCCAGTCGGTCGCGGAGAAGCGCACGCTCATGGGGCGCTCGGCCGGCCACACCGCCCGCACCGCCGCGAACACCTCGAGCGGGAAGCGCAGGCGGTTCTCGACGCCGCCGCCGTACGCGTCCGTGCGGGTGTTGGTGAGCGGCGAGAGGAAGCTCGCGAGGAGGTAGCCGTGGCCCATGTGGAGCTCGAGGAGATCGAAGCCCGCGCGCGCCCCGCGCTCGGCCGCGGCCACGAAGTCGCCGAGCACGCGCGCCATGTCGGCGGCGTCCATCTCCTTCGGGGTCTGGCTGTGGGGGAAGTACGGCAGCGGCGACGCCGACACGAGCGGCCACGCGGCCGCGGGGTCGAGCGGCTCGTCCATGCCCTCCCACATGAGCTTCGTGGCGCCCTTGCGCCCGGCGTGCCCGAGCTGGAGCCCGATCTTCGCGGGGCTCTCCTGGTGGACGAACGCGACCACGCGCGCCCACGCAGCCTCCTGGGCGTCGGTGTAGAGGCCGGCGCACCCGGGCGTGATGCGCGCGTCGGCCGAGACGCAGGTCATCTCGCTCATCACGAGACCCGCGCCGCCGATCGCGCGGCTCCCGTAGTGCACGAAGTGGAAATCGGTGATGAGCCCGTCTTGTGCAGAGTACATGCACATGGGCGACACCACGACGCGGTTCACGAGGCGCATGCCCCGGAGCGCGAACGGCGTGAACATGGGGGGCACGGCGGGAGACTCGGGGGGCGCGGCCACGCCCGCGCGCGCGTCGAAGTGGCGCGTGACCTCCTCGACGAACCCAGGATCGCGCACGGCGAGGTTGTCGTACCCGATCTTCTTGCTGCGGGTGAGGAGGCGGAAGGTGAAGGCGAGCGGGTCGAAGTGGAGATAGCGGCGGGTGTGCTCGAAGAAGCGCAGGCTGTCCTCGGCGGCGGCCTGGGTCTTCTCGACCGTGAGCCGGCGGGCGGCGTCGTACGCGGCGAGGGCCTGCGGGAGATCGGCCGGCGAGTCGGTGTCCGCGAGGGCCGCGGCGAGGGAGATGGAGTCTTCCATCGCGAGCTTCGTGCCCGAGCCGATGCTGAAGTGCGCGGTGTGGCACGCGTCGCCGAGGAGCACGACGTTCTCGTGGCTCCACGCCTCGCAGCGCAAGGTCTGGAAGGTGAGCCAGGAGGAGCGGTTCGACTCGAGCTTGTGCCCGCCGAGGTGCTCGGCGAACAGCCCCTCGAGGAGGGCGAGCTGCGCGGCGAGGTCGAGGTCGGCGAGCCCCGCGCGCGCGAACGACTCCTCGTCGGTCTCGACGATGAACGTGCTCGTGTCCGCGTCGAAGCGGTACGCGTGCACCTGAAAGAGGCAGCGCGGGTCGGAGGGCAGCTCGGCGAACAGGAACGTGAAGGCCTCGAACTTCTGCTTCGTGCCGAGCCAGATGTAGCGCGCCTTGCGCCGCTCGAGCGTCGGGCGGAACGAGCCTTCGTAGAGCGCCCGGGTGCGGCTGTTGAGGCCGTCGGCCGCGACCAGGAGATCGCACGACGCGCGGAGCGCCTCGACGTCGACGACGTCGCGCCCGTACTCGATGACCACGCCGAGCGCCTCGGCGCGGCGGCCGAGGATCTCGAGCAGCGCGCGGCGCGAGATGCCCGAGAACCCGTGGCCCACCGAGCGCGTGCGCGCGCCCGGCGCCCAGGAGAAGTGCACGTCGATCGCGTCCCAGTGGGCGAAGGTGCGGCGGATCTCCTCGTGCGACTGGGGATCGTTCTCCTCGAGGTAGCCGAGGGTCTCGTCGGAGAACACGACGCCCCACCCGAAGGTCTCGCCGCGCGCGTTGCGCTCGAGGACGGTGATGTCGTGGGTGGGATCGGCCTTCTTCAACAGGATGGCGAGATAGAGGCCTCCAGGGCCGCCGCCGATGCAGACGATGCGCATGAGGTCTTGTACCTCACGTGAGCGCGCGACCGCGCGACCGCGCGCGCGCGTCGAAATTCCGGTTGACCGCCTGGATCACGGTCATGGATCATGCCATAGCCATGGACCCCGGCCCGGCGGGCGGGATGCCCCAGAATCCCTGGCATTTCTCGCTGTAGGACAGCGGCACACCTTTCGCAACATGGCGGAGAGCAGCCCACAGGCGGGGCCGCTCAAGGAGAATAAGCATGGCCCTCTCGGATTGGATGTCGAAGTCGAAGTGGCTCCCCCTCGTCGCCCTGATGGCGCTCGGCTCCTCCGTGGGCTGTTCGGCCGCGGTCACCCCCGAGGGCGAGGGCGAGGAAGAGGGCGTCTCCACCGACGACATCACCCAAGTCGACCACACGAAGGTGAAGCGCCAGTCGATCGGCAACTGCTGGATCTACGCGGTCGCGTCGTGGACGGAGGCGCTGAACAAGCGCTCGACCGGCAACGAGGCGAACGTGTCCGAGTCGTACTGGACCTACTGGCACTGGTTCGAGCAGCTCGCGAACGGCCGCGCGTCGACCGAGATCTCCACCGGCGGCAGCTACGGCACGGCCGCGGGCCTCATCGACCGCTACGGCCTGATGCTCGAGAAGGACTTCATCCCGGAGGAGGCCGAGGCCGAGATGTCGAACCGTCAGTCGACGGCGCTCGAGACCATCAACGCGTCCCTCAAGAACGGGCCGCTCTCCGACCCGACCGTGCGCCGCGACCGCGCGAAGGTGCGCGCCGAGCTCGACAAGGCGTGGAAGCTCTCCCCCGAGACCATCACCAAGCTGAACAACGTCTTCGGCGCCGGCGTCACGAAGACCCTCGACCGCAGCTACACGCGCCGCAGCCCGGGCAACACCATCGTCCGCGCCCGCGACTTCGACGCCCGCCTCTACGATTTCAACACGAAGCGCGAGCGCAAGATCAAGCTGCAGGACGCGATCGGCACGGGCTCGTCGTGGTCGCGCACCGGCGCGAACGCCTTCCACGAGGAGAACTACCCCTCGAGCGCCAACGGCCGCCGCAAGTTCCAGATCGCCGTGCAGGAGTCGCTCCACGCCGGCATCCCCGTCATCATCTCGTGGAAGGTCGACTTCAACGCGCTCACCTCGGACGCGAAGTTCTCCCTCGAGGAGCTCACCCGCCGCGGCCCGGGCCGCCAGGGCGGCCACATGACCGTGCTCGACGACTACCAGGTGAAGCTCGCCGACGGGAAGGTCCTCGCGGCCGGCACCCCCGTCACCGACCAGGGCCTCCTCACCTCGGCGCTCGACCCCGCCGCCCAGATCGAGTTCTTCCGCGTGAAGAACTCCTGGGGCGCCATCCGCCCCGATCGCTGGAGCGACGCGGCCAAGCCGGGCTTCCACGACCTCACCATGGGGTACATGAACGGCCCCATCAAGGAGTGCGCCGAGAAGGACGGCCACTCCGACCCGACGAACTGCAACACCCAGGTCACGCCGTGGTGGGACGCGGTCCTCCCGGCCACGATCGGCGAGAACATCTTCTGAGCCGCGCGCGCCTCGCGGGGCGCGCCTCTCTGGCGTCGCGGGCGATCCTCCATGGATCGCCCGCTGGCGTTTTGTGCGTGGTCTGCTCTACGCTCCGTCGGATGAGACGTCGCCTCCTCTTCGCGATCGCAGCATCGGGCCTCGTGGCTGCGGGGTTCGCCTGCGGGAGCCAGGAGGAGTCTGCGCGCACGACGCCGACGGCCGACGCGACCCCACCGCTCACGGTCCCGGACGCGCGGCTGCCCGAGCCGCCCCCGGCGGACGCGAGCGCGCCCGACGCGCCGACGCCGCC
>DAORJJ010000174.1:0-12091 GCA_035439005.1 Polyangiaceae bacterium | reverse complement strand
CCTCCTCCTCCGACGCCTCCTCCTCCGACGCCGCCTCCGCGGACGCGGGCGCGTGCTCGCCCGCCTGCGGGCTCGGGCGCCTCTGCTGCGGTGGGGTGTGCGTGAACCCCGACAACGATCCGGGCAACTGCGGCGCCTGCGGCAGGACCTGCAGCGGCGCCACGCCGTTCTGCGACGGCACCTGCCGAGCCGCGCCCTGCAGCCTGGCGGACGACGCGTGCGGCGCGGTGGGCGGCTCCTGCTGCGGCTCGAGCTGCTGCGCGGCGGGCTCCATCTGCTGCAAGACCGAGGGGCCGCTGGCCACGCCGCCCGTGTGCTTCACCCCGAGCGACGCGCAGAAGACATGCCCGCAGGGGTGCGCTCCGATGTGCGTCAGCGATCGCAACCTGAAGCGCGACGTGAGCCCCGCGGACGAGCGCGCCGTGCTGGAGGCGGTGGGGCGCATGCCGGTGTCGACGTGGAGCTACACGACGGACGGCGCGCGGGTGCGCCACATCGGCCCGATGGCCCAGGATTTCCACTCGGCGTTCGGCGTGGGCGTGACCGATCAAGCCTACGACCCGGTGGACGCGCACGGGGTCGAGCTGGCGTCCATCAAGGCCCTCTACGCCATCGTGCAGGAGCAGTCGGCCCGCATCGACCGCCTCGAGCGAGAGAACCGCGCGCTGCGCGGGAGGTCCACGCCGGCGGCGTCCGCGAAGCCCGCGGCCCGTCGCCCATGAGACGCCGCGGCCTCCGCGCGCTCTGCGGCGTCGGGCTCGTCTGCTCCTTGCTCGCGTGCGGGCGAGCCCGCACCGAGGCCCCGCGCCGCGAGCGCGCAGCGGGCGTGGGCGTCGACGAGACCCGCACGGTCGCGTGGGGCGGGCGCGAGCGCCGCTACCTCGTCCACGCGCCGCCGCGAGCCAGCGGCTCCGCCCTACGGGCGCTCGTGCTCTCGCTCCACGGCGGTGGCGGCCACGCCGAGGGGGTGGCGGCCCAGACGGGATTCTCCGCGGCCGCGGACCGCGAGGGCTTCGTCGTGGCCTACCCCGACGGCGTCGACAAGGGGTGGAACGACGGACGCGCGGGCGTGCCGTCCACGGCCGCGAAGGAGAGCGTCGACGACGTGGGGTTCCTCACCGCCGTCCTGGACGACCTCACGGGCGGCGCGCTCGGCGTCGATCCTTCACGCGTGTACGTGACAGGCATCTCGAACGGCGCGTTCATGTCGTCCCGCTTCGCGTGCGAGCGCTCCGAGCGCGTCGCCGCCATCGGGCTCGTCGCCGGGACGATGGGCCCCGAGCTCGCCGCGACGTGCCGGCTCGCGCGCCCCGTCGCCGTGATCGCCTTCCTCGGCACCGCCGATCCGCTCGTGCCCTACGAGGGCGGAGTGGTCCACCTCGGCCCGTTCGAGCGCGGTCGCACGGCGTCGGCGCGCGACGCGATGCGTGTATTTTCCACACAAAACCGCTGCGGCGAGCTCGGGGCGCCCACGCCCGTCGCCGACCGAGACCCCGACGACGGCTCGATCGCCCGCGTCGAGGCCGCCGCCTGCGCCGAGGACACCTCGGTGCAGCTCTACACCCTCGAGGGCGGCGGGCACACGTGGCCTGGGGGCAAGCAGTACCTCCCCGCGCGCCTCGTGGGCCGCGTGAACCGCGACGTCGACGCGACCGCCACGATGTGGGCGTTCTTCCGCGAGCACGGGCGTCGCGCGCGCAAGTGACGCGTTCGTGCGTGCCCTTCACGGCCGCTCTCCGACCGCTCGCCCCGTTTTTGCGCCCACGCCCCGCGCGCGCGACCTACGCTCACTCCGTGGACGACGCGGCCCAAGCAGGCACCAGACCGAGCCCTGCGCCTCGCAAGCGCCGCGCGGCGACGCGGCTTCCGCCCGACACGAACGTGCTGCAGAGCACGATGGCGGCCATCCTGGCGCCGAGGCGGGCCGTGCCCATCGTCGTCGTCATCGTCCCGCTGCTGTTCATCCAGCACGTGTACAGCCGCGCGGCGGGCGCGCTGCTCCTCGGCGCGCTCATGTGCGGCACGTTCCTCGTCGTGGCGCCCACGCTCTGGCGGCACCTCTTCCCGATGGGCCGCGAGAGCGAGAACCCGGCGCGCTCCGCGCTGATCTACGGCGGCGCGGGCGTGGCGCTCATCGTCGGCATCGGGAGAGGCCTCTCCGACCTCGTGGGGATGGGCACGACGTTCCTCACGACGCGTCCGAGCCTCCTCGTCGAGGTCGCGCTCTTCTGGGTCGGCGGCTGGGGCCTCGCGCGCGACATCGACTTCGAGGAGAACCTTCGCCGGGAGCGGGCTCGCGCCGAGGAGCTCGAGCGGGCGCGCGACCACGCCGAGCTCATCGCGCTGAAGAGCCACCTCGATCCCCACTTCCTCTTCAACACGCTGAACGCGATCGCCGAGTGGTGCAGGGCCGACGGCCGGGTCGCCGAGCGCGCCATCCTCCAGCTCTCGGGCATGCTGCGCACCGTGATGTCGGGCATCGAGGAGGACGAGTGGCCGCTCGCGAAGGAGCTCGAGCTCTGCGACGCGCTCTTCTCGATGTACCTCGTGCGCGATCCGGAGATGTTCGCCTACGTGCGCGACGTGCCCGCGGACCTCCCCGCGATCACCGTGCCGCCGATGCTGCTCTTGCCGCTCGCCGAGAACGCGATGAAGCACGGGCCGTCGAAGGGGCACCGCGGCGAGGTGCGCCTCGTCGTGCGCGTGGAGGGCGACCACGTCGAGCTCCGCGTGGAGAACCCAGGCCGCTTCGCCGGCCTTCGCGAGGGGTCGAGCGGCCTCGGTATCGTCGACAAGCGCCTCGCCCTCGCCTACCCAGGCCGAGGCACCTTCTCCATCCGCGCCGACGGCGATCGCACCGTGGCCACGCTCCGCCTCCCGCTCTCTCCCGAAAGGTCGAACCGCGAATGAACGCTCGAGCACCGTCCGTTGTCAGAGGTCGATCCCGCGGCAGGTGCGCCTCGTGAGCGGCGTCAGCGCGCCCCTCCGGGTGCTCGTGTGCGACGACGAGGCGATGGCGCGTAAGCGCATCGCGCGCATCGTCTCGGAGCTGCCCGGCGTCGAGGCGGTCCTCGAGTGCGCGAGCGGCGAGGAGGTGCTGAAGACGCTGGGCGAGGAGGACGTCGACGTCGCCATCCTCGACATCCACATGCCCGGCCTCTCCGGCCTCGAGACCGCGGCGCGCATGCCCGAGGAGCGCCCCTACGTGGTGTTCCTCACCGCGTTCCCCGAGCACGCGGTCGCCGCCTTCGACGTGGGCGCCGTCGACTACGTGGTGAAGCCCGCGGACGAGGCGCGCATCGAGAAGGCGCTCGCCCGCGCGAGGAGCTTCCTCGACGGGCCGCCCAAGGTCGACCCCGCGCCCGAGGCGCCCTGGCGCCGGCTCGCGATCCCCACGAAGGGCGGCGTGACGCTGCTCGCGCCCGACGACATCAGCCACGCGGTGTTCGACGGGAGCCTCGTGACCGTGCACACGCGCGACAAGAAGCTGCTCACCGACCACTCGCTCCAAGAGCTCGAGGAGCGGCTCCCCGCCTCGTCTTTCGAGCGCGTGCACCGGCGCGCCCTCTTGAACCTCGATCACGTGGAGAGGCTCGAGTCGCTCGCGACCGGCGGGTACGTCGCGCACCTCCGCACGGGGCTCCGCGTGGACATCTCTCGGCAGTCGGCGCGCAAGCTGCGCCGCCGCCTCGGCCTGCGCTGAGCCCCGCGGCGCTTGCGCATAGTCGCCGACCGACCTACGAACGAGGAATGAACGCGCCCCTCCTGGTCCCGCAGAAGCTCGTGACGCTCGTCGTCCCCGACTCGGCCGAAGAGGAGATCGTCGCCGAGATTCGCCGCATGGGCGTGGGCGTCTCGCTGCTCGAGGTGCGCGGCGCGGGAAAGCACGGCGCGCGGCCGGACCCCTGGCACGGGAGCAACACGGAGATCCGCGCGGTGATGGACGCCGACCGCGCCGAGCGCCTCCTCCGCCGCCTCGAGACCGACCACCTCCCCACGACGAACATCGTCGGCTGGGTGAGCGACGTCCAGGCGTGGCCCGCCGCGCGCTTCTCAGGCTGAGCGCGCGCTGAGCTCGGCGTGCAGCTCGGCGACGAGCGCCTCGATCGCCGCGAGCCCGTGGGTGATCTTCTTGAAGAACGACGGGTTGTGCGGCACGACCACGAAGCGCTCGTGCTTGCTCCAGAGCGCGTAGAGCTTCCGATCGAGCGCCACCGCCTCGTCGTTGGTCTCGATGCGCTCGGGGTTGCCCCCCTCGATCGAGCTGCCCCCGACCGCGGCGCTCTCGAGGAAGATCACCGCGTCGTAGCGCGCGAGCTCGGCCTCCTCGGTCGTGCCCATCGCCTCGAAGAACGTGGGGCTCACGGAGGGCCAGTACGCCGCGCCGTCGGCCGTGCCGCGATCGCAGAGCAAGATGCGGTCGGGGAAGCGCATCGACTGCACGTCCTCGAGGTTGCGCTGCACGTGGTAGATCGCGCGCTGGGCTGCCCCGCCCGCGAGCGTGCCGCTCACGCGCGGAAACCCGCCCGAGAAGAGCAGCGTGGCGGCCTCGGGCACCACCACCACGCGCTCGCCGATCTCGCGCCGGAAGAGATCCGCCGCCGTCGTCTTGCCGCCGCCCGGCCCACCCGTCAGCACGATGCGGCAGCGCCCATTGGAACCGTTCTCACCCATGGCGCACCAGCCTACCGGTTCCGCCACGCCCTCGGGTGGAGTAGCGACGTCGAATCTCCCTCGCGAGCGGTCTCGCGGCGCGGGTGAGCGGTCGCACAAAGAGCGCTCGCCAGGCGTCCAATGGAGATGCAGCTCCCCGCGCCCCCAACCACCTCACCGAGCGCGTCCACCGGCGCCGCTCCTGCCACGCACGACGCTCCCGCCACGCACGACGCGCCGACCGCCCCGCACGCGGGCTACACGCCTTCGTCGCCGCCCCACTGGCCGCCCCACGCGCAGCCCACCGCGTGGGACGGCGCCTGGGGACCGCACGCCACTCCGTACCGAGGCGGCGTCGCGCCACGCCCTGCGCCGCCGCGCCGCGCCACTCCCGCGCGTCCCGCCGAGCTCGCGGCCCTCGGCCTGTTCGTCGTGCTCTCCGACGTGCTCGTGTACAGCCTCGGCGGCGGGCTCGCGCTCACGCTGTTCTTCCTGCTCGCAGGCGCCCTGCTCGTCGGGTTCGCGCGCCGCCGCCGGCGCTCCCTGCGCTTCGCGGTCACGGCCGGGCTGCTCGGCGCCGTGGCGCTCGGCCTCGGGTGGGAGGGCTCGTTCGGGGCGCTGATCACTGCGTGCTTCCTGCTCGCCGCGACCGCGGTCTCGCTGCGTGCAAAGCGCACGTATCTCCCCGACCTCATCGCCTCGGTCGGCGCCACGGCGCTCGGCTCCTTCCACGCCCTCGCCGGCGTCGCGCGCGGCGCGCGGAACCTCGCCCGCGGGCGCGGGCGCGAGGCCCCGAAGCTCGCCCTCGGCACCGTGCTCGTTCCGCTTGGCGCGCTGGTCGTCTTTGGGGGCGTGTTCGTGCTCGCCAACCCGGTGCTCGAGGCCTGGGGCGCGCGCCTGCTCGGCTCGTTCACCCTGCCGTCGCCTGCGCGGCCGCTCTTCTGGCTCGCGGCGCTCACCGCGGGCGCCGCGCTCCTCCGCCCCGCCTTCCGGCGCGCGCTCGTCACGCAGCTCGGCGGGCACGAGGCCACGGACACGGGCGACGCGTGCACCGCGCAGGGCCTCTCGACCGCGCGCAACACGCTCGTCGCGCTCAACGCTCTCTTCCTCGCGATGAACGCGCTCGACGCCGTCTCGCTGTGGGCGGGGCGCCCCCCGGCAGGCCTCGGGTACACCGAGTATGCGCACCGGGGAACCGTGTGGCTCACCGTCGCGCTGCTCCTGTCGACCGTCGTGCTTGGCGCCATCTTCCGAGGCCCGTTCCACTTCGACCCGAGGGCGAAGGTCGCGCGCGTCCTCGCGTACGTGTGGGCCGCGCAGAACGCGGTGCTCGCGCTCGGCACGCTGCGGCGCATCCAGCTCTACGTCGAGGTGAGCGGCCTCACCTCCGCGCGCATCCTCGGCATCTTCGGGACCACCCTCGTGGTCGTCGGACTCGGCCTGGTGGTGCACATGGTGCGCGCGCGGCGCACGGTGGGCTGGCTCGTTCACCGCCAGCTCGACGCCTTCGGCGTGTTCCTCGCGGTCTTCGTCGCGGCCCCCACCGACCTCGTCGCGACCGCGTTCAACGTCTCGCGCATCTCCGCGGGGCAATACGCGCCCTTGCTCCACGTGCTCGAGAAGAGCCAGGGTGACGCCTCGCTGCCGGCGCTCCTGCCGCTCCTCGAGCACCGCGATCCGGTCGTGCGCGGCGGCGTCGCGGCCCTGCTCCGTCAGCGACGCCGCGAGGTCCCGCCGAGCGTGACGGGCGCGGTCTTCACGGGGCCCGTGGCGAGCACCGTCGCGGCCGAGGCGCTCGCGCGGCGCGCGACCGAGCTCGACGCGCTCGCGAGCGACGAGACGGCCGGCGCGCAGCTCGCCGCGCTCCGCAAGCTCGCGGGCCTCGCCAACGCCGACGAGGACCGGTACGACTTTCGTGGCCGCGGGGGCGTGCGGAGCCGCGCCGACGACCTCTAGCAGGCGCGCGCACGCGACGCGGCGCGCCTCCCTCGCGGAGGGCGCCGCGTACTCTTTTTCCCGTTGACGCGGCGCCCGGGGGAAACCAAGAGTCGCGCGCATGCTCCCCATCGATCTCACGGGCAAGCGCGCGTTCGTCGCCGGAGTGGCGGACGACGCGGGCTTCGGGTTCGCCATCGCCAAGTGCCTCGCGGAGGCCGGCGCCACCGTGTGCGTGGGGACCTGGCCGCCCGCGCACGGCATCTTCACCACCCTGCTGCGTCGCGGGAAGCTCGACGAGTCCCTCGTGCTCTCGTCCGGCGAGAAGCTCGTGTTCGAGCGCATCTACGCGCTCGACGCCGACTTCGACACGGCCGACGCCATCCCCGCCGAGACCCGCGAGAGCAAGCGGTACCGCGAGCACGGCGACGTGTCGATCGGCGGCGTGGCGGCGCGCATGTGCGAGGAGTTCGGCGAGCACCCCGTCGACATCGTCGTCCACTCGCTGGCGAACGGCCCCGAGGTGAAGCGCCCCCTCCTCGAGACGAGCCGCGCCGGCTACCTCTCGGCCATCGGCACCAGCGCGTACTCGAACGTGTCACTGGTGCAGCGGTTCGGCCCGCTGATGAAGCCGGGCGGGTCGTTTCTCTCGCTGTCGTACCTCGCCGCCGAGCGGGTCGTCCCCGGGTACGGCGGCGGCATGAGCTCGGCCAAGGCGGCGCTCGAGAGCGACACGCGCCTGCTCGCGTTCGAGGCGGGCCGCAAGTGGGGCCACCGGGTCAACTGCATCTCGGCCGGTCCCCTCGCTTCCCGCGCGGCCTCGGCGATCGGGTTCATCAAGGACATGATCGACTACACGAAGGCGAACTCGCCCCTGCCCGAGGCGATCACCGCGCTCGAGGTCGGGGCGACGGCGGCGTTCCTCGCGAGCCCGCTCGGCGCGGGCATCACCGGCTCGACCGTGTACGTAGACAAGGGCTACTCCATCATGGGCAAGAGCGTATAGCGACCGCGCGGCGCTACTTCACCTGGCGGAGGATGAGCTGGCGGCCCTCGCCCGACTGCGAGCCGATGAGCACGGCGATCGCGTCGCCCACCTGGGCGTTGCAGCGCGCCTTCGCGGCGCGATCGGCCACCTCGAGGAGCTCGCGCTGGGAGAGCCCGGTCACGTCGTGCACCACCGGCACGACTCCCCACTGCAGGGCGAGCGCCTGCGCGACGCGCTCTGTGGGGACCACGGCGACGAGCGGGCACCTCGGGCGGTAGTCCGCGAGCACGTTCGCCGTGCGCCCGTCGCGGGTCGCGATGACGACACAACGCAGCACGATCGCGCGCGACGCGAGCGCCGCCGCGCGCGCCGTGACGTTGTGAAAGTGCCAGTCGGCGCCGAACGCGGGCGGCTCGGGGAGCCCGCGGTAGAGGGCGCTGTCCTCGATCTCGCGGACGATGCTGTCCATCACCTGCACCGTCTCGACAGGGTATTTGCCAATCGCCGTCTCGCCCGAGAGCATGAGCACGTCGGTCCCGTCGAGCACCGCGTTCGCGACGTCCGACGCCTCCGCGCGCGTGGGCCTCGGGTGCCGAATCATGGAGTCGAGCATCTGCGTCGCGGTGATGACGAGCTTCCCCGCGGCGTTCACGCGCGCGATGGTCTCCTTCTGCACGAGCGGCACCTTCTCGGTGCCTAGCTCCACTCCCATGTCGCCCCGCGCGACCATCACGCCGTCGCTCTCGGCGATGATGTCCGCGAGGTTCTGCACACCCTCGGGCTTCTCGAGCTTGGCGATGACCGGGATGTCTCCGGCGGCGGCCTTGCAGCGGCGCACGTCGTCGCCGGTGCGCACGAACGACATGGCGAGATAGTCGACGCCGAGCTCTCTGGCGAGAGCGGCGTCCGCCGCGTCCTTCTCGGTGAAGGACGGTACGCTGAGCGCGACGCCGGGCACGTTGATCCCCTTCTTGTCGGAGAGCGGCCCCCCGCTCTCGACGACGCACGTCACCTCGGGCGCGAGCACGCGCTCGACGCGCAGGCGCAGCAGGCCGTCGTCGAGCAGCAGGATGTCCCCGGCCCGCAGATCGTCCGCGAGGGGGTAGCTCATGCTCACGCGCGCGCCGTCGCCGGGCACCGCCTCGTGGGTGAGCATGAAGCGCTGGCCGGCGACGAGCTCGATCGGACCCGCGGCGAAGGTGCCGACGCGGATCTTCGGGCCACACAGGTCGCCGAGGATCGCGACGGTCTTGCCGAGCTTGGCCGAGACCTCGCGGACGCGGGTCGCGTACAGGCGGTGCTCGTCCGGTGAGCCGTGCGAGAAGTTGAGCCGCACGGCGTCGACGCCGGCGCGGAGCAGCGCCGAGAGGGTCGCCTCGTCGACCGAAGCCGGCCCGAGGGTGGCGAGGATCTTGGTCTTTCGCATACGACACTGCACCACGCGGCCTCCGCCGTGTCACGCCACGAGCCGGCCTGACCACGGAATCGCCTTCACGCGCGTCGGGCGGCGTGGGACCCTCCGCTGCGCGAGGACGGACATGACGGAGCGCGAGCTGCAACGAACCGCCGAGCGCGTCACGCGCGGAGCGCTCATGGTGGGGCTGGTGGCGATCGCGTCCGGCTGCGCCAAGCGCGCGCCTACGCTCCTGAAGGAGCGCGCGGCCGATCTCGCGGCGATCGACGGCGCCATCGCGAGCGCCAACGCGCTGGTCGCCAAGGTGCCCGAGCGCGGCACGCACGCCTTCCCGCGGTGCAAGGCCACCTCGGGGTACGCATTCAACACGATGGGGGGAGTCCACAACACCGACCTCGTCGGCGCGAAGCTGCTCGCGGGCTACCCCTCTCCACTCCAAGACATCCTCGAGCTCCGCGCGAAGAACGCCGACAAGAGCCGATGGAACGGGACCAAGGTCTACCCGCCCGACGAGCAGAAGATCGACGCCATTCGCGACCTCAAGTTCTTGCTGGTGATTCGCGAACACAAGGACGCCTCGGACGACCACGTGTCGGCCGACATGTTCGTGGTGTCGCGGTCGCCCAGCGCCATCGTCTGCGCCTTCGGCTTCGAGGGCGGCGCGCGGAGCTTCGGGAGCGCAGGCACCGTCGTTGGCAAAGAGGTCATCTCGGTCAAGAAGACGGGAAAGGTCGTCGCCGAGCGCGACGTGGTCCAGGGCGCCTACAGCGGCTCGAGCGGGGCGTTCAACGCGCGAAACCACCTGCCGGAGTCGGTCGCGCGAAACCTCGGGATGTCCATCAGCTACAACACCGCAGAGGCGGCCGAGCGGGCGCGACGCGCGGTCCCCAGCGGGCTCGGTGAGTACCCGTCCATCAAGGTGAGAGCCGTCCTGGAGGACCGCGGGGCCGTCGCGTTTCGCTCCTCGATCTCGCAGCCCTTCGGCACGTGGACGAGCTGGGACACGGACGGCGTTCACGTCAGCGTGTTCGAGACCGAGCGCGCGAGCGGGGTCATCGGCGCCGAGCAGGCCCTCATCGTCTCCGGCGCCGACGGCCAGGCGCTGGCCACACGGCTCTTGGCGACGCCCATCCCGACCCCGAAGGATCTCGTGGCGCGGCTGCGACCGCTCGGCTTCGTCGCCACGGGCCCCGTGAAGGAGGAGCGCCCCGACGCCGGGTTCCGCCGGTATGCCCTGCGCGCCAAGAGGGGCAGCTACGAGGCCACGTTCTCGGTGCTCGACTTCAGCGAGGCCGCGCACCGCCGCGGCGGGGCCGCGATGCGCGTCGAGGGAAAGAAGCTGCTGATCGTCCAGGGCACGAGCCCGGTGCTCGGGACAGCCGAGGAGATCGCGGCGGAGATCGTGGGCAAGTAGCGCGCTCAGTCGCCGCCCGCGGCGATGGGCGGGCACGCCGCGTCGCACACGAACGGCGCGAGCGGCGCGCACGCGGGCGAGGCGCTCCCGAGGGTGATCTCCTCGGCGGCGAAGCCGAGCGCGAGCGCGAGCGCGTCGCACGGGCGGCTCGGGTCCTCCCCTGTCTCGAGCAGATCTCGGCCGCTGCAGATGAGGTTGCTGAGCACCGAGAAGAGCGGGCCGTCGCACAGGCTGGTCGGGGCGGCGTCGCCCACGACGGGGTTCTGGAACGATCCGATCAGCCCGAGGAGCTTCGACGCCGAGACGATCCCCACGAGGTTGCCGCGCAGGGTGAGCGCGCCGCCGGGCGAGCGCCCGAGCGTGGCCACGAACACGGAGCGCGACTGCTCGAGCACCTGGCCAAACATGGGGATCCGCACCGACGCCGCCGTGCCGTTCAGCACGAGCCGCCCGCCCGTGACGTAGGCCTGGGCCGAGAGCGCCGCGGTCGACGAGCTTGGCCCGAACCACACGTCTCGCCCGGTGCCGTCCCAGCTCGGCTTGTAGGCCTCGTCGTTGGTCTCGGTGCACACCTGCTGCCGCGAGCGATCCTGCCCCGCGGAGGCGTCGCCGCCCCCGTCGCGCCCCCCGTCGCGCCCCGCGTCCGCGTCGCTGCCCGCGTCCGCGCTCGCGCCCGCGCGCCGCTGGACCCCGCCGGTCGCGACGAGCGTGAGGACGACCGAGCTGTCGTCGGGGCCCTCGTTGTAGTCGTCGAGCCGCACGAGGAGCCCTCGGCGCCCGTCCTCGAACTTGCCGGAGACCTCCGCCTTCTCCACGTCCCGAAGGCCAACGCCCCCCAGGGCGAGGAGGTTCTCGCCGCCGAGGTCCGCGCCGTTCTCGTCGTCGCTCCGCGTCGTGGCCGTGCACGGCTCGCCGGGCTGGACGCACGACACGCGCGGTCGCCCAGGCGCGCGCTCGTCGCGGTTCTCGCACGTGCAGAGGTTGTCGAAGTCGTAGCGCCGCGGGAGATCCGTGAAGCCCCCGAAGCTCACCTGCCGCACCGCGAAGACGTGTGTGGTCCGGCGCGCGTCGCCGGGGGCGGCCGGCGGAGGGGGCGGGCGCGCGTGGGGGCAGGGATCGACGTCCGGCGCCCCCGCGTCGGTCACGCTCGCCTCGGCGAGCGGCGGCGGGCGTGGGGTGTCGGCCTCGGGCTCGACGCCGACGAGCAGCTGGCAGGCGGCCACGGCCGTGGCGAGCCCCGCCACGGCGAGCCCGACGCGCCCGACGCGCCGGCTCACTGGAACTCTCCGTGGAGCCAGAGGCCGTCGGTGGAGGGCGTGAGGGCGGCGGTGAAGCCGCGGCCGCCCGAGCGGCCCTTCGCGGAGGTGTAGACCAGCGCGCCGCCGACGGCGAGCCCGGCGAGCCCGAGAGGAATGAGCACTGTGGAGAGCGTGCCGAACAGGTTCGCGCGATCGTGGAGATCGTTGGCAGTCCGCCACGGGGTGGTCTGTCCGTAACATACGCCACGAGCGTCGAAGTCGAGGCCCGTGTCGTAGGGTGTGCCGGAGGGATCGGTCTTGGTGCTCAAGGCGCCACCGGTGTTGTCGCGGCAAGCGTTCTTCGCCGCGTTGTTCGTGGTGATGGTGAGGATCCCGAACACGCCGCCCGCGGCGAGGGCCGCGAGCCCCACCCCGCCGACGACGAGCCC
>DAORJJ010000173.1:6883-12134 GCA_035439005.1 Polyangiaceae bacterium | reverse complement strand
CCGGCGGGGACTGGGGACGCGGCGCCGGCCCGAGCTCGGGCTTCCGACCGCAGTCGCCGCACGCCGCCAGCAGCGGGGCGACGAGCCCGAGCACCACAGCGAGCGCGGGCCGTACGACCGCTCGCGACCCGCGCGCCGCGCGGGGACCTCGCCGATCGCCCCCCGTCATCTAGAAGATGGTCTCTTCGGGGGGCTTGACCTTCGTGCTCGGCGTGGGCGTGGGGTGCGGCCTCACGCTCACCCTCGGCCACGCCGCGGGCGCCCCAGGGGTCGAGGGCGGCGGGGTGGGGGTGGCGCTCGGCGGCGTGGCCGCGCTCGACTCGACCGACGCGGTCGGCACCACCGAGGGGGCCGGGGCCGCGGACGACGACGAGGGCGCGACGGTGCCGACGGGCGCCGCGCTCGGGAGCAGGGGCGCTGTGGCGCTCGCGCGGACGCCGTTCATCTGGCCAATCCCGTAGGCCGCGACGATGGCGAGGGCGATGCCCGCGGCGCCGAGGTAGACGAAGAACGGGCGCACGGCGCGCTCCATCGGCAGCGCGGGCAGGTTCGCCGTGGTGTCGCTCGTGCTGACCCCCGGCGTCGACGACATGCGGCCGCTCGCGCCCTGCGCGCTCGACAGGATCTCCCGCGTGCGGGCGCGCGCGTCGGCGGCGGCGATCGCGTGCTCGACGATGAGCTGCCGGGCGCGCGCGGCGTGCGAGAGGTTGTCGAAGAAGAACTTCTCGATCTCCCAGTGCTCCGAGGGCAACACGGCCTCCTCGAGCGCCGTGGCGAACTCGAGCGCGGTCGCGTAGCGCTCGGAGGGCTCGGCGCTGAGCGCGCGCTCGACGACCGCGCGGAGGGGCGCGGGCACCGTGAGCGGGAGCGGCGCGAGCGGCTCGCCAGCGAGCTTGCGGATGAGCCTGGCCGCGTCGTTCGGACCGCTGTGGGGCTCCTTGCCCGAGAGCATGAGGTAGGCGACCGCGCCGAGCGACCAGATGTCGGAGCGCCGATCGACCGCGCTCCCCATCGCGTGCTCGGGGGCCATGTAGGGGATCTTGCCCTTCATGACGCCGTCGGCGGTCTCGGGGGTGAGGCGCTCGCGCGCCTTCGCGATGCCAAAATCGATCAGCATCGCGCGGCCGCGATCGTTCACGAGGATGTTCTGGGGCGACACGTCGCGGTGAACGAGCCCGAGCGGCTCGCCGCGCTCGTCCACGAGCTCGTGGGCGGCGTGGAGGCCACGGCACGTGTCGGCGATGATCCGCACGACGATCGGCGGCGGCACGACCTTGCCCACCTCGAAGAGCGCCTCGCAGAGCTGATCGAGGGACTCGCCGGGGACGTACTCGAGCACTAGGTAGGGGATGTCCCAGAGCTGGCCCACCTTCAGCGTCGCCGCGACGCTCGGGTGGTTGATGGCCGTGACGATGCGCGCCTCGTCGAGCATCATCGCGCGGAACTCTTGGTTCGCTGCGAGCTCGGGGAGGATGGTCTTGATGGCGACCAGGGCGTGCGGGTCGTCCGCGTGCGCGTACCGCGCGAGCCACACGCTCGCCATGCCGCCCTGCCCGATCTTGCAGAGCAGCTCGTACCCGTCGAAACGGAAGCCCGGTTCGAGCAGCACGGCGGCGGGTGGCGGGATCGAGCGCAAGGCCCGTGCATTATCGCCCGCACAGCGCAAGCCCGGCAAGCTCGCCTTGCGCGGCGCTCAGAAATCTTCGTCCGGCCACGAGGGGTCGATTCCGGTCCCGCGCCCCATCTCCGCGCGCGCGGAGAGCGGGTCGCTCGCCCGTGATAGCCTCGGGACCATGCCAAAGAAGCCCGCGCGCCCCTCCGCCGACGCGCCGCCGCCCCCGCTCGCCCTCGCCGAGCACTCGCTGGCCGACCTCGACATCGAAGACGAGCGGTCGCTTCGACACGTGGCCATCTATTCGGACTTAAAAGATATTTTATCAAGAAGCGGGTACACCTTCCTGGTCTTGCCCCCCCCGCTCGAGGGCCGCTGGGACCGGGCGCTCCTCCTGAACCTCACCTTCTGGGGCGCGACGGACGCGAGCGGCGCGCGCGTCGGCGGGGACATCCTCGTCGACCGCAGCCTCCCGGCGGACGTGGTGGCCCACGTCGCGTGGCACCACCTGGCGGCCTCGGCCCTGCACCCCTCCGGCCGGGCCTCCGCCGACGCCCTCTTCCTCGGCGAGGCCATCGCCAGCGCCTTCGACCTCTACCTCGTCGGCCGGCTCCTCGGGCACGCCCCGGCGTCGACCTTCCTGGAGACGCAGGTGCCCGCGATGGCGGAGGCGGCGGAGGCCGCGGGGCTCTCCGAGGCCGGGATCGACGCCCTGCTCAACGACGTCGCCCGAGCCCCCGAGGCGGCGTTCGAGTCGCTGCGACAGCTCCTCTTCGACGCGACGCGCGCCCTCCTCCGCTGCGCGAGCGCCACCGACGGCCTCCGCGCGCTCGCCTCGTTCGACGCCCACCCGCTCGCGCCGCTGCTCCACCGCTACGAGCTGTCGAACTGGGTGCTCCACGCCCGCGCGTACGTGGCCGACCCTCTCGCCACGGATCCGGCCGTCGAGGCGCTCGATCGCGCGCTGCGAGCCTCCCCCGACGCCGTCGAGCACCTGCGCGCGGCGTGGGTGGCGCCCGCGCTCGCCCGCCGCTAGCGCCCAGCGTCCGGGCGTTGCGAGGGAGAACAGGAGCTTGTCCGCCTTCGGGTTCGCGCGCCGATTCCCGCGGCGCCCTCCCGCGCGACCCGTGTACTCTCCGCCCATGGGCTCTCTCTCCGTGTGCGTGGTGGGCGGTGGTCACTGGGGGTTGGCGCTCGCGGCGGCGATCGGCCGCGCGGGTAACCGCGCGCTGATCGTCACGCGCCGCGCCGAGCTCGCGCTGCCCGAGGGGTGCGAGCGCGCCGAGCTCGCACGCGCCTGCGAGGAGGCGAAGCTCGTCATCTTCGCCGTGCCCTCGCGGGCCGCGCGCGAGGCGGCGCGCCAGCTCGGCGACCACCTCGGCGGACACCACTACGTCGTCCACGGCGTGCGCGGCCTCGTGGGCGACGGGCTCGACACCGTGAGCGACGTCCTGCGCCAAGAGACGCCCGCGCGGCGCGTCGGCGCCCTCGGTGGCCCCGTGCTCGAGCCCGATCTGCTCGCGGGCGCGCCCAGCGTCATGGTCACCGGCGCGCGCTTCCCCGAGGTGAACGACGTGCTCGCCGAGGCGTTCACCTCGCCCGCGCTCAGGCTGTATTCTACACACGATCTCCGCGGCCTCGAGTGGGCCTCGGCGCTCGTCGGGTGCGTCGCGATCGCCGCCGGCTACGCGCGCGGGCTCGGCGTGAACGCCGGCCTCGTGGCCGCGTTCATGACCCGGTCCATCAACGAGGCCGCCCGCATCGCCGTCGCCGCAGGCGGGGAGGACCGCACGCTGCTCGGCCTCGCCGGGTACGGAGATCTGCTCGCCGCCGTGCTCGAGGACGAGCGCCCGGAGATCGCCCTCGGGCGCGCTCTCGCGGCCGGCAAGACGCCCGCGGCGGCCCTCGCCGAGGCGCGGCACTCGGTCGAGGCCGTCGAGCTCGTGCCGCGCGTCCTCGCGTGGTGCGAGAAGCGCGACGTGCGCACGCCCATCTTCCGGGCGCTCGGCCTCGGGATCCTCGGCGGCCACCCTCCCGAGACCCTGCTCCAGCAGCTCATGACCATGCCGCACGTCTGAGCGGATCCGGCGCGGTCCTGGGGTCCCCGTCCCCGCGCGGGGAAGATCGGGCCCACCGTGGCGTAAGACGCAGAGTCGTGACACACGTGGGTGGCCCGTCGCGGCCCCGCGACGGCCTCGTCACGACCCCGGAGCCCTCCGCCATGCCCAAGCTCGTGTCTCTCACCACCGCCGCCGTCCTCACCTTGGCGAGCGCCGCCGCGTGCTCCGCGCCAGGCGGCGACCCAAGCACGTCGAGCGGGACCGCCCAGTCGCGCGCGGCGTTCGCGAGCGCCGAGGCGACGCTGGTCGAGCTCGAGTGGGACGGAGAGGTCGTCGCCGACTGGTCCGGCGGGGCCCCCGACGCCATCGCCAACCAGATGCTCTACACCGTGGGCGCGCTGAACGAGTTCGAGTCGGTGGGGCAGCTCGAGAAGCTCGAGATCACGAACCGGATCGTGAGCCCCGTCCCCGGCGGCGGCGGCCAGCACCTCGTCACGTACCACGCGAAGCTGCCCGTCGCCTGGAACAAGCGCCGCGCGACGCCGAGCACCTTCGCGCTGAAGCTGCCGCGCCTCGGGTATTGGAGCTCGCTCGTCAACTTCACCGCGGCGTACGGGGCCACGTGCGTCGACGCCTCCGCCCACGGCGTCGACGCCGGGAGCATGTGGTACTACTACCGCGTCCTCCGGCCGGGCTGCGTGATCGCCCCGGGCGACGCCCTCGAGGTCACGGCCACGGTGGCGCCATCGCTGGGCAACACCACAGGCAAGTACCCGGAATACCACCGCATTTGGCAGGACGATCTCCTGAAGGCGGTGATCATCGTCGGCAAATACGAGGAGGGCGCGACCTCGTTCTCGGACCCCGGCCTCGAGGGCTACGCGCGCTTCGTCGACCACGTCCGCCAGAAGCTCACGCGCGCCGCCACGGGCCCCCTCACGACCACGCCGCCAGGGCTCCCCACGCACCCGGGCGTGGCCTATCCGGACGTCACGCTCGAGGCGAGCCTCCCCACCGGCAAGACGGTGCGCGTCCACTTCTTGCTCGTCGACAACGTTCGTACGCAGGGCGCCGCGTTCGACGCCCGCTACGCTTCGCTGACCTCCGACGCCGACTTCATCGGCTACAGCGGGCACGCAGGGCTCGGCGCGAACGTGCGCGCGCTCCTCGACAAGGGGTCGTGGGCCGCGGGCCAGCACCTGCTCTTCTTCATGAACGGCTGCGACACCTTCGCGTACGTCGACGGCCGTCTGCGCGCGTCCCGCGCGGCCCTGAACACCGACGACCCCGCGGGGACGAAGTACCTCGACATGGTCACCAACGCGATGCCGAGCTACGCCGACGCGTACTCGTCGGAGCCCGTGCTCCTCGACGCGCTCATCGACTGGCAGACGCCCCAGACGTTCGCCGACATCTTCCGCAACATCGACTACCGCCAGGTCGTCGCCGTCACGGGCGAAGAGGACAACGAGTTCGTGCCCGGCACGCCGATCGGCACGGTGCCGTCGACCGGTCCCGACGCGGGCGCGGACGCGGGGCCCGTCGTCCCCGACGCCGGAGACGCGCCAGACGCGAGCCC
>DAORJJ010000173.1:0-6783 GCA_035439005.1 Polyangiaceae bacterium | reverse complement strand
GCCAGGTACTCCGCCAGGTACTCCGCCAGGTACTCCGCCAGGTACTCCGCCAGGTACTCCGCCAGGTGCTCCGCCGGGCACGGGCACCCCGCCAGGCGCGAGTACGGGCCCCGCGCCGTCGGCGCCCACGCCCAGCGAGACGTCCAGCGCCGAGCCCTCGGGCTGCGCGTGCGAGACCGCCCCGGGCCGCGCGCCCGCGCAGGCTCCGCTCGGAGGGCTCGGCCTCGCGCTCGCGGCGGCGCTCGTCGCCGCGAGGCGCCGTCGTTCGACCTAGCAGCCCGAGGCGATCGCGACCACCAGCGTGGACGCAGCCTCCTCCGCTTGCTACTTCGAGTGCGGTGAACCTGCAAGTGAGCCCCGAAGGGGCGAACCAAGGTCGATGGCGACCCCGAGTCGTAGGCGAAGTGCCCGCTCCCGCTTGGCTCCGGTGCCTCCTGGCGACCCTCGCAGCGCTCGCCGTGGTGCTCGGAGCGCTCGCCCCCAGGAGCGCGCTCGCCGCCGTGCCGCCGCTCGTCGGTCACGTCGTCGACGTGCCCGGCGCGCTCTCCGCCGCGGAGCGCGCCACGCTCAACGCGAAGCTCGAGAACGCGCGCCGCACGCGCGGGCTCACGGTCGTCGTGCTCGTGGCCGGCCCGCTCGATCCGGGTCAAGGCGGCCCGGCAGGCACCATCGACGACCTCGCGTACGAGGCCTTCAACGCGTGGGGCGTCGGCGCCAAGGGCAAGGACGACGGCGTGCTGCTCGTCGTCGCGCCCACCGACCACAAGCTGCGTATCGAGACCGGCAAGGGCGTCGGCGGCGCGCTCACCGACGTGCAGTCGAGCCACATCAACCGCGACATCATCGGGCCCGAGCTGCGCGCCGGACGCGTGTACAATGCACTCGATCGCGGCACCGACGCCATCCTCGAAGCGCTCGCGAAGGACGCCCCCGCGGCCGCCCCGGCGGCGCGGAAGAAGAGCCCCCTCGAGAACCCCATCGTGATCGTCGTGATCGTCGTGGTGGCGCTGCTGGTCATCGTGCTGTCGATCGTCTCGCGCACCTTCCGCACGTTCTTCTTCGCGTTCCTTCGCATCTTCTGGTTTCTCTTCAGCATCTTCAGCGGGCGGGGCGGCGGCGGCGGCGGCGGCTACGGCGGCGGCGGCGGGCGCTCGGGCGGCGGCGGGTCGAGCGACGACTACTAGCGACGCTTGAACCACGAGGACCGCATGGGTCGGGGCGCTGTGCGGAGGGCAGGTGTGCGCTGTGGGTAGTCTGCCCCCGCTGCGGGCGGTGGTGGGCGCGTGGGGCCCGCCCGAGGGCGCCGCGGCCACCTGCGCCCTCGTGCTCGGCCTGGCGCTCGCAGGCGCCTCCCTGACGGCGCGGGGGCGGCTGGCGCTCGCGCGCGTCGTGCTCGACTCGCGGCAGCGCGCGTTCCTGTGGGGCGTGTGCGGGCTCGCCGCCGCGCTGTCGCTCGCGTACGTCGCGTTCTATCTGCGCGGCGGGCCGCGCATCATCGACGCGACCACGTACCTGCTCGAGGCGCGCAGCCTGGCGGCCGGCGCGTTCACGTTCCCCGCGGGGTTCCCGAGCGCGTCGACCCGGGGGCGCTTCCTCCTCTACGACGAGGCCTCCGGCGCCCTCGGCGGCCTCTTTCCGCCGGGCTACCCGCTCTTGCTCTCGCTCGGCGTGCGGGCCGGCGCGCCGATGGTCGTCGGCCCGCTGCTCGCGGCCGCGCTCGTGGCCGCCACGCGGGCGCTCGGCGTCGCCGTGGCCTCCGAGCTCGGCGTGCCCGCGCCCACCCGCGAGCACGTCGGCCGAGTGGCGGCGCTCTTCTCGCTCACGTCGGCCTGCGCGCGCTACCACACGGCCGACACCATGTCGCACGGCGCCTCGGCCCTCTACGTGGCGTGCGGGCTCGTGGCGCTCCTCGCGTGGCGCCGCGCGCCCACGAAGTGCGCGGCGGCGTGCGCCGGCCTCGCCCTCGGCGCGCTGGTGGCGACCCGGCCGGTCTCCGCGCTGCCTCTGGGTCTCGTGGCCGCGGCGACGTTCGCCCTCTCGGGCGGCGACGCGCTCACACGCCGCGCGCGGCTCACCGCGCTCGCGGTCATGGCCCTGGGGCTCCTGCCCGGGCTCGCGCTCCTGCTCGCGTGGCAGCGCGCGCTCACGGGCTCGCTCGGCGGCTCGCCGCAGCTCTTGTATTATGCACGCAGCGACGGGCCCCCTGGGTGCTTTCGCTACGGCTTCGGGCGCGGCGTGGGGTGCCTCTTCGAGCACGGCGAGTTCGTGCGGCACAACCTCGCCCAAGGCTATGGCCCGCTCGCCGCGCTCGGCACCACCGCGCGGCGCCTGAAGATGCACCTCGCCGACGCGGCGAACCTCGAGCTCCTCTTCCCCCTCGTGCTCGCGCCGCTCTTCACCGAGCGCAGGCGCCCCGTCGCGCGCCTGCTCGGCGCGGCGCTCGGGCTCCAGGTGCTCGCCTACGCGCCGTTCTACTTCGACGGCAACTACCCGGGCGGGGGCGCGCGGTTCTTCGCCGACACGCTCCCCATCGAGCACGCGCTCCTCGCGCTCGCGCTCTGCTCCTGGCGGCCGCGGCGACGCCCTCCGTGGGGCGAGGCCCTCGCGGGCGCGGCGCCGTGGCTCGGCCTCGCGCTGTCCCTCGTCGGCTTCGGCGTGCACGCACGGTTCGACCACGACGCGCTCGCCGAACGCGAGGGCGGCGCGCCGTTCTACGTGCCGGACCTCGCGACCCGCGCGGGGCTCACGGGCGGCCTCGTGTTCATCGACTCGGACCACGGCTTCGCGCTCGGCCACGTCCCCGCGCCGGACGGGGAGCGCCCACGCGGCCCGCTCGTGCTCCGGCGCCGCGACGACGACCACGACTGGCTCGCGTTCGTGGCGCGGGGCCGCCCCGAGTCGTGGGCGTACCGTCACGAGAGCGGCGCGCCGCGCCTCACGCCCTGGGCGCCCCCCGCGCCCGAGGGCCCGCTGCGCTTCGAGGCGGAGTCCGACTGGCCCCCGCTCGCGCAAGACGGCGGCTACGCGGCGCCCACGTGGATGGCCGGCGCCGCCTCGGGCGATCGCGTGCTGACCCTGACGCCCACGGGGCGCGATCGCCGCGCTTCGATGGTGCTCGCGCTCCCGGCGCCCTCCGCCGGGGCGTTCACGCTCACGCCGCGCGTGTTCGGGGCGCTGGGCGTGACCGGCCGCGTGCGCGCCGGGGGCGCGGAGTGGTCCTTCGTGGGCGAGGCGCGGCTCATCGAGCTCCCGGCCAAGCGCGTCGCGCTGGCGAGCGGCGAGGCCCGCTTGGTCGTCGAGGCCGAGGGCGGCGCGGTGGCCCTCGACCGGGTGCTGCTCGCGCCCGCGCCGCCGGTCCTCGGCCCCGCGCTCGCCCCCGCGCGGGGCCCGTCGAGGCGCGGAGGGCCTTGACACGCTTGACGCGAGGCGCACGCCTGGGCTTAGCTTGGAGGTTGGAGGGATGGGTCATGACGAAAAGCGAATTGATTGACGCACTTGCGGCGAGGAGTGATCTCACGAAGGCGCGCGCCGAGCTCGTCGTCAACTGCGTGTTCGACTCCATGACCGAGGCGCTGCAGAAGGGCGAC
This sequence comes from Polyangiaceae bacterium, assembly GCA_035439005.1. Taxonomy (GTDB): domain Bacteria; phylum Myxococcota_A; class Polyangia; order Polyangiales; family Polyangiaceae; genus JAAFHV01. Next base: position 3,196 of record DAORJJ010000173.1, on the reverse strand, counting down.
GGCATCGAGATCCGCGGCTTCGGCAGCTTCACCGTGCGGCCGTACAAGGCGTACTCGGGGCGCAACCCGCGCACCGGCGCGCCCGTCCCCGTGCCCCCGAAGCGCCTGCCCTTCTTCAAGGTCGGCAAGGACCTGAAGGAGCTCGTCAACAGCAGCCGGCACCAGCCGATCACGGGCGACGAAGGCGACGACTGAGCCCTCCACGCGGGCCGAGCCGCGCTCGCGCAGCCAAGCCTCGTCCGCCACCGTCGTGACGGCGGCGGGCGCGCGAGCGGCCTGGTAAGGTGACGCCGCCATGCCGACCGATCCCCCGACCGCTCCCCCGACCGCTCCCACCCGCGACGCCTCGCACGGCGCGCGCAGGTCCTTTCTCCCCGTCGACGAGCAGCTCGAGCTCATCTTGCGGGGCGCCGAGGACGTGCACGTCCGCGCCGAGCTCGCGGCCCGCCTGGAGGAGTCCCGCGCCTCCGGCCGGCCGCTCCGCGTGAAGGTCGGCTTCGACCCCACCCGCCCCGACCTGCACCTCGGGCACGCCGTCCTCATGCAGAAGATGAGGCAGTTTCAAGACCTCGGCCACGAGGTCACGCTGCTGGTCGGCGACTTCACGGCGATGGTCGGCGACCCCACCGGCCAGAACGACCTCCGCCCGCGCCTCACGCGCGAGGACGTGGAGGCCGCCGCCGAGACGTACACCGAGCAGGCGTTCCGCATCCTCTCGCGCGACGTCACCGTCGTGCGGCGCAACTCCGAGTGGCTCGGCGCGCTGGGCGCCACCGAGCTCATCGAGCTCATGGCGAAGACCACGGTCTCGCGCATGCTCGAGCGCAACGACTTCGCGAAGCGCTTCGCCGAGCAGCGGCCCATCTACCAGCACGAGTTCCTCTACCCGCTGCTCCAGGGCTACGACTCGGTGGCGCTCGACTGCGACATCGAGCTCGGCGGCACGGACCAGCTCTTCAACCTGCTCGTCGGCCGCGACCTCATGCCGAAGTACGGCAAGCGCGGCCAGCTCGTGCTCACGACCCCGCTGCTCGAGGGCACCGACGCGCGCTTCGTCGACGGCAAGGTCGTCGGCAAGAAAATGTCGAAGAGCGCCGACAACTACATCGGCCTCCTCGAGGCGCCGCTCACGTTCTTCCGGAAGGTGATGCAGCTCGACGACGACGTCGTCTTTCGCTACTTCGACCTCCTCTCGAGCCGCTCCTCGGAGGAGATCGCCGCCCTCCGCGCCGAGCGCGCCGCCGGCAAGAACCCACAGGAGATCAAGGCCGCCCTCGCGAGCGAGCTGCTCACGCGCCTCCAGGGCGAGGAGGCGGCCCGCGACGCCGCGGCCGAGTTCCGCCGCGTGTACTCCGGCGACGCGATCCCCGACGACGTGCCCGAGCTCTCGCTGCCCACCGAGGGCGACACGCTGTGGATCGCCAAGGCGCTGGCGCTGGCGAAGCTCGTCAAGTCCAGCGGCGAAGGCAAGCGGCTCGTCGAGCAGGGCGGCGTCGAGGTGAACCGCGAGCGCGTCACCGACGCTCAGCTCCAGCTCGCGCGCGGCGAGCGCTACCTGCTCAAGGTGGGCTCGAAGAACCGACGCTTCGCGTGGGTCACGGTGCTCGCCGCCGACGCGGGCCCCGCGTGAGCCACGGGGCCTCGCTCCCGCGGCGCGCGTTCCTCGGGGCGCCTATCGCCCTCGCCTTCGCCGACCTCGCGGCCTGCGCGACGCCCCCGCCGCCGGCCGCCCCGGCAGGCCCCGCGCCGGTGCCGCTGACCCTCGCGCCGCTCTCGGGCCTCGTGAAGGCGCCGGGGCTCACCTGGATGGTGGAGGTCGCGCCCCGCCGCGCCCTGCTCGACGCCGGGCTCCTCGCCGCGCTCGCCACCGTCGTGCCCGAGGCGCGCTTCCAGGCGTTCGCGAAGGGCCACGGCGGGCTCGATCCGCGCAGCCTCGAGGAGCTCGTGATCGCGCGCTACGACGACGTCACGCTCACGCTCGCCCGCGTGCCCGCCGGCACGATGGACCCCGTGAAGGTGCACCAGAGCTTCGAGCGCTACGCCCGCTCCGTCGAGGCGCGCGCGATCGACGTGCCGAACCCCAGCGTCGTCCGCATGTTCGGAGACGGCCCGCGCGAGGGCGAGCGCGTACAGCTCGTCACGTTCGGGCGGGAGGCGGTCGCCCTGGAGACCGGGAAGTTCGGCCCGCTGCGCGTGGCGGAGCTCTACGCGCAGGGGAAGCTGCGGCGCTCGAGGCCGGCCCTGCAGAGTGAGCCGCTCGCCAAGGTGGCCTCGCTGCTCGGCGAAGGCGCGGAGCTCCGGTTCTTCGCGGCCGGCCCGTTCGTCGGCGAGTGGGAGCGGGCGCTCGGAGGCCTGCTCCGCGCGAGCACGGGCGTCGGGCTGTCGCTCTCGACGGTGCCCGGCAGCGACGGGCACCTGCGGGCCGTGGGCGCCGTGGTGGGCGACTTCGACAAGGCCCCTGACGACGCGGCGCGCACGTTCGGCGCCGCCCTCGACGTCCTGCTCGCCAAGAACGCCCTCGGGCGCATGCTCGGGCTCGACGCCCCCATCGAGTCGGTGCGCACCTCGACCAGCCCGGGCGCCCTCCGCGTCGGTGCCGTGTTCGACGGCGCCCGCATCGCGCGCGGGCTCCACACGGTGCTGGACGCCGAAATATCTGAAATCATGAGCAACCCTCGCTAGTTAGACTATCCCCCAAGAACGCCCGAGGGGGGCCTGTCGATTGACGCAGGGCGGATTTTTGTGCTAGGCCGGCCCTCTGTCCACGATGGTTCAACCGAAGAAAAGCGCCTCCGAAGCCCGCCCCGCGAGAGCCCCTGCGAAGGGCTCGAAGCCCAAGAAGGTGGCTGACGCCGCGCGTCCCCCGAAGCCCGCGGCCGCCAAAGCCAAGGCCTCGCCCACCCCGAAAGCGCCGTCGTCGACCGCGAAGAAGAAGGCCGGAGCGCCCGCGCCCGCCGCGAGCAAGGCCCCGAAGAAGAAGGCCCCCGCGACGCCCGAGAAGGCTCCCCCGACGAAGAAGCCAGTGGACGTGCCCGCCCCGCGCGCCTCCGCGAAGCGTCTGCCCGCGCCCGCCCCGTCCGCGCCGGCGCCCGCAGCCGCGGCCGCGAAGGCGCCCGCGAAGCCCGAGCCCGCGCCCAAGCCGCCCGAGGCCAAGATCTCCGAGCTCGAGTTCGGCACGTACCGCACGCGCCCGCCG
>DAORJJ010000172.1:0-12223 GCA_035439005.1 Polyangiaceae bacterium | reverse complement strand
GGGCTGAAGCCCGGGGCAGGGAAAGCTCACGGTGGCGGTGCGCGAAGCCCGCCGCGGCGGCGGGCTCTTCCGGCTCTCGTCGCGACCTTGACTGCGAGCCCGCCCCGCGGGCTTTGAGCGGGTTGATCCCTGGATTTCACTGCCCCGGGCTTCAGCCCGCGGGCGGATATCGGTACCTCAGTCGAACTTGTAGTTCAGGCCGCCGCCGAGGGTGAGCGCGCGGATGGTGTACGTGCCGCCGTTGATGGCCTCGCTGGCCGTGGGGTTGCCCTTGACCGGGTTCACCCGAGGCACCATCGCGGTGGCCGGGTCGACCTCCACGTCGGGCGCGAAGATGTACGAGAACGCCGCGTCGAGCCGCCACTTGCCGATGAAGAGCCCCGCGCCGCCGCCGATCTGGACCTTGTTCGTGTCGACCGTGAGGGGAGAGACCCACTCGGTGGGGATGGCGGAGGTCTCGTAGGAGATGCCCGCGCGCAAGGCGGTGCGGTAGCTGTAAATGGGCTCCTTGAAGGTGAACTCGCCGCCGAGGCGCACCGAGTTGGAGTCCTGGAAATTGCGCGGCAGGGAGATGGGCGCGACCTTGAACGGGGTCGGGAAGCCGGTCACGTCGAGCAGCTGCATGCTCTTGGGCTTGATGTCGATGCTGTCGTGGAGCGACCAGAACTCGCGCACGTACGCCGCCTCGATCCGCACCTGCTTCTCGTTCGCGAGCTTCTGGCGAAACTCGACGCCCGCGCGGAGGGTGCCGGGGAGGCGGAAGGTGACGTTGCCCTCGTCGCCGTCTTGCTTGGCGCGGTCGAACGGGGCGGCCGTGGGCAGCCGCACCTTCAGCGTGGCGGGCGCCGAGATCCAGAAGGGGAGGTGCCCGGAGACGCCGATGCGAATGTGTTCCTCGGGCTCGAACACCGCGCCGAGCCCGCCGCTGGGCGCGAAGATGGGGCCCGCGCTGAGCTGCGACGTCGCGTCGTAGTTGGGGTCCTCCGGGGCGCCGATGAGGCGATCGGCCGGGTTCGCGTTGAACACGACCGTGGAGGCGAACTTGCCCACGAGCACGTCGAGGCCGGCGCCGATGCGCACCTCGGGGATGGGCTTCCACGCGAAGTAGCCGCCGAGCTGCACGAGCGCGGAGCCGTCCATCGAGAGCAGCGAGTACCGCGACGGCGAGGGCTGGCCGTCGATGGTGGCCGGGTACGTGGCGATGGGCACGTAGGGGGCGAGGATGGCGCCCGCGAGCGTGTACTGCTTCTTGTCGCCGAAGGCGTACGAGCCGGCGATGGTGGGGATGGGCAGGAACGGCGTGGAGCCCTTCACCGTCGGGTACTCGTACACGCGCACGGTGCCGCTCGCGTCGACCACCTGGGTGCGGCGCTTGAACTCGGTGGAGAAATTCAGCCACGTGCTGTCGAGCAGGATGCTCGTACCCGCGTCGGCGAGGCCGGCGGGGTTCGACCACACCGCGCCGAGGTCGTCCGCGCCGGCCACGAACGCGCCGCCTCGGCCCACGGCGCGCACGCCGCGGTCCGAGAAGTAGAGGCCCGCGGCGCGGGCGTCGGTGGCGAGCGCGCTCACGCATGTCCAAGCCGCCACGACGAACGTGGCCGCTCGCAGGGCGCGCGTCCGCGTGCGGTGTCGTTGGAGGGAGGAGGGCATGCTGGGGCTCATTGTCGCCGGGCGAGGCGTGTTGGGGGAGCGAAAAGGACCGCGACCGGCGCGCGAGGCGCGGTCGCACGCCCCAATCGCGCATCGCGCATCGCGCATCGCGCTCAGTCAGCGCACGCCGTTGCGAACGACCTCGTAGAACTGCTCGAGCCCGCGCTCCTTGTTCAACAGGAAGTCGGACACGTTCTCGGAGATGTTCCGGTAGTCGGGGTTCGCGAGCCGCGCCTCCGGGGCCTGCGTGGGGTCCTGGCGGTTCACCTCGGCGATCGCGTCGATCATGACCTCGAGCGGCGTCTTGCCCTTCTGCGGCCCGTCGGGGAGCGGGGTGACGAGCTTGCCGAGCACGACGGTGATCACCTGGTTCGGGTCGATCTCGCGGGCGCAGATCTCGGTGCCGTCGGCGTCGAGCGCGCGGCCCGCCATCTTGGCGAGCAGCGCCGACTGCGCGTCGATGAGCCCCTTCTCGAGCACCTCGCCCTTCGCGTCCTTCTTCGACGGCGCCATCGCGCTCGAGAGCACGCGGATGCAGGGCACGAGGTTCTGCTCGTCCTTCAGCACCTGGACGACGTCGGTCGTGGAGGCCAGCGTCGCCTGCAGCGCGTCGTTCTTGGACGCCTCGTCGATGAGGTACTGCATGAGGAGCTGCAGCTCCTTGCGGGCCGGCTCGTCCTTGCGGAGCGCGTCGGTGAGGTCCATGGCGGCGGCGAACGACGGGCCGCCCACGGTGTCGCTCATCTTCTTCGGCAGCTCGTCTTGGAGCCAGGCGCACCGCTCGTAGGGGGGCGAGAACGAGCGCGGGCACCGCGCGTAGAGCTGCGACCGGAGCAGCTCGGTGATGACCGGCGTGAGCTTCGTGAGGGTCGGGTTCGCGAACTTCGAGCTCGGGCCCTTGCCGGTCACGCTGACGAACTGGTCGACGAGCTGCGAGCGCGCGCGGCGCCACCGCACGAGGCGCTCGCCCTTCTCCTCGGGGTGCGCGGCGTCGTAGTCGGCGAAGGTCTTGTCGATGGCCGAGAGCGCGTTCGTGATGAGGTAAATTGGCGTAACTTGTGCGGTCTTTGAGCCGTCGTTGCGCAGCCCGGTGACGTCGCCGCGGCGGTTCTTGAGGCCGCTCGCCTTGGCGAGCTCGGGCGACAGCAGCGAGCGCGTGGCGGCGGCCAGCACCTGCGTGCCGGTCACCGTCTCGGTCTTGGTGCACGCCTTCGTGGTCGCGTCGGTCGCCGTGCACCGCTTGACCAGCATCGAGTTGAGCTCCTTCGAGAGCGCGACGACCGCCGGCAGCACGTCCTGCGCGAACACGTTCGACAGCAGCGGCTCGTACGAGACCAGGTTGTCGCGCGTGCAGGTCTTCCCCGGGCCCACCTCGCACTCGGAGGCCGAGGCGTCGGCGTTCGCGTAGTGGCGGCTCATGATGACCGACAGCTCGACGAACAGGTCCTCGCGGTTCTTGCCCACGAACGCCGCCACGGTGGGCTGGATCGCGTCGTAGAAGCCGAAGTGCTCCAGCACGAAGAGGGCGTCGCGATCGCGCTGCTCGAACCAGTCGCCCTCCTTGCACGAGCGCAGGCCGCGCACCATGCCGTCGGGCGCGACCTCGGCGCCCGGGCCGCACCCGGAGTTGCCCTTGCACGGGTCGGGAATGACGCGCTCGGGGCAGATCGCCGAGCCGATGTGCTCGCCGTTGAGATCGCCGATGAAGAGCTTCGACTTCGGGTTCTTCGTGTCGTTGAAGTCGAAGTGCACGAGGCGGTTCAGCCACGTGGGCGTGGGGCGGAGCTCGCGCGCGTCGGGGGCCGTCCAGAAGCCCTTGAGGCCCGAAGCGTCCTCGATGAGGCTCACGTTCGCCGCGGTCGCGCCGATGCCGAGGGCGCCGTCGCGCATGAGCCCGTCGCGCAGGTAAAGTACACCCTTCTTCGGGAGCCCGGAGATCGCGCCCAGGTAGAACTGGGCCATGTCGGTGATCTTGAGCGCCCGGCACTCGCGGAAGCCGTTCGCCCGGTCGGCCGCCTCTTCGAACGCGAAGAGCCTGTTGTCGGTCGGGATCGTCAGCTCGATGCCGAGCTTCGCGTGCGCCTTTCCGTCCTTGCGGTTGCACATGGCCACGCCCGAGGTGTCGGCCACGGCCTGCAAGAACTTCTGGAGCGCGCTGCGGTTGTCGCCGGTGATCTTCTGCCCGCGATCGACGGGCGTCTTCATCTCGGTGGTCGAGCGCGTGGTCTCGTTGAAGGCCGGGCCGTTGATGTTGTCGCGGTTGTAGGTGATGCGATCTTTGTACTTCGCGAAGTTCGCCATCGCCGGCCCGAGCTGCGCGGTCTTCTCGTTCGCCATCGCGGACATGAGGTCCTCGAGCAGGCCCGGCTCCTTCGCGATCTTGGCGGCGACGTCGAGGATCTCGTCCCAGAACACCGAGTTGGCGGGGATCTTCGCGCTGTCGAACTCCGGGGCCTTCGACGTCTCTTGGGCAGCGAGGAGCGCCCCCACCGTGCGCGCGATCTCCGCGTTCTTGTCGATGAAGAGCGACCGGGTGAGCTGGAGCACCTCGTCGGCGTTCTTGTCGCCGAGCGCGACGAGCAGGCCGTAGACGAGGTCGAGCATGGGCGAGGTCTCGGCCTGGAAGCGATCGTATTGCACCGGGCCGCTCGGGAAATCGCGCTTGCTCGTGGGCTTGCCGTCGCGCGCGCCCATCGCCACGTACGCGCCGGCCACCGCGTCCATCACGGTCTCGTGGCTCTGGCTCGCGTCCGGGTTCATCAGCGGGCGCATGTCGGCGAGCATCTGCGCCGCGAAGGTGTGGCTCGTGTCCACATACGCGTAGAGCAGGCTGTTGCCGACGACCGCGCGGCCGAAGGGGTCGCGGGGCGTCGTGATCTCGCCGCCCGGGTAGTAGAACGGCGAGGGCGCCACCGCGCCGTTGCTCGTCACGAACTGGCCGAGGTCGTCCACGTCGGGGAGCTTGTCGCCGTTGGCGTCCACGAAGGGCGCGCCCGCGGGCCCGGCGAGCGCCGCGAAGCCTCGCGCGTCGCGCCGCACGATGTACCGCGGGGGCCCGCCGCCGAACAGCGGGTCGCTCGTGAGCATCACGGTCTCGACGATCTCCATCGAGTCACGCGGGCGCGAGAGCACCACGCGGCCCACCTGCGGATCCGTCGTGGCCGTGAGCGTGGCCGACAGCGGGTCGGCCGTCATGTGGAGCATCTCCTTCTGCGCCACCTCGAGCATCTTGTTGAACTGGGCGTTCGCCGACCCCGGCACGAGCGTCCGCGGGAGCCCGGGGACCGCCGCGCCTTCGTAGGGCTTCGAGTCGGCCGACATCACGTTGAGGGCCGTGTTCGCCAGCTCGCGCAGGCGCGGGTAGCCCGCCATGGGCCGCGCGGCGCCGAGCGCGACCTCGTTCGGGCGGTAGCCCCGGCGCGCGCCCAGGCGGGCCCAGGCCACCTGGGCCTCCTCCGAGTCGCGGAACGCGTTGATGACCTTCGCCAGCGACTGCGTCGACTGCGGCAAGGTGCCGTCGAGGTAGAGGTCGGCCATCTGGCCGAGCATGCGCGCGAGCTCGTCGTTCAGCTTCCCTTCGCCGCTCTTCTGCGGCGCGCCGCACGACTTCTTCGGATCCGGGTTCGCGAGGTCTTTCACCGGGATGACCGTGTCCGGGAAGGTCGCGTCGAAGGCCTCGATGAGGTCGTCGCGGCGGCGCGCGAAGCTCTCGATCCGCGCGATCGCGTAGGCCCGCGCGGCGCGCTGCTTGTCGGCGGGGACCTGCTTGCCGGAGACGTCCTTGCCGTTGACGACCAGGGCGGGGAGCTTCGTCGTGTCGACCTTGTCGGTGAACTTGCCGTTCGTCTTGTGGCAGAGCCCGCGGAACGACGCGCCGTTCATGTCCTCGCGCAGCGCCTGCGCCCCGACGCGATCGCAGAGCACGCCGTACATCTCGGTGCCGAGGCTCGCGCGCGCGGGCACGGTGCGCGACGTGTCGAAGTCGCCGCACGCCATGGCCCCGAGGACCAGCCCGCCGAGCCCGGCCCCGCGGAGCGCGCGAGAGAGCGCACAAGAGAGAGACCGAGGGGCGCGGCGGGGGGAGGGGGCGGGAGCCGGCTCGAGGGGCTTGAGTTCAACACGCATGGATCGGAGGCCTCCGCGTCCGCTCGGGCGATCGCGGGGATGCGCGCCGCGCCTGCGGTCTCGGGCCTCATTCTGTTCGAAGCGGCCCCCGGGAGCGAGCAAGCACGCGCTGCGTCATGTCGTTTATGCGGTGCGGCAACTGGCCGGACCATGCAGAAAGCAAGGCCTTTCGGATGGGCTTGAACGGGTCTACCGTACGCGAGCCTCTGCGCGAATTTGCGTAGCCCGTCCACGTTGGAGCCCCCTCGATGAGCGAACCCCGCCTGCAGGTCAAGACCACCGCCATCATCCTCGCCGCGGGGCAGGGGACGCGCATGAAGAGCGCGCTGCCGAAGGTGCTCCACCGCATTTGCGGCAAGCCGCTCGTGTATTACCCGGTGCAGGCGGCCTTCGACGCCGGCTGCCACGACGTCGTCGTCGTCGTGGGGCACGGGCGCGAGCAGGTCGAGGCGGCCCTCGCCGAGGCGTTCGGCGATCGCGTGCGGACGGCGCTCCAGTCCGAGCAGCGCGGCACGGGCGACGCGGCGCGGGCCGGCCTCGCCGCCGTGCTCGAGGGGCTGCCCGACACCGAGCGCGTGCTCGTGTTCTACGGCGACGTGCCGCTCCTCTCCGGGCCCGACGTGCGCGCGGTCGCCGAGAAGCTCGACGCCGATCCGCTCGCGGGGCTCGCGCTCGCCACCTGCTCCATCGACAACCCCCAGGGCTACGGCCGCGTCCTCCGCGATGCCACGGGGCAGATCGTCGAGATCCGCGAGCAGAAGGACCTGAAGACCGACGACGAGCGCGCGGTGCGCGAGATCAACCCCGGCATCTACGCGTCGAGCCTGTCGTTCCTGTCGGACGCGCTCGGCAGCCTCACCACGAACAACGCGCAGAACGAGTATTACCTCACCGACATCGTCTCGTTCGCCGCGAGCTCGGGCAAGCGGGTGGTCGGCGTGGCCTCGCGCGCCGACGTCATGGAGGGCGTCAACGATCGCACGCAGCTCTGCGCGGCCGAGGAGCAGCTCCAGGCGCGCATCCTCCGCCGGCTCCGCCTCGAGGGCGTCACCGTCCGGGAGGGCGCCCGCGTCGACTCCGGCGTGGTCGTCGAGCGCGACGCCGTGGTCGAGTCGTACGCCGTGCTCCGCGGCGCGACGCGCGTCGGGGCAGGCGCCGTCGTCGACGTGGGGTGCGTGCTCACCGACGTGGTGGTCGAGGCCGGCGCGCACCTCAAGCCCTACACAGTGGCGACGCGCTCGACCATCGGCCCCGGCGCGCAGATCGGCCCGTTCTCGCACCTGCGCCCCGAGAGCGCGATCGGCGAGGACGCCCACGTCGGCAACTTCGTCGAGACCAAGAAGACCACCATGGCGAAGGGCGCGAAGGCGAACCACCTCGCGTACCTCGGCGACGGGGTCATCGGCGCGGGCGCGAACATCGGCGCGGGCACCATCTTCTGCAACTACGACGGCTTCCAGAAGCACACGACCACCATCGGCGCGGGCGCGTTCATCGGCAGCGACTCGCAGCTCGTCGCCCCCGTGACGGTGGGCGAGGGCGCGTACGTGGCCACGGGCACCACGGTGACCAAGTCGGTCCCGGCGGACGGCCTCGCCATCGCCCGCGTGAAACAAGAGAACAAAGAGGGCTACGCCAGCAAGCTCCGCGGGCGCATGAAGGCCGCGAAAGAGGCCGCGGCGAAGAAGTAGCTCGTCGCAAACGCCCGAGAAGAGTCGGGAATCTGGGTGGCAATTCGCCCATTCGGGGTAGGGTCCCGGGAATGGTTCGCCGCCGCCTGACCGTGCTCGAGGAGAGCCCCCTCCCGCCGCTCTACGCGGGCTGGATGGCCGACCTGCTCGCGGGCCCCATCCCCCGCGAGGTCGAGGCGACCTGCGACGACTGCGCGATGGTGCCCTCGCCAGGCGACGCGCCCGACGCGGCCAGCCGCGCGTTCGATCCTTCGGTCAAGTGCTGCACCTTCCTGCCGCGCCTGCCAAACTTCCTCGTGGGGCGCGTCCTCCTCGATCGCACCGCGAGCGGGCGGCTCGGGCGCGCCACGGTCGAGGCCCGGCTCGCCGCGCGGCAGGGGGTCACGCCGCTCGGCCTCGGCGTGCCGGAGGAGTACTCCGCGCGCTACCGCCACGCGGGCGATCACGACGGCTTCGGGCGCACGCCCTCGCTCCGCTGCGCGCACTACCTCGAGCGCGACGGGGGCCGCTGCGGCGTCTGGCGCAACCGCGCGAGCGTGTGCTCCACCTGGTTCTGCAAGCACGTCCGCGGGGCCGTCGGTCACGACTTCTGGGTCGAGGCGCTTCAGCCGCTCTTGCTCTCGGTCGAGCACGCGCTCGCGAGGTGGTGCGTGCTCGAGCTCGACCTCGGCATCGACGCGCTACGGCGCCTCTTCCCCGCATCGGTCGGCGAGCACGCGCGCCGCCCCGTCGGCGCCGACCTCGACCAGCAGCCCCACGCCTACGAGACCGTGTGGGGCGAGTGGCTCGGGCGAGAGGCGGAGCTCTACCGCGCGAGCGCCCGCCTCGTGAACGACCTCGCGTGGCGCGACGTGCTGGCGATCGGCGGCCCCGAGCTCCGCGTCCGCGCGCGCCTCGCGGCCGCGAGCTACGCGACGCTCGTGGAGGCGCCGTCCCCGCCGCGCCTCCGCGTGGGCGAGTTCCAGATCGTCGACATTGGCCCCGACTACGCGCGCATCTCGAGCTACTCGACCTACGATCCGCTCGACGTGCCGACGGCGCTCCTCTCGCTGCTCGGCCGGTTCGACGGCCGCCCCGTCCCCGAGGTGCTCCGCGAGCTCGAGTCCGAGTACCGCGTCGACCTCGACGAGGACTTCGTGCGCAAGCTCGTCGACTTCGAGGTGCTGGTCGCCACCTGAGGCGCCGGCGCGCCGCGTTTGCCTGGCCACGGCCGCCGTCTTCGGCGAGAGTGCGCGCCATGCGCTCCCCCCGCCCCGCTCGCGTCGCCGTGTCTCTCTCGCCCGCAGCGCGCGCGCTGGCCTCGGCGGTGGTCGTCCTCGCCGGGCTCGGCGCGAGCGCCCCGGTCGCGCGCGCCGACATCCTCCCCGACGGCAAGCGCACGCTCGAGGTGTCCGTCACGTTCACCGGCGCCATCGACAGCCACGTCGTCGCCTACCCCACCGACTGCATGGGGCTCGACACGAAGCTGAACCCGCACCTCGAGTTTTACCAAGACTACGACGTGCTCGAGCAGGGCGCCGCGCGGGCCCCCTACAAGTTCTGCAACGAGAAGACCCGCGTGTGGACGCTCGACGTGGGCTCGTTCAAGAAGTCGCCCGGCGAGAAGGTCCCCGCCTTCGTGCGGAGCCCGTGGAAGCTCGACGAGATCACCCGCGTGCGCACGTCCGAGCGCGGGAACCTGTTTCGTACCAATCCCCACATTCACGCCACCGGGTACTCGATGCCGGCGGCGGGGCTCGTCGACGAGAGCTCGCCCCTCGCGAAGGTCGAGGAGCTCGTCACGTTCGGCGGCCTGCCGCCGCGCGTGCAGAGCGTTCGGCTGACCTACCGCTACAAAGACGGCCCGCCGGAGGAGCACAAATACGCCGTGGGCTCGCGGCCTCAGCCGCTGCGCGCCGCCGCGCGCGACTGGATGAGTGGCCTCGTGGACGAGAAGCCGGACGCGGGCGCCACGGAGGACGCCGGCGCCGCCGCGGAGGACGCGGGCGCCGCCCCGGCGCGGCTCGACACCAAGCTGTTCGTGGTGAGCTCCCCGCCGCCAAACACGGTCGCGCGCGACGCGTCGCCGGCGGCCTCGGCGCCTGCACAGGGCACGCGCGCGCGCCGGCTCATGCTCGCCCTCGCCCTCGCCGCGGCCCTCGCGGCCGCGTTCGCGCTCCGCGAGTCGGGCGCCGGTCGACGCTGACGCCCCGGCTCAGGGGGTGAAGACCTCGGGCGGGGGAGCGGGTGGCTTCGGCTCGGCCGGTTTCGGCGTGGCCGCGGGGCGCGGGGCCGTCGGCTTCTTGGCGGTGGCGGTCGCGCTCGGCGCGGGCGTCGCCCGGGGCCCGTAGCTCGCGCCCGTCACCGCGGAGAGGTCGCTCACGAAGCGCCGCGCCTCGTGGGCGTGGCTGCGCGCGAACACCGCGAGGTGCCGGAGCTCCTCCGCCGCGGCCGCGAGCTCGTTCTCGGTGGAGCGGCGCTTCGCCGCGTCGTTCGGGAGGTCGCGCTTCACGCGCGGGCGCAGGTCGTCCGCTTGGTTGGCGAGCTCCTCGAGGGCGGGCGCGCGGCCCTCGACCCGGTCGGCCCGCGAGAGCTCGCCGTGAGCCGTGACCTCGACGGCCGGGCGCAGCGAGGTGCCGGAGCTCACGCGCTCGCGCAGGGCGGCGACGAGCGCCTCGGCGGAGGGCTTCGGAGGCAAGCCGAGCGCGGACGCCAGCGCCTTGCGGTTGTCGGTGCGCTCGTCGCTCCACGCGCGCCCATCGTTCTGCGCGTCGTGGACCTTGCGGAAGTACTCGTCGTATTGGCCGACGCCCGTGGTGACGAGCTGCCCGCGCGCCACGCGCGAGTTCTGGAGGGGGTCGCAGGCCGGGGCGGCCAAGAGCGCCGCGCACAGACCGAGGAGGAGCGAGCCGCGGAGGAGAGGGCGCGGGAGCGTCGAGGCGAGGGGCACGACCCCATCCTACCGCGAAGTGGGGTCGCGTCGCGACGCTCGGCTCGCGAGCGCCGCATTCCGACCCGCCGTCGTCGCGGAGGGACCTACTTTTCTTCGCGGCCGCAGACGATGGGCGCCGCGAGGAGCTCGTACTCCGCGTCTTTGGCTGCAAAGTACACCAAAGCGCCGCGCCCCGCGCCGTTCACCGCGCCGCGGGCCTGACCCGCGTTCGCGCCCCGCTCCGACACGTCGAAGGCGTCGCCGGCCGGCGCGCCCGCGCCGTCGATCACCTGCGCGCGCACCTGGTGGGCGCTCGCCGGGCCGCCCGTCCACGCGAGGAGGAACGCGCCGCGCCCGAGCGACACCAGCGAGGGGGCGATCGCGCCATCGCTCGCCTCCGCCTTGGGGAGCTCGAACGTCGTCGGGGCCGAGGCGCCGCCGGCGCCCCCGAGCTTCCCGCCGAAGAGGCGGAGCGACCACGGCCCCGCGGCGTCGAACCTGTCCGCGTACACCACGAGCCAGTCGTCGCCGCTCACCGCCACGCTCGGGACCCCGGTGCGCCCGAGGCCCGCGGCCTTCTCCAGGCCTCCCCGCGGGGAGAGCTCCTCGCCGACCGCCACGCCGGCGTAGATGGCGCCGCCTTGCCGGAAGGCCACGGCGACGCCGCGCTGCGGGCCGACGTGGCTCACCCGGAGCGCCTCGACCGGGCCGTCGCCGAGCAGCGGGAAGAGCTCCTTGGGGGCCGCGCCCTCGCGCGCCTCGGCGATGCCCTTGTCGCTGACGCCGATGAAGAAGGGCGGATCGAAATCCACGACGCGCCGCGCGGCGACGCCACCCACCTTCGCGTCGACCTCGGCCGACGCCTCGAGCTTGCCAGCGCGAAGCACCGGCTGCACCCGGCGCAGCGGGTCCTTCGTGGTGACCGTGGCGGCCGGCGTGGGGGCGAGGTTGGTGCCGAGCCTCACGACCTGGGCGACGTTCTCGGCGCTGGCGAACCCCACGGCGAGCGTCTCGTCGCGGGCAAGGACCTCGACCCCCGCCGCGACGACCGCCTTTCGCACGACCGACGAGGGCGCGTCCGTGCGCTTGCAGCGGATGTCGGGCTTGGGCGCCGCTGCCGGCGCGGACGGCGTCGGCGCGGCGGAGACCGACGCGGACGCCGAGGGCGCCGTCGGGGGCTGCGGCGCGGGGCCCGGGCGGAGCGCAAGGACCGCGCCCACGGCGACGACGAGCAGCACCGCTCCGCCGACGACGAGCGGGAGCTTGCCTTGGAGGGGGGAGGAGACGGGCGGGACCGGATCGTCCTCGTCGGCGTCGAGCGGGGCCTCGGTCGCCGGCGGCGAACCCTCGGGCGACGCCGGGCCCTCGGGCAGCCCGGCCAGCGGCGAGGGGGCGTCGGGGAGGACGGTGGCCGCGAGCGGGTCGACGGGCGGCGGAGCTGGCGCTGGGTGGCCGACGACGGTGGCGACGCTCGCGGCGGGCGCTGGCCGGCCGGCGGCGGGGGCGGGCGAGCGGTTCGAGTCGGGCAGGTCGACCGGGCTCTGGCCGATCAGCGTCGTCGTCTTCGAGGTGATCGGCTCGGAGAGCCGCGGCTCGTCGGAGCTGCGCTCCGGGGGCGTCGGCGCCTCCGCCGTGGGGGTCGGCGCGACCGCGACCACCGGGACAGGCACCACCGGCACGACCTTCGGCCGCGTGCGGGCGGCGACCGAGCGGTAGGTGCCCGTGTTCTCCACGACGACCGGGATCGACCCGACCGCCACGCGCGCGAGCGGCGCGGCCGCGGACGGCGCCTGCGCGGACACGGGCGGCGAGGCGGAGGGCGGCGCGTCGGGCGAGGGCTCGG
>DAORJJ010000171.1:0-12248 GCA_035439005.1 Polyangiaceae bacterium | reverse complement strand
CGCAGCGGCGACCGACCCGCGGGCGACGGCGGCCGCGAGCGCGGTCGCTCCGGTGGCGGCGCCGAGCGCGGCGACCGCGGCAAGCAGGGAGGCCGCAGAGCCAACCCGTCGGCCCAGCCCACTCCGAACCGCATCTCCAAGTCGACGCCGATCCGCGAGGTGGTCCGCGAGGGCCAAGAGATCATCGTGCAGGTCACGAAGGATCCGATCAGCACGAAGGGCGCGCGCTGCTCGAGCCACATCTCACTGCCGGGCCGGTACGTCGTGTACCTCCCCACCGTCGAGCACGTCGGCATCTCGAAGCGCATCGGCTCCGAGAAGGAGCGCGCCCGGCTCCGCGAGGCCATCGACGGGATGAAGCCGCCGAGCGGCGGCCTCATCGTGCGCACCGTGGCCGAGGGCCTCACCAAGAAGCAGCTCAAGCAAGACGTCGGCTACCTGGTCCGGCTCTGGGGCGAGATCGCGAAGAAGAAAGA
Source organism: Polyangiaceae bacterium (assembly GCA_035439005.1). Taxonomy (GTDB): domain Bacteria; phylum Myxococcota_A; class Polyangia; order Polyangiales; family Polyangiaceae; genus JAAFHV01. The sequence goes on along the minus strand of DAORJJ010000171.1, from coordinate 11,772 downwards.
GACCGTCGGCAAGGCGCCGGCGATCCTCATGAACGAGCTCGATCTCGTGCTGAAGGTGGCGCGCGATCTCTTCACCGACGAGGTCGCGCAGGTCGTCGTCGACGACAAGAACCAGTACGAGCGCCTCTGCCGCTTCGTCGAGATGTTCGCCCCCGACCGGGTGAAAGACGTCGTCTACTACTCCGAGGAGGAGCCCATCTTCGACGCCTACGGCATCGAAGACGAGATCGGCCGCGCGCTCTCGCGCAAGGTGCCGCTGCCCTCGGGCGGCCACCTCGTGATCGACCAGGCCGAGGCCCTCACCGCGATCGACGTCAACACCGGTCGGTTCGTCGGCAAGGGCTCCAAGGACATGGAGGAGACGGTCCTCAAGACCAACCTCGAGGCGGTCAACGAGATCGCCTACCAGCTCCGCTTCCGCAACATCGGCGGGCTCATCATCCTCGACCTCATCGACATGGAGCGCTCGTCGAACCGCGAGAAGGTCCGCCGCACCCTCGAGGATCTCCTCCAGAAGGACAAGGCGAAGACCACGCTCAACCGCATCAGCGATCTTGGCCTCATCGAGATGACCCGCAAGCGCACGCGCGAGTCGCTCGGGCGCATGCTGCACGAGCCGTGCTTCTACTGCGACGGCACCGGCCAGCTGATGAGCAAGGAGACCATCGCCTTCGAGATCCTCCGCGAAATCCGCCGCAAGCGCGCGGACTTGCCCGGCTATTCGGTGGTGGTCAACGCCCACCCCGCGGTGGCCGACGTGCTGAACGGCAGCGAGAAAGAGGCCGTCGCCGAGGTCGAGAACCGCTACATGCGCAAGATCCTCGTGGTGCCCCGCAAGGAGTACCACCTCGAGCAGTTCGACATCGCGGGGAAGTGAGGCACACGTGACCAAGCCATCGCCCGACGCCGCCGACGACTCCCCCGACGCCTCGCCCGACGCCTCGCCCGACGACAAGCGCGTCGACGAGCGCGTCACCATCAACAAGGAGTTCGAGTCGTTCGACTCGTTCATCCAAGAGTACGTGACCAACATCTCGCGCACGGGGGTGTTCATCCGGGCCCAGAAGCCCCTGCCGATCGGCACGCGGGTGAACCTGCACTTCACCGTCATCATGGACGACATCGAGACCATCGAGGGCGAGGGCGAGGTCGTGCGGCTCGAGAAGGATGGGATGGGCGTGGTGTTCCGCGAGCTGTCCGGCTACTCCAAGGGGCTCATCGACAAGCTCCTCACCCGGGGCATGAAGTAGCCCGCCGCCACGCAAAAAAAAGAGAAAAGGCGCGCGGGCTCTGTTGGCAAAGCCTCAGTTGAGGCAACATGGAGAGCCCCATGGAGAACCCAGACGCGGACAGCCCGGGATTGGGTGCGTTGAGCCCGCTCGACTCGCCCGAGCTCGTCATCGACGGAAACGAAGTGGCCGTCGACGACACGAGCGAGAGCGATCCGCCGCCCGCGCTCGGGCGCGGTGGGCCACCGCCGCTGCCGCCGCAGCTCCCCTCGCCTTCGCAGCCGCCTCGCGCCTCGGCGCCGCCCCCGCGGCCGTCGATGGCGCCGTCGCTCCCGCCGCCGCCGCCGAACAAGAACTTCATGCTCATCGGGGGCGCCGTGCTCGCCGTGCTGGTCGGCGTGGCCGTGTTCGCGGGCCTCAAGGTCGGCACGTCGCTGCGGGGCAGCCGCGCCGCGGCCACCGCCGCGCCCTCGGTCGAGCCCGCCGCCTCCGCGACAGCCGCGGCGCCGTCGGCCGAGCCCGCGACCCCGGATCCCTCCGCGCCCGTCATCGCGATCCCCACCGTCGAGTTCGCGAACTGAGCCTCGCCGCGAACGGCGGCCGCTGAGCCTTCGCCCCGCCGACCGCGCGCGCGCGCGCCTCTCCTCACGCGGAGCGGCGCGATCACGCGCCGCGCGGTCCGCGCGGTCCGCGCCCGCGAGCGTCCGCGTAAAGTGTTTGGTGTCACTTGACACTTTTCACTCCGAAGCTAGCCTGAAGGCATGCTCTCGCAGGTCCTCTCGCAGCTCCGGCTCGACGTCACCACCGTCGTCTCGTCCGTGCTCGGCCGGGGGCCGTCCCCGTTCGTCCAGCGCCGACCGCGCCGCGTCGCTCGGCCGACGCACACGCCGTCGCTCGGTCGCCCGCTTCGGGTGGACGAGGTCGTCCACGAGACGGAAGACACCGTCTCGCTCGTGCTGTCCGACCCCGCGGGCCCGGTGCAGTTCACCCCGGGCCAGTTCTTCACGCTCACCGTGCTCGTCGGCGGCGAGCGCCTGCGGCGCGCGTATTCGGCCTCGAGCGAGCCTGGCGCGCTCGGCGGGCGCGTGCGCGTCACCGTGCGCCGCCAGCCCGGAGGCCGCGTCAGCGCTCACCTCGTCGCGCAGGCGCGCGCGGGCGACACGCTCACGGTGCTCGGGCCCTCGGGCAGCTTCGTCCCCACCGCGTACGCGTTCCCGCCCCACGTGCTCCTGATCGCGGGCGGGAGCGGCATCACCCCGCTCCTCTCGATCGCCCGGCACCTGCTCGCGCGCGAGCCCGACAAGCGCGTCACGCTCCTCTTCGGCAACCGCCGGGAGCGCGACATCCCCTTCCGCGCCGAGCTGGCGGGCCTCGTGGCCGCGCACCCTGAGCGCCTGGTCGTGCGTCACGTCCTCTCGGAGCCGGCTGACGGCTGGGGCGAGGGCGTCGGGATGCTCACCCGCGAGGTGCTCGACCGTGAGCTGGGTGGCCTGCCCAGCGTGTCGGCCGGCGACACCGCCGCGTTCCTCTGCGGTCCCGAGCCGATGATGCGCGCGGCGCGCGCGGCGCTGCGTGCGCGCGACCTCCCCGACGAGCAGATCCGCGAGGAGCGGTTCGCCTCTCCGGCCGCGTCGGTCGTCACCCCGAAGAGCCCCGTCGAGGTCACCTTCCGCGTCGACGGGAAGAGCGTGCGCGCCGTGCAGGCCGTGGGCAAGACGCTCCTCGAGGCCGGGCTCGAGGCCGGGCTCGAGCTCCCCTACTCGTGCGCGATGGGCGGCTGCGGCGCCTGCAAGCTCCACCTCGTGGACGGCGAGACCACGCGCGAGGGCGCCGCGCTCACGCCGGCAGAGCGCCGCGCGGGCCTGGTCCTCGCGTGCTCCGACCGCGCGCTCAGCCCGTGCACGCTGGAGCGGCCGCTGTGACCGACCGCGCCCCCCGTCGCCGCACGTCAGGCCAGCCGACGGAGGTCGCCGAGCGCCCGACGCGGCGCGTGGCCCCCAAGGCGCCGGCGAAGCCGCGCCGCGCCGCGCCGAGCACCGCGGCCCCGCGCGAGGCCCCGGCGGCGAGCGACACGGTCGTCACCGGCGCGCCGCCCCTGAAGATGCAGCACCTCGTCCAGCGAACGGGGGTGCCTCGCCAGGTCATCCACTTCTACATCCAGCAAGGCCTCGTGCCCGAGGGCACGAAGACCGGCCGCAACATGGCCTACTACGACGAGTCTCACGTCGAGCGGATCGCCCTCGTGCGGAAGCTGCAGCACGAGCGCTTCCTCCCGCTGAAGGTCATCAAGGCCATGCTCGACCAGACCGACGAGGCGTTCAGCCCCACGCAGAAGCGCCTCTTCGCCGAGGTGAAGGCCCACCTGTCGAGCGCCTCGGCCCTCCTCTCCGACGACGGCCTCGTCGACGCCGACGCCCTCGCGAAGGCGCGCAACCTCGCCCCCGCGGACCTCGAAGACCTCGAGAAGGCCGGCTACGTGGTCCTCGGCAAGCGCCCGGGCGGCGGGCGCACCATCGCCGCCCGCGACGCGTGGCTCATCGACCTGTGGGGCGAGTTCCGCGCCGCCGGGCTCACGAAGGAGCTCGGCTTCACGCCGCGAGACCTCAGCGTCTACGAAGACATCGTCACGCGGCTCTTTCACACGGAGGTGCGCCTGCTCGCGGAGCGCGTCTCCCACCTCCCGCCCAAGGCGCTCGCCACGCTCGTCGAGCGCGCGATGCCGCTCGTCAACACGCTCATCACGCGGTGGCACATGGGCAAGGCCCACGCCATCTTTGCCACTCTCGGAGAGTCCAAATGACCGTCCTCTACCGGATCGCGCAGCTCCTCCCCACGAAGGTGCAGAACCAGCTCGAGGCGTACGTCGACGCCATCGAGCTCTTGTCCGAGATCAAAGATCCCCGCGTGGCGCGCTCGCTCGGCCCGGCCGGCGTCCGCGGTCTGCTCCTCCAGAGAGGAAAACAGGGCACGCCCACGAAGATGACCGCGAGCCACCAGGCGCACTTCGACTGGAGCTACCCGGCCGACAACGAAGAAATGGCGGAACTCTACCACCGCGCGAAGCTCGGCCAGTGGAACGGCGACGATCTCCCTTGGCACATCGACGTCGATCCGCTGAGCCCGGAGCTGCCCATCATTCCGGAGGACTTCGTCGATCTCGATCGAATCGCGAGCTACGGAATCACCACGACGCCCCTCGAGAAGCGAAAGATCCTCCACAGCCTCTCCGCGTGGATGCTCAGCCAGTTTCTCCACGGCGAGCAGGGCGCCCTCTTCGCGGCGGCTCAGGTCACGGAGTCGGTCCAGTTCTTCGACGGGAAGCTCTACGGCGCCACGCAGGTGATGGACGAAGGCCGCCACGTGGAGGTGTTCCACCGCTACCTCGACACGAAGCTCGACCGGCTCTACCAGGTCAACGACAACCTCTTCGTCATCATCGACGCGCTCATGCGCGACAGCCGCTGGGACATGAAGTTCCTCGGAATGCAGATCATGGTGGAGGGGCTGGCGCTCGGCGCGTTCGGGGTGCTCCACAAGCGCACCCGCGAGCCCCTCTTGAAGGAGCTCTTGAAGAACGTCATTCAAGACGAGGCCCGTCACGTGCACTACGGCGTCGTCGCGCTCCGTGAGCACTTCAACCACCACATCAGCGAGCGCGAGCGCAACGAGCGCGAAGACTGGGCCTTCGAGGTGTCGCTGCTGATGCGCAATCGCTTCATGGCGTTCGAGGTGTTCGAAGAGTGGTTCGAGGGCCGGATGACGCGCGATCAGTGGAAAGAGGTGGTCTCCTCCTCGCCCGGAATGATCGACTTCCGTCGCATGATGTTCTCGCGGATCGTGCCCAACCTCCGGGAGATTGGCCTGCTGTCTCCGCGCATCCTGCCGCACTACGCCCAGGCGGGCCTCGCGCAGTACATGCACGGCAAGTCGGCCGACGCCCTCACGTCAGCGGAGCTGCTCGCCGAGGCGTGAACGCGCGGCCGGTGCTCGACTGGCTCAGGGGATCGACTGGGCGCAGCGGAAGCCGACGAGGTGCCTCACGCGCGACTCGACCCCACTCCGGGTGCGGAGCGCGGCGCGGACGCTGTTCGGGTTGCCGTGCTCCCAGCTCCCGCCGCGCACGACGCGCGTCCCCTCGCTCCGGTCGCGGTCGTAGTCGTCCGAGTAGCCCGACGAGGTCCACTCCATCACGTTGCCCGCCATGTCGAGGAGCCCGAACGGGCTCTTGCCGGCAGGGAACGACCCGACCGCGCACGTGCTCTTTCGCGCGCCTCGCCCGACGTTGTTGCCCTCACCGTTCCAGCAGACCTGGCCTGCGGGGCTCGATTCGCCCCACGGGTAGGGGCGCGCGTCGCCCCCGCGGGCGCCGTACTCCCACTCTTCCTCGGTGGGCAGGCGCTTGTGCGCCCAGCGGCAGTACTCCTCCGCCTCGGTCGCCGTGACGCAGTTCACCGGGTGGTTCAGGCGGCCCGCTTGACGCCCGCTGTTGCAGAGCGGATCGATGGGAAAGCCCGAGCACGCGCCGGCGCGCACGCACTCGGCGAACGCCTCGACCGTCACCTCGGTCGTGTCCATCCAGAAGGCCTTCATCTGCACCGAATGGACGGGCTTCTCGTTGGGCTCGCCGTCGTTCGAGCCCATGGTGAGCGTGCCTCGCGGGACGAGCACCATGCCGGGCGGAGGGGGCGGCCCGGCGTCTTCCGTGGACTCGACGACGGCCCCGGCGTCGGCGGTGGGGGTCACGCAGTAGCCGCCGACGAAGCGCGTGCCGCTGGGGCACCCCGAGGCGAGCTCGCCTGTGCACTGTCCGCCTACCAGCTTGGTGCCCGGAGGGCAGCCGGCCTCGGTGAGCCCGGCGCGCGGGATGCACGTCTCGCCCTCGAGGGTCGTGCCGTCGGGACAGCCGCTGGAGGCGCGCCCCTCGATGGCCAAGAGCCCCACGCGCAGAGGCACGGCGCACGCGGCGCTCTCCTTGCCGTCGTTCTCCGCGCTGGTGCACGCGGCCGGAGCGCCGGCCTGCACCAGCGGCTTCACGCCCTTTGGGAGCCCGCTCTTCCCCTTCGGAAGGTAGGGGTTCGCGACGTCGTCCAGATCGCCTGCGTGGCCCTCCACGAGGGTGAAGCCGCCGAGGTAGATTTGACTGATGACGTGGGTGGCGCGCTGGCAGTCGGCGCCACTGAGCTCGCTCGTGCGAAACACGTCGCGCACGGGGAGCGAGGCGACGCCCACCGTCACGCTGTCGGAGCGCAGCGCGACGTCACCGCGGAGGTGGCCGGCGAGGTTCGCTCCGCCTACCGTGAACTCCCGGAAGAGGTCGTTGGGGGTCACCGCGCGCTTCGTGTCGCGGGCCGTGTGCGCGGCGTAGACGTACTGGCCCGGCGCGACACACTGCGGGAGCACCTCGAGCTCGACGTTGCACCCCACGGCGCGGTAGCTCACGACGACCGGGCCGGTCGCGCGGCGCTTCGTGACGAGGTCGCGTGCCTCTGGGCCCCACGCCTCCAGGTAGGGCATCGGCGATGGCCGCACGGCGCCGCACGCGAGCGATCTGTCCACCTTCGGCGCTGGCCGCGATGGGAACATCTGCTTGCACGCGCCCAGCGAGAGCACCGCCGCCAGGACCCACACTCCGCGTCGCGCACGAGGGTATGCCATGGGCGCACCATATCGCACTTCGCACCACCCCCGGAAGTTTCCGCCACGGCCCGCGCCGCTCGAGGCGTCCTCGGTCGTCATCGTCGTCCCCCCCGCCTCCGCTCACTCCGCGCGCCGTGGCGCCTAAAAGGTCGACCCGCCCGCGAGATCGGGCGCGGCGTCCGCGTTCTGTCCGCGTGTCGGCGCCTCGCTCGTGGAGAGCTGCGCGTCGAGCACGGCCCGCATGACGTCGCGCCCGGCGCTCGTGTGCCGGGTGGCGAGGTCCGACGGCCAATGGGCGAACACGCGCGGCGTCTTGCGGGTGTCGCGGCTGATGCGGGTCTTCACGTAGCTCGGCTTTCCCGGGACGCGCGTGCTCGAGCGCAGGAGCTGCAGCGTGCGGCCCGGGTAGTCCATCAGGTAGCCGGTGATGTACGTGATGTTGTTGCAGAGGTAGGTGTTCGAGCTCCGCGGGAAGCCGGCGCGCTTCACCCCACGCAGCACGTCGCCGAACGGCCCCGCGGCGTCCGAGCGCTCCGCCGCGCCGTCGCGGGCGGCGCGCGCCGCGGCCTCGACCGCGTTCCACGACAGCAGGTTCGCGCGGGCCTGATCGGCGCTCGTGGCGCTCTCGAGGATGGGCGCGGAGCTCGCGCCGGGCGAGGTGGCGGGCCGGAGCTGGTCGGACCCGTCGTCGAGCGCCGCCGCCTTGTTCACCGCCCCGAGCTCGAGCCACAGGTCTTGCCGCGCGCCCGCGACGCCGTTCATGAGCACGAGGTCGGGACCGAAGGCGTCGATCTCCTTGGCGAGCAAGATGGCGGCGAGGTCCCAGTAGACGGGCAGCACCATCACGCAGAGCTCCACGTCGCCGGAGCGCGGCAGGGTGACCGCGCCGGCCGCCACCGAGAGCTGCGGCCCCGGGGCGTCGACCGCGCCGGCTGGGGGCTGCGCGGTCTCGGGGTATTCCATGCCGGGCAGGAGCCCGACCGCCATGCGCCCCGTGGCGTTGTTCGCGAGGCCCATGAAGCGGCCGAAGCCGGTGACGATCGCGCGCTTCTTGCCCGACGCGGGCAGCTTGCAGCGCGCCACGTAGGCGTTCGCGAAGGCGACGTTCGCGTCGTACTGCGCGCGGCCCTCCGGGGTTCGCGTGTCGACCTTCACCGCGTTCTCCTCTTCGATGGCGGGCTCGTCGTCCGAGGGCCCGTCGATCTGCGCGGTGCAGCCGGGCGCCGCGAGCGCCGCGGCGGCGACGACCGGGAGGAGGCGCGCGCGCGAGGCGAGCCGGGCGAGCCAGACCAGAGACCGCGGGGGTGTACGCATGCGACCCACCATCGTAGCCGAACGGCCGGCGGGCTCAAGGGAGAGCGGCGAGGCGCACGCGGGGTTGGGTGAACCGCGCCGCTCGGGGTAGGCTCTCGGCCGTGGCGGCTCGATTCGCGGCGCTCGGCGCGGCTCTCCTCATGGTCACGCACGGCTGCGTGCCTTCGCCCGCCCCCGCCCCCGCGCCCGCCACGGCCGAGGCGCCGGCGCCCGCGCCAACCGCGAGCGCCCCCGCGCCGGCCCCGTTCACGCCCGAGCGCGTGTGGGGCGAGGGGGCCGCGATGGGCACCCACATCGCCTTCGTGGCGTACACGACCCCCACGGTCGACGCGGCGGGCGTGCGGCGCGCGTTCGCCGCGGCGCTCGCCGAGATCCAGCGCGTCGAGGCGCTGATGACCACGTGGCGGGACAGCGAGCTCTTCCGCGTGAACCAGTCCGCGGCCCGCGCGCCAGTGGCCGTGGGCCAGGAGACGTTCGATCTCTTGGCCGAGTCCGTGCGCGTGGGCGAGCTCTCCTCGGGCACCTTCGACATCACGTTCGAGAGCCTGCACGGCCTGTGGAAGTTCGACCACGACCTCGACCCCCACCCGCCCACCGACGCGGCGATCCGCGCGCTGCTGCCGCTCCTCGACTACCGCCACCTCCGCCTCGACCCGGGGGCGCGCACGGTCGCCTTCGCGAAGCCCGGCGTGAAGGTCTCGCTGGGAGGCATCGCGAAGGGCTACGCCGTCGATCGGGCCGTGAAGGTGCTCGACGACGCGGGCCTCGTGACCTTCTTCGTGCAAGCGGGCGGCGATCTGTTCGCGCGGGGCAAGAAGCCCGACGGCACGGAGTGGTCCGCTGGCATTCGCGATCCGCGCGGCCCCGCGCCGTTCGCGCTCATTCCGCTCACCGACCACGCCTTCAGCACGGCCGGCGACTACGAGCGCGCCTACATCGTCGACGGCAAGCGCTACCACCACATCATCGACCCGCGGACCGGGCGCCCCGCGACGGCGAGCCGCTCGGTGACCATCTGGGCCAAGACCGCGCTGCTCGCCGACGAGATCGACGACGCCGTGTTCATCCTCGGCCCCGAGCGGGGCCTCGAGCTCGTGGAGAAGCTCGACGGCGTCGGCGCCGTCATCGTCGACGCGCACAACCACTTGTGGATCAGCCAGCGGCTCCGGGGGCTCGTGCGCCTCACGGCGGCCCCGTCGGACGGGATCTAGCAGCACCCACGAGGTGGGAGGACGCCGCACCTGCGAGAGCGCTGCGACGCTCAAAGGTTGCGCCCACGGCCGTGTGCCCGCAGGATCCGGGGAGCCGCGCCGCGCGTAGAGTCGCGCTGACACGGGATGGCTTCGATTTTTTTAAGGAGGAACGCGAATGCGGATAAGGAACGGAATTCTTGCGATCGCCCTGGGCTCGCTCGTCACGGCCGGGGCGCTCGTCGCCGGCTGCAGCGACGACGCGCCCGCCAAGGCCGACGCGGGCACGGTGCCCACGACGACGGCGACCACGACCACGACGGCCACGGCCACGGCCACGAGCACGGGCTCGACGCCGACCACCACGCTGTACGAGCGCCTCGGCAAGCTCGACGGCATCAAGGGCGCCGTGAAGGCGATCGTCGCCGAAGAGCTGAAGGACGCGAACATCAAGTCCTACTTCTACTTCCAGCTCAACGCGACCCCGGGGCGTCCCACGCCCGCGCAGATCGAGGAGTGCCTCTCGAACCAGCTCGCGAAGATCGCGGGCGGGCCCGAGCAGTACCCGCTCACGGTCGCCGGCGGCTTCGTCTGCCGCGCCGACATGAAGGCCGTTCACGCGGATCTCCACATCCCAGGGGCCACCTTCGACAAGTTCATCACGATCGCCGGAGAGGTGCTCACCGCGGCCAAGGTCGCCCCCGCCGACATCAAGGCCGTGGCCGACGCGCTGGTCGCCACCAAGGGCGCGATCGTCGACCCCGCGGCGTCGGGCGACTTCAAGCCCCCGACCGACGCGGGCGGCGGCGGCTGAGAGGCTAGTCCGATGAGCCAACCCGAGCGTCAGCCTCGTTCCACGGTGAAGAAGGCCCTCGTCGGCGTCGCGATCACGATCGCGGCGGCGACGGGGGTCGTCGGCCTGCTGCACACGAGCGTCGGCAAGCCGCTGCTCGCGAAGGCGGGCGGCTGCCCGGCGAACAACGCGCCCCCGCAAGGCGTGGAGGACGCGCAGAAGCGGGCGATCCGCCTCACGCGCGGCGGGACGCCCGCACCGGCGCGGATGGCGCTCGGGTTCGAGCTCGACAAAACCACACTGAATGACGTTCAGGCGTGGGCGAAGGCGCACGGCGTGGCCTGCAAGGCGACCCGCGAGGACACCACGCTCTCCTGCGTCGACATCCCCGCCGAGGCGCTGCCCGCCACGTTCGCGCGCGCGCGCATCGACGAGCTGGAGATGTCCTTTCGCGTCGGCGACAAGACGCTGCTCGGGCTCTCCACGTGGCGCTGGCACCTCCCGGAGGACACGGCGGCCCGCGAGCTCGACTCCGTGGTCACGGGCCTCCGCGGCTCGCTCGGCTCGCCCACGACCGACGAGGGCGACCGCGCGCGGCTCGGCCGCGAGCTCTTCGCGGGCGCCGTCGTGAAGTACAACTTCAAAGACTACCTATGCACCGTCTCGGGCATGAACCTGCCCGAGAAGGGCATCACCCTGCACGAGAGCTACGTCACCGGCGTCGTCGACTGACTCACCGACGCCGACCACTCACCGACCACTCACCCGAGCGCGACACGCACTGCGCGGTCGAGCTCGGCGGCCGAGCGCACCTCGAGCACGCGGGTGCAGTGGCGCGCGTAGGTCTCCATGGCGCTGTCCCCCGAGGCCCAGCCGGCCCTCGCCTCCGGGCAGAGCCAGTAGACCGCGCCGGCGCGCGCGGCGACGCGGGCGAGCGCGTCGGCGCCGGGGTCGAGGTAGTTCGTCCGGCCGTCGCCGAGCACGACCACCGTCGTGCGCCGATCGACGCCCTGCGTGAGCTCGGCGTCGGCGAAGGCGCGGAGCGCGCGGCCGTAGTTGGAGTTCGAGGCGATGGGCACGACCGCGCCGCCGTACGCGGCCGCGAGCGCCTCCGAGATCGGGCGCTCGGCGAAGAGGCGGGTGGTCTCGCCGAGCTCGCTCACGAAGACGAACGTGCGCGTGTCGTCGAAGAGGCTCTGCGCGAGGTACGTGAGCTCGAGCAGGAACCGCGCCGCGTGGCGCACCGACTCGCTGATGTCGCACAGGACGACGAGCTTCGGGCGGCGCCGGCGGCGGGCGCGAAACACAGGCGCAATGGGCACGCCAAGGGTCTGAAATGACTTGCGAATCGTCGGGCCTGCCGCCGGCCTCCCGCGGGCCGCGCGGCGGCGCCGGACGGCGTCGCGCCCGCGCAGGCGCTCGACGAGCCGCCGCACCGCGAGGCGCACGTCGGCGACCTCCGCCGTGGAGAGCTCGTCGAACGGGGTCTCGAGCGGGCCCTTCGGCCGCTCGCGCTCACGGTCGACCTCGCGCGCCCGCGCCCGGACGTGCTGGCGCGCCTCCGCCAGCGTGCGCGCGAGCTCGGCCCGCAGCAGGAGCATGAGCTCGG
>DAORJJ010000170.1:0-12313 GCA_035439005.1 Polyangiaceae bacterium | reverse complement strand
GCTCCCTTCGGTCGCGTGGCATAGGCACGCCGCTCGCCGGCGGCTCGCTTGCATGCTCATGGAGCGGCATGGTGGGGCGCGGGTGGTCCGGCGACAAGGGCCCACGTCGACGCGGCCCCGGCGCGAGGTGCGGTAAGCTCGTTCGCGGGCGGGGCGCGACGAACCACTACGGACGGAGAGAGAAGAGCCATGCTCGACAGGGTCTTGCGGAACGGGCGCATCATCGACGGGACCGGCGCAGAGGAGCGCGTGGGCGACGTGGGCATCGACGGCGGGCGCATCGTCGCGGTGGGAGAGGTGACCGAGCGCGGCCAAGAGGAGCTCGACTGCGCGGGGCTCCTGGTCACGCCCGGATGGGTGGATCTCCACACGCACTACGACGGCCAGGCGACCTGGGATCCCTACCTCTCGCCCTCGGGCTGGCACGGGGTCACCACCGCGATCCTCGGCAACTGCGGCGTGGGCTTCGCCCCGTGTCGCGTGGCCGATCGCGACTGGCTCGTGCAGGTGATGGAGGGGGTCGAGGACATCCCCGGCAGCGCGCTCCACGAGGGCATCCGCTGGGACTGGGAGACCTTCCCCGAGTACATCGACGCCCTCGGGCGCCTGCCCTTCGCGCTCGACGTGGGCACGCAAGTGCCCCACGCGGCCGTGCGCGGCTACGTGATGGGCCAGAGGGCTTCCGAGAACGACCCGCCTACCGCGGCGCAAATCGCGGAGATGGCGCGTGTCGTGGAGGAGGGGCTGCGCGCCGGCGCGCTCGGCTTCACCACGAGCCGCACGCCGCTCCACAAGACGGCCGAGGGCGTGCCCGTCGCGGGCACCTACTCGCCCATCGAGGAGCTCCTCGGGCTCGCGGCCGCGCTGAAGCGGGCCGGCCACGGCGTCTTCGAGATCGCGCCCGACCACCTGATGGCGACCCAGGAGTTCCCGTGGCTCGAGCGCATCGCGCGCGAGACCGGCCGCAACGTCGTGTTCAACCTGAGCCAGACCGACCAGCACCCCACGCTCTGGCGGGAGGGCCTCGCGCTCCTCGAGCGCGCCGCCGCGGACGGCGTGCCGATCTTCGGCCAGTGCGCAGGGCGCGCGATCGGCATCCTCATGACCTGGCGTGGCACGGCGCACCCGTTCGTGCGCTCGCCCACGTTCCAGGCGCTCGCGCAGCGGCCCTGGCCCGACCAGCTCGCCGCCCTGCGCGACCCGGAGGTGCGCGCGAAGCTCCTCTCCGAGCGCCCCGGGGAGCTCACGCCGTTCGAGGCGTTCGTGACCCAGACCTTCGCGAAGATGTTCCCGATGGGCACGGCCAACTACGAGCCGTCGCCCGACCAGAGCCTCGCGGCGATGGGCCAGCGCACGGGGCGCGCGCCGCTCGCGATCGCGTACGACCTCATGATGGAGCGCGACGGCGAGGGCATGTTGTACTTCCCGCTGTTCAACTACAGCGACGGCCACCTCGACCTGCTCCACGAGCTGCACCAGCACCCGCGCACGGTCATGGGCCTCGCCGACGGAGGGGCGCACTGCGGCGCCATCTGCGACGGCGGGATGCCAACCTTCATGCTCGCGTACTGGGCGCGCGATCGCGCGCGCGGCCGGCTGCCCCTCGAGCACGTCGTGAAGCGGCAGACGCGCGACACCGCGGCGTTCTACGGGCTCCACGACCGGGGCGTGATCGCGCCTGGCTACAAGGCCGACCTCAACGTGATCGACTTCGAGCGCCTCGCCCTCCAGGCGCCGAAGCTCGCCTTCGACCTCCCCGCCGGCGGCCGCCGCCTCACCCAGGACGCGGTCGGCTACCGCGCCACGTTCGTGAGCGGCCGGAAGGTCGCGGAGGACGGCCGGCCGACCGGCGAGCTGCCCGGGGCGGTGCTCCGCGGCCCCGCGGCCGCCCCCCGGGCCTGAGCTTCTTCGATTGCAGAGGGCTTGACGAACCCTATACAAAGTCTACACTGACTGGGTAGCGACCACCCCCTGGAGGAGCCGTCCATGACCCAGCGAACGACCAGCGATCACTCCCACGCCGCGGCCCCCGACCACGCCCGCGCCCCTCGGGTCCGCGTCGAGGCGATGTCGGACCTGCCGACGCGCTTCGGCGACTTCCGCATCTACGTGTTCTCGGCGGAGGGCGAGACGCGCGAGCACGTCGCGATGGTGCGGGGCGACGTGTGGGGGGCGACGAACGTGCTGACCCGCCTGCACTCCGAGTGCCTCACCGGCGACATCATGAGCTCGCTCCGCTGCGACTGCCGCGAGCAGCTCGAGCGCGGGCTCGAGGTCGTGGGCGCGGCGAGCCAGGGCATCGTCCTCTACCTCCGGCAGGAGGGGCGAGGCATCGGCTTGGCCAACAAAATCCGCGCGTACAAGCTGCAGCAGGAGCAGGGGCTCGACACGGTCGACGCGAACCTCGCCCTCGGCTTCCCGGACGATCTCCGCGACTACGGCGTAGCGGCGGCCCTGCTCCGCACGCTCGGCGTCCGCTCGGTCGATCTCCTCACGAACAACCCCGCCAAGGTGCTCGGCCTGCAGCGCCACGGCATGGCCGTCACGGCCCGCGTGCCTCACGCCATCGCCCCCGGCGAGCACAACGAGGCCTACCTGGCCACGAAGGCGATGCGCTCGGGCCACCTGCTCCCGCTGCCCGCGCCCCGCGCCGCGACGAGGACGCTGTGAGCGCGCCGGGCCCCGCCTTCGAGGTCTTCTTCGACGGAGACTGCCCCCTCTGTCGACGCGAGATGAACCTTGTGCAAAGAATGGACACCCGGGGGCGTGTCCGGCTGACGGACATCGCCTCCCCCTCGTTCACGCCGCCCGGCGGGCTCACGCGCGAGGCGCTCATGGCGAGCATCCACGGGCGCCGCGCCGACGGCGCCATCGTGCAGGGCGTCGAGGTGTTCCGCGAGGTGTACGCGGCGGTCGGGCTCGGCCGGTGGGTCGCGCTCACCCGGCTCGCGCCCGTCGCGTGGGCGCTCGACGTGGCCTACGCGTGGTTCGCGCGAAACCGCCTGCGGCTCACCGGCCGCTGCACCGACGCGACCTGCGCGCTCGACGCGGCGCCGAGGGCCACCTGATGCGCGCCCTCATCACAGGGGCCACGGGCACGATCGGCCGGCGGCTCGCGGCCTCGCTCGGGAGCGGCGCGACGCCGCTCCGCCGCGCCGCGCGCCCCAGCGCAGCGGCCGCCGAGTGGGACGGGGTGCACCCGCCCTCGTCGGCCCCGTTCGAGGGCCTCGACGCCGTGTTCCACCTCGCGGGCGAGCCCGTGGCCGAGGGCCGCTGGACGACGGAGAAGAAGCGTCGAATCCTGGAGAGCCGCACGGTGGGCACCCGCGCCATCGTCGAGGCGATCGGGCGCACGACCCGCAGGCCGCGCGTGCTCGTGTGCGCCTCGGCGGTGGGCTTCTATGGCGACCGCGGCGACGAGGCCCTCACGGAGGCCGCCGCCCCGGGCGAGGGCTTCCTCTCCGACGTGTGCGTGGCCTGGGAGCAGGAGGCCCTCGAGGCGGAGCGGCGCTTCGGCGTGCGCACCGTCACGCTCAGAATAGGCATCGTCCTCTCGCCGACCGGCGGCGCGCTCGCCCGGCTGCGCCCCATTTTTGGCGCAGGCCTCGGGGGCCGCCTCGGCGACGGCCAGGGGTGGATGCCCTGGGTCCACGTCGACGACGTCGTGGGCCTGCTCGAGCACGCCGCGACGACGCCGACGCTCCGCGGCGCGGTGAACGCGGTGGCGCCGGGCGTGGTCCGGAACGCCGAGTTCACGCGAGCGCTCGGGCGCGCCCTCCGACGCCCCGCTCTTCTGCCGGTGCCCGCCATGGCCCTCCGCGTCGCCTTCGGCGAGCTCGCCGAGGTGCTGCTCGCCTCCCAGCGGGTGGCCCCTGACCGCGCGCTCGTCTCCGGGTTTCGGTTCGCCCACCCGCAGCTCGACGAGGCGCTCGCAGACGTGCTGCACGAGGCCAAGGCGCCCGTCGCGCGCGAGGCGATGCTCGCCGAGGGGGCGCCGTGAGGGGCGTCCTCGAGCGCACCCAGCGCATCGAGCGGCCGCGCGACGAGGTGTTCGCGTTCTTCGAGGACGCCGCCAACCTCGAGCGCCTGACGCCGCCGTTCCTGCGCTTCGCGATCCTCACGCCCGCGCCGGTCCACATGGGCGAGGGCACGCTCATCGACTACCGCATCGCCCTCTTCGGCGTGCCGGTGCGCTGGCGCACGCGCATCGAGGAGTACCGCCCGCCCGAGCGCTTCGTGGACGCGCAGCTCCGCGGACCGTACCGCGCGTGGCGGCACACACACGAGCTCACCTGCGACGGGCCGAGCGCCACGTGGATGCGCGACCGCGTGGAGTACGAGCTGCCCCTCGGTCCGCTCGGGGCCGTGGCCCACGCCGTGTTCGTGCGCCGCACCCTCGCGCGCATCTTCGACTTCCGCCGCGACGCGATCGAGCGCATCTTCCCGCCGACCTCGGGGCTCGCCGCCGCCGCCGAGTGACACCCGTTCGGGCGACTTGCGGCTCGGGCGCGCGGCGGCACGCTGTGACCATGTCCCCGACACCGCCCGCCACGCTCCTCGACGCGCTCGCGAACACGCACATGCTCGGCGCGCTCCTCGAGCAGGTCGCGGCGCTCGGCGCGTACACCTTGCTCGCGCACTGGCAGCAGGGGGAGTTTCATCACGACGTCGTGCTCGAGCTCGAGGCGCCTCGCGCGCTGCCCGGGCGTGTGCTCGTCGTCGCGACCAACTGCAACGGCGGCGTGAAGGAGGTGCTCTGCTTCGCCGACCCGCCCTCCCGCGGCGCGCTGTGGCACTGGCGGTGCCCCGAAGAGCCCGCCTTCGAGGGCGCGCTGCCGCCGCTCCTCGGTCGAGCGCTGACCACCCACTGGTTTCCGCCGTGCGAGCTGCTCGCGCCCGACGCGCGCAGCGAGCTCCGCGAGGAGCACCGCGCGCGCCAGCCGGGAGGCGGGTGGGAGCCCAGGCGGTGAACCTCCAGCGCCGCGGGCGCAGTCTCCGAAGGAGCCCGCGGGGCCGACGCTAGCAGCCCGTTAATTTACTCCCGTCGGCCCGTAAATCAACAGGCTGCTACTGGCCGACGTCGGCGAGCGTGCTGGTCGCCGCCCACGTGCGAAACGAGCGTTCGAGGTCGCTCCAGGAGGCGTGGAGGGGGCACGGGCGGCACCCGTCGCACGCGCCCCAACCGAACGCGCAGCGACCCGAGTCAGGCATCTCGCCGAGCGCCTCGAGGACCTCGAGGAAGGAGATCGAAGCGGGAGGGCGCGAGAGCGCGTAGCCCCCGCCGTGGCCGCGCTGCGCGACGAGCAGCCCACGCCGCGCGAGGCGCCGAAGCACCTTCGACAGGTACGGGAGCGGCACGTTCGAGCTCTCCGCGACCTCCGTCGCGGTCGCCGACTCCCCGAGGGGGAGCGAGGCGAGGCGGGAGAGGGCGCGCAGCGCGTACACCGCGGTCTGCGTGAGCAGCGCCGACCGCGCGCCGGCCTGAGTCGCCGGGCGGTGCTCGGCGGCGCGCGCCGACCGCGCGCCGGCCTGAGTCGCCGGGCGGTGCTCGGCGGCGCGCGCCGGTGAGATGCCGTGAAGCCGAGGGCGCCTTCGGAGGTCCATCGCCCGATGGTGACGTGCGGGCGCGACCGAGACATGACTTCGGTCATGTCGTCGACCAAACTGGACGTCTATGTCCATTATTATGTCGGACGACAGCACCTCCCCTCCCGTAGCGCCGTCCTCCAGCCGCGACGCCTCGCTCGGCTGCGCGCCCGAGGTCGTGAGTGGGCGCCGCTGGCTGGGCCTCGCGGTCGGCTCGCTGGTGCTCGCGGGCCTGCTCTCCCTCTCGCTGGTCCTCGGGCGCATGCCCCCGTTCGACCGGCTGGTGACCGATCCGCAGTTCTTCCGGCGTTGCCTGGTGGTCCACGTCGATCTCTCGCTCGTCGTGTGGTTCTACGCCTTCGTCGCCGCCCTGCTCTCCACGCTCCCCGAGCGAGGAAGCAGCAGCCGCGTCTCACGCGCCGGCGTGTTCGTGTCCACCGCGGGCGTGGCGCTGCTCGTGCTCTCCGCGGGCGCCCCGGGCTCGCGGCCGATCGTCTCGAACTACGTACCGATGATCGATCACCCGCTCTTCGCCGCCGGGCTCGTGGCGTTCGGCGCCGGCGTGCTCGCGAGCTTCACGGACGCTCGGCTCTTCCCGGACACGCCCACCGGCGGCGTAGTGCTGCGCCTCCCCGACGCCGCCGTCCCCGGCCTCCGCGCCACGGCGATCGCCCTGCTGCTCGCCGCGCTCACGTTCGCGGGCTCCTGGTGGAACCGCCCGTCGGGCCTCGTCGTCGACACGCTCTTCGAGCTCGCCAACTGGGGCGGCGGCCACGTCCTGCAGCTCGCGAGCACGTGCGCGATGCTCTCGGTCTGGCTCATCCTCCTCGCGGGGGTCCTCGGCCGCTCGCCGGTCTCGCGCCGCGTGGCCTCGGGGCTCTTCGGCGCGCTCCTCCTCCCGTGGCTCGTTGCGCCGCTGCTCGCGGCGAGGGGCATCCAGGACGTCGAGGCGCGCACGGCGTTCACTCAGCTCATGCGCTTCGCGATCTTCCCCGTGGTCCTCGCGTTCCTCGTGCTCTGCGTGCGCGCGCTCCTGAACGCGCGCCGGAGCGGTGAGCTCTCCGCGCACGGCCTCCGCGATCCGCGAGCGCTCGCCTTCGCCGTCAGCGCCGCCCTCGCGGTCGTCGGCGCGATCCTCGGCGCGCTGATCCGCGGCTCCACCACCATGGTGCCCGCGCACTACCACGCGTCGATCGGCGCCGTCACAGCGGCCTTCATGGGCGTCGCCTACCCGCTCCTCGCGGGGCTCGGCTACCCCCTTCCGACCACCCGCCAGCGGGCGCTCGCGCGCGTCCAGCCGGTCGTCTATGGCGTCGGGCAGCTCGTCTTCGCCGTGGGCTTCGCCCTCGCCGGCGCCGGGGGCATGGCGCGCAAGAGCTACGGGCACGAGCAGGCGGCGCGGAGCCTCGGCGGCACCGCGGGCCTCTTCGTCATGGGTCTCGGGGGCCTGCTCGCCGTCGCGGGCGGCCTCCTGTTTCTGGTCATCGTCATCGTCGCGTGGCGCAGCGGCCACGCCAAGAACCGGGGCGCCGACGACACGTCGCCCCCGTGGAGGTCTCCGTGGAACAAGCCCAGCCAAAGCATCCACTCCAGCGGCTGATGGACAACCCTTGGTTGCTGTTGGCGCTCGGGGTCCTGGTCCCGTTCGTCTCGTACACACTCTGGGGTTGGATCGAGATCGCTGGCGTGAAGCCCGCGACGCTCCCGTGAGGGCACCATGAGCATCAGCACACCAGCGGAAGGTTGGTTCAAGGCCCCGTCGGGCGGCGAGCGCGCGTGGATCGGGCTCGCGCTCCTGTGGTGCGTCGTCCTCACGCTCGCCATGCCCTATTGGCACTACAAGGGAAAGCAGAACAGCACAGGAGAGTCGTACCGCGTGGAGCCCGCGGCCTTCCAGGCCCGGGTCGATCGCTTCGTGAAGACCAACGGGGTCGGCGAGGAGAAGGGCGTCGCGATCGTGGAGCCCTCCCCGGGCGGAGACGCCTACCTGCTCGCGCAGATGTGGCGATTCAGCCCCATCTTGAAGCTGCGAAAGGGGCAGAGCTACCGGCTCCACATGTCGTCGCTCGATCTCCAACACGGGTTCTCGGTGCAGCCCGTGAACCTCAACTTCCAGATTCTGCCAGGCTACGACCACGTGATCACCATCACGCCGACCATGTCGGGCGTGTTCAACGTCATTTGCAATGAGTTCTGTGGCATCGGCCACCACACGATGACCGGCAAGATCATCGTCGAGGACTAGAGAGGACCCAATCACCCATGGCCAACACAGCAACCCTGGGAGCCGCCCCCGAGGCGGAGGACTCCCCCGCCACGCCGGAGAAGCCGAAAGGCAACCACCGCGCCGGTGAGCTGCGCTCCTGCGACACCACCGGACTGCCCATCTGCCTCGTGGCGCAGCAGTTCATCCGGCTGAACGCCGTCATGGCGGTCGTGTTCCTGCTCGTGGGAGGGATCTCGGCGCTCCTGCTCGCGCTCACGCGCTGGCCGGCCGTGCACCTGCTCTCCGCCGCCTGGTACTACCGGATCCTGACCTTGCATGGGCTCAACATGCTCATCTTCTGGATCCTGTTCATGGAGGTGGCGATCCTCTACTTCGCGTCGACGACGCTCCTCAACTCACGGCTCGCGTGGAAGAGCATGGCCTACGTCTCCTTCGGGATGATGCTGGTCGGCGCGGTGATGGTCGACTACTTCGTGCTGGCCGGGAAGGCCGACGTGCTCATGACGAGCTACGCGCCGATGCAGGGTCACCCAGGCTTCTACTTGGGTATCATCCTCGTGGCCGTCGGCACGCTCATCGCCGTCGGGAACTTCTTCGCGACCCTCTACATCGCGAAGCGCGACAAGACCTACGTCGGGTCGATGCCGCTCGTCACGTTCGGCGCCCTCGCGGCCGCCATCATCGCCGTCGTCACGCTGGCGCACGGCGCGGCGGTCATGATCCCCACGTTCCTCTGGTCGCTCGGCCTCGTGGGCGCGCCCGACCCGGCCTGGTACCGCCTCATCTGGTGGGGGCTCGGGCACATGTCGCAACAGGTCAACGTCTGCGCGATGGTGTCGGTCTGGTATTTCCTGGCCACGCTCACCGTGGGCGCCAAGCCCATCAACCAGGCTGTGTGCCGCGGCGCCTTCATCCTCTACATCCTCTTCATCAACCTCGCCTCCGCCCACCACCTCCTCGTGGACCCGGGCGTCGGCGCGGGCTGGAAGATCTGGAACACCTCGTACGCGATGTACCTCGCCGTGCTCGCCTCCATGATCCACGGCTTCACCGTCCCCGCCTCGGTCGAGGTCGCGATGCGAAAGAAGGGCCACAACTCGGGGCTCTTCAGCTGGCTGGCCGCGGCGCCCTGGAAGAACCCCGGGTTCTCCGCGTTCTTCCTCTCGCTCGTCATCTTCGGCTTTGGCGGCGGCATCACCGGCGTGACGCTCGGCACCGAGCAGATCAACATCATCGCGCACAACACGCTGCGTATCCCGGGTCACTTCCACATGACCGTGGTCGGCGGCACGTCGCTCGCCTTCATGGGGCTCGCCTACTACGTGGTTCCGCTGCTGTTCCAGCGCGAGTACTACGCGCGCGGGCTCGTGCGGGCCCAACCCTACGTGTTCGCCGCGGGCATCTCGATCATGGCGATCGGCATGTCCCTCGCGGGCTCGTACGGCGTCCCGCGTCGCCACTGGGACGTGGAGTTCGCGGGCGCGCAGTTCTCGGCCGGCTTCGACCCCTCGGCCCACGTCATGCTCGGCATCATGGGCATCGGCGGCACCATCGCGTTCGTGGGGTTGCTCATGTTCATCCTGCTCACGGTCGCCGCCGTGTTCTTCGGCAAGAGCAACGCAGGCAAGGCGATGACCGCCTGGTAGGCGGAGGAGGCACTCGTGACTGAATCCAAAGAAGAGAAGGTGGTCGACATCGTGCACAGCGAGGCCGTGGACGACCCGGCCGATCACCACGCGCCGGGCACGTTCGTCCTCGTGCTCGTGCTGCTCGGGACGTTCGCTGTCTACTACTTCGCCAACTGGAAGGCGCTCGCGGACGTGTGGCACGTGCGCTGACCGCCATTCGACGCGACGAGAGGGGACGAGAGGGGGGGGGCGGGAGACACCATGAAACACGTAATGCGCGCCCTCGGCGGGCTCCAGGTATTCTTCTCGTCGTGGCGATTCCCCACGCTCGTCCTGTCGGTGCTCGTGACCTTCAAGGCGCTGGTGCTGGCGGTGCTGTTCGTGCCCGCGTCGCAGACCGGCTTCGGCGCCTTCGCCGAGCAGTTCAAGATCTGGTGCTTTGGATACGATCCGAGCACCGGACACTCCGAGGGCGCGTACGTGTTCCTCGCCATCGCGGAGCCGCTCGTGCTCGGGGTCATCATCGCCGCCCTCTGGTGGAAGCCGCTGCGGGAGATCGCGCGGACCCGCCCGCGGGCGACGCTGCCGTACCTCGCCAGCGCCCTCGCGCTCGTCGGCGTCGCGGCGTTCTCCCTGCTCCAGATGGACCGCGACGCGCGCGCCGAGGACCTGCCCTTCCCGGCCAAGTCGCTGCGCACCGGCCTCCGCTCCCCGGTGTTCTCGCTGAAGAACCAGGAGGGGGCGGCCGTGTCGGTGGGCGACGCGCAGGGCAAGGTGGTGATGCTCACCGGCGTCTACGCCTCGTGCGGGTTCACCTGTCCGATGATCCTCGCCCAGGCGAAGCGCGCCGTCGGGGCGCTCACGCCAGCCGAGCGCGCCGACCTCACGGTGCTCGCCGTCACCCTCGATCCGGAGCACGACGATCAGGCCGCCCTCGCCGCGATGGCGAAGGCGCAGGGCGTGGCGGCGCCGACCTGGAACCTGCTCTGGGGCGCCCCGGCCGAGGTGAACGCGGCGCTTGACGCGCTCACCATCGGACGCTCCAAGAACCCCGAGACGGGCGCCATCGACCACGCGAACATCTTCGTGCTCATCGACCGGCAGGGCCGCGTGGCGTACCGGCTCACGCTGGGCGCGGTGCAGGAGAAGTGGCTGCTCGAGGCGCTCAGGGTGCTGCTCGGCGAGGCCCCGCAAGGGAGCTGAGCGTGGCCGAACCTGCCCACAAGCTGCCCAAGAAGCGCTCCGTCGAGCTCTCGCCCGAGCTGCGGGCGGTGAGCCTGAAGGACTGCGCCACCGCGGCGAGCGCGACGCCCGGCAAGCGCTCGCTGCCTGTGCTCCCGCCACAGAGAGCGGACGCGCGCGTCGAGCCCCCGGTGAGGGGCGAGGCGTGGCTCCGCGCGGGGGAGGCGCTGTTCCTACGGGCCGATCGCGCGCTCGCGCGGTTCCTGCCCGAGCACCTCAACCCGCTCGGTCAGACCGGCGCCATCGCGAACACCACGCTCATCGTCGCGCTCGCGAGCGGCGTGTTGCTGCTCTTCTGGTACCGCGCGAGCGTGCACGACGCCTACGACTCGGTGCACGCCATGGACGCGGCCCGCTTCACCTCGGGCTTCGTGCGCTCGGTGCACCGCTACAGCTCCGACGCGTGCATGCTCTTCGTGCTGCTCCACGCGCTGAAGCTCTTCTTCGCGCGCAGGTTCGGGGGCGCGCGCTGGCTCGCGTGGCTCACGGGCGCGGCGCTCATCGCGGCGCTCTGGCTCGTGGGGTGGCTCGGCTACTGGCTCGTGTGGGACGAGCGCGCGCGCCAGGTGGCGCTGGGGACCGCGCGCATGCTCGACGCGCTGCCCGTCTTCGCCGATCCGCTCTCGCGCTCGTTCCTCGCGGACGACGCGGTGAGCTCGCTGCTCTTCTTCGTCGTCTTCTTCGTGCACATGCTCGTCCCCCTCGGCATGGGGGTGATGCTCTGGCTCCACATCACCCGGCTCTCCCGCCCTGAGTTCCTCACGGGGCGCGCCCTCACCGGCTGGGTGCTCGCGTCGCTCGCGGTGGTCTCGCTCGCGCTGCCAGCCCAGACCAGCGGGCCCGCCCGCATGGCCGTGGCCCCCAGCGGCTTCTCGATGGACGCGTGGTACCTCGCGCCGCTCGCCCTCACCGACCGGCTCGGCGCCGGCGCGCTCTGGGCGATCGCGCTCGTCGCGGGGCTCGCCGTCTACTCCGTGCCGTGGTCCTTCCTGCGCCGCGGGGCGCGCCGCGCCGCCGCCGCCACCGTGGACCTCCCCTCGTGCAACGCGTGCGTCCACTGCCACGACGACTGCCCGTACGACGCGATCCGCATGGTGCCCCGCACGGACGGGCGGAAGTTCCAGGTGCAGGCCGAGGTCGACCCGGCGAAGTGTGTCGGGTGCGGCGTGTGCGCGGGCTCGTGCGACTCGGGGAGCATCTCGCTGCCGTGGTTTCAGGTCGTGCCGCTCCGCGCGCGCATGGACGGCTGGGTCGACGCCGCGGTGAAGGCGCGCGAGGCCCCGCTCGTGGCCTTCGTGTGCGCGGAGTCCGCGGGCGCCGCGCTCACGCCGGACGCGAACGGCCGCTGCGAGGCGCTCCCGGGGTACGTCGTGCTGCCAGTCCCTTGCGCGGGGTGGGTGCACGCGCTCACGGTGGAGCGCGCGCTGCGCCACGGCGCCGGCGGCGTGCTGGTCGTGGGGTGCGGCCCGGGGAGCGAGCGCTACCGCGAAGGGGTCAAGTGGGCGCAGGTCCGCATGTCGGGTCAGCGCGAGCCCGCGCTCAACCTCGCCAAGGTGGACCCCGCCCGCGTCCGGGTGGCCGAGCTCTTTCGGGGCGATCGCGCGGGGCTCGCGCGCGCGGCCGACGAGCT
>DAORJJ010000169.1:0-12334 GCA_035439005.1 Polyangiaceae bacterium | reverse complement strand
CGCCAGTTCCAGGAAGCTGCCGGCAAAGCAGCTGCCGGGCTCGATCAGCGCAAACAGGCTGCGGCTGCTCACGTCCAGCCGGCTGAAGGTGCGGAGCCCGCGCACGATCTCCGCGACGGTCGCCACCTGGCTGAACACCTTCGGGTACCCGACCGGGCTCACCTTGATGCCCACCACGTCGCCGGGGGAGAAGAGCGCCTTCCACGCGGCCTCCTCCGTCGCGCGCCCGGTGAGCTCGGTCATGCCGCGGGCCACGATGTCGCGCACCGGACCGGCCATCACCACCTCGCCCACGACGGCCCCGCAGTGCGTGACCTCGACCACCACGCCGGGCCCGCCCACGACGGGCGCCGCCGCGTCCGGCGGCGGGCTCGCGTCGGCCGCGTCGGGGGCGGAAGCGTCAGGCGGCGACGAGGCGTCCGGCGGCGGCGCCGGCGGCGTCGTGCCGGTGGCCGGTGGCGTGGGCGCGGCGTCCGCGGCGCCCGAGGGATCGGGCGAGCTGCACCCGGCGGCGAGGGGGACGGCCAGCGCGAGCCCCCCGAGCAGCACGTCCCGTCGCGACATGTCCTTCCCGTTCGCCATGGTCTGTCCTCCCGCTCCCGCTCCCGCGCGCTCGGTCGAGCGGCGCGATCATGGAGCGTCTCACGGAGGCGCGCGCGCGACCAGCGGAACGAGCGACCGCGGGGCCGCGTGAGCCCGTCGCGGCCGCGCGCTCCACGAGCGACCCAAGACGCCCTGCGAGGGCGGCGCGCCTACGCCCCCGCTCCCTCCTCGCGCAGCTCGGCCAGCAGCGCGCACACGAGGTCGACGTGGGGGCCCACGCGGGCCTCGAGGCTGCTCGCGCGCCAGGAACTCTCGAGCGTGATCTCGGGGATGGCGCGCTCGTCGGCGTAGAAGCCCGTGGGCATCATGCGGAGCGCGCGCGCCCACGCCCACGTGAGCGCGTACGTCGCCGTGTCCATGGGCGCGTGGCCGGGCTCACGGAGCGCGCGGCCGAAGTAGTCGTGCCTCGCGAGCGTCACCCCGCCCGCTCCCATGCGCGCGAGCAGGCGGGAGGCGAGCGCGGGCGCGACGTGGCGGTTCGAGAAGAAGAACGTCGCGTCCTGCGGCCCCTCGTGGAGAGACACGACGAAGTCGGGCCGCGCCTGCGCAATCACGCGGCGCACGGCGCGCGCCTCGACCGTGTCGAACCGGACGAAATCACGATTGATATCGTACCCTTCCCCGTTGTAGCGCGAGAGGTGCGCCGCGCCGACGGGGTTCACGGGGGTCACGAGCGTGAGGTCGATCTGCGCCGCGAGCTCCGCGTCGGCGGCGAGGCGATCGAGGACGCGAGGCACCGCGAGGAGCCCCGCGTGCTCGTTGCCGTGCACACCCGCGAGCACCACGACGCGCGGACGACGACGGGCCCCGGACCCGAGCGATGCGGCCGGCGCGCGCGAGCGGACCGCGAGGATCGGGAAGCGCTCGCCCTCGAAGCGCACCTCGGCGAGCGTGGAGATCGAGAACGGGCCCTCGTAGCCGCGGAGCGTCTCCACGTAGGCGCCGAGGTCGAAGCCGAGCGACACGACGCCGAGCTCGAGCTCCCGCGCCGGGTAGCGCACCGAGCGGCGCACGAGGTGGTACTTGGCGAAGAGGGAGAGATCGCGGCGGAGCGAGGCGAGCGAGCGGATCGACGGTGGCACACGCCCTCGCTAGCGGCGCGCCGCGCGGAGGTCAACGCGCGACGTCAGCCGGCGTAGCCGGTCTCGCCGTGCTGGGTGGTGTCGAGGCCCTCGCGCTCGTCGGAGGCCGTCACCCGCAGCCCGAGCGTGCGATCGAGCACCTTCAGGATGACCCACGTGACGACGCCGGCGAACACGGCGGCGACGAGGCTCGTGAGCGCCTGCACGCCGAGCAGGCGGACGTTGCCGTAGAGCGCGCCGTCGCTGCCGAAGGGCTTGTCCGCGCCTGGGAACACGCGGGCGCGCGCGAACACGCCCGTCAGCAGCGCGCCGAGGATGCCCCCGACGCCGTGCACGCCGAACGCGTCGAGCGAGTCGTCGTAGCCGAGCCGGTACTTCATGAGCACGCCGCCGTAGCAGGCCGCGCCGGCGCAGAGACCGATGAGGAACGCCGCCCAAGGGGCCACGAACCCCGCCGCCGGCGTGATGGCGACGAGCCCGCCCACGAGCCCGGAGGCGACGCCGAGGGCCGTGGGCTTGCCGCGGTGACGCCACTCGACGAGGGTCCAGCCGACGACGCCGCCGGCCGCGCCGAGGTGGGTCGCGACGAAGGCGAGCGCGGCGAGGTGCCCCGAGGACAGCGCGCTGCCCGCGTTGAAGCCGAACCACCCGAACCAGAGGATGCCGGCGCCGGTCATGGTCATCGTGAGGTCGTGCGGGAGCGGCCGCTCGTGCGGGTACTTGAGCCGCGGGCCGAGCACCTTGGCGAACACCAGGGCCGACACCCCGGCGGTGATGTGGATGACCGCGCCGCCGGCGAAGTCGAGCGCCCCCATCGCGGCGAGCCAGCCGCCGTCCGCCCACACCCAGTGCGCCATGGGGATGTAGACGAAGAGCGACCACAGCGCGACGAAGGCCAGGTAGCTCGTGAACTTCATGCGCTCCGCGAACGCGCCCGAGATGAGCGCCGGCGCGATGCCCGCGAACATCATCTGGAACGCGACGAACGCGAGCTCGGGCACCGTGCCGTGGTTGGCGGAGGCGAGGCGCTCGAGGCCGAGGCCGCTCGCGCCGACCCCTCCGATGAGGCCGTGGTGCGTCGGCCCGAACGCGAGGCCGTACCCGCACACGAGCCAGAGCGCGAGCACGATGGGGATGCTGGAGAACGAGTGCATGAGCGTGGAGAGGACGTTCTTGCGGCGCACCATGCCGGCGTAGAAGAGCGCGAGCCCGGGGCTCATGAAGAGGACCAGCGCCGCGCTGACGAGCAGCCAGGCCGTGTCTCCGGTGTCGATGCGCATTTCCCGTTTCTCCCGCGCGGCACGCGGGAGCGCGTGCGGCAGCGTCATTGGGCCCGAGGCCGCGTTTCGAGGAGGTTTCGCGCACGGCGCGCTGCTGTACGTTGGGCCGATGGGAACTCCGAAGGTCCGACGGATGGTGATGTTCAAGCACGGCGTGGCGTACATCGAGCGCGCGGGGCCGGCCTCGGGGCCCTTCGAACTCGCGTTCAAGCGCGACGAGATGAACGACGTCTTGAAGTCGCTCGCGCTTTGGGTGACCGGGGGCGACGCCACCGTGGGCGCCGTGGCGTTCGAGAAGCCGGAGGACCCCGAGCTCGCGCTCGCGCGGCGGAAGCTCAACTTCCCCCCCGGCGGCGCGCTCTTTCACCTCCTCGCGTCCATGCGCGGGCGCGCGGTCGCGGTGGTCGCAGACGGGGCGCGGATCGAGGGCGAGGTCGTGGGGCTCGAGCAGGCGCCGGAGGCCGAGGGCGGTGAGAAGAGGACCCTCGTGCTGCGCTCGGGAGGCGGTCTCTCTCTCGTCGACCTCGCGCGGGCGACCCACGTCGAGCTGCTCGAAGAGAGCGCCAAGGCCGATCTGGCGTTCTTCATCGATCGCAGCCGCGCGGCGAGCACGGGAGAGAACCGCATCGTGCGGGTCGACCTCCGGGGCTCGTGCGACGACCTGCGCGTGTCGTACGTCGTGCCGGCCCCCGCGTGGCGCGTGTCGTACCGCGTCGGTCGCACCGGGACCGACACCCACCTCATGGCGTGGGGCATCGTGCACAACCCGGTCGAGGAGGACCTCGAGGACCTCGCGCTGGTGCTCACGACCGGACAACCCGTGAGCTTCGTCATCGACCTCTACAACCCGAAGAGCGTGAGCCGCGCCGTGGTGGAGGAGCAGAGCCGGGCCGCCGCGGCGCCCACCCGCTTCGAGCGCGGGATGCCCCCGCCTCCCGCCGCCATGGCCTCCTTCGGCTCGCCTGCCGCCATGCCCGCGCCCGCGCCCGTGATGCGCATGATGGCGATGTCCGAGGGCGCGTACGACGGGTACGGCGACGACGACGACCTCGACGCGCCCTCCCCCGCGGCGATGGTGGGCGGCGGCGCCGACGCGGCCACCTTTGGCGACCGCGGCGAGTTCTTCGAGTACCGCGTGGGCCCGCGCATCGCGCTCAAGCGCGGCGGCTCCGCCATGGTGCCGCTGCTCTCGGTGAAGCTCGACGCGACGAAGGAGCGGATCTGGCGGCGCGGCTCGCCGCCCGCGCCCGACCTCGTCGTGTCGTTCAAGAACACCTCGAACGCCGTGCTGGAGGAGGGGGCGGCGGTCGTCTACGACGGCGACGTGTACGCCGGCGAGTCCATGGTGCCCTACAGCGCGCGGGGGGTGGACGTGAAGCTGTCGTTCGCGAAGGACCTCGCCGTTCGATGCAAGCACGCCGAGCGTGTGCGCCACGCGACGCACGCGCTCCGCCTGCAGCGCGACTGCCTGCGCGTGGAGACCGAGACCGAGTGGCGCCACACGTTCACGGCCGAGAGCGACCACGCCGAGGCGATCTCGGTGACGTTCGAGCTCCCGGTGGTCGCGGGCCGCTCGTTCGTGGGAGGTACGCTGCAGCCCGCGGAGACGACCGCCAGCTTCCACCGGTTCGTCACCGAGGTGCCCGCCGCCGGGCGGGTGAGCGTGGAGGTGGTGGAGCACGAGGTCACGGGGTCGCGGGCGGAGTACGCGCAGCTCGCGGCCACGCAGATTGACGCGTGGCTCGCCGCGCGCCTGCTCGAGAAGCCCCACGCCGCGGCGATGCGGGACGCCCTCGCGCTGTTCGCGGAGTGGCGCAAGCTCGACAAGGCGCAGCGCGAGGTCGCGGGCGAGCGGGAGGCCCTCTACGAGAAGCAGCGGCGCATCAACGAGCAGCTGGCGGTGCTGAAGGACGGCGGGCCCGAGGCGCAGCTGCGCGCGCGGTACGTGCGCGAGCTCGAGGCCGCCCAGGACGCACTGATCGCGCTCGACGCGAAGGAGAAGCGCCTCGGCGAGGAGGCGGCGCGCGCGTCGACCGCGGCGTGGAGCACCATCGCCGCGCAGGCGCCGGGCTAATCAAGGCGGTGCTCACTGGGATCGAGCCCGAAATCCCACGGCTCGCGCCTTCGGCTTCTCACGAGAGCCGTGGGATTCCGGGCTCGATCCGCGACGTGTGCACATGGCTTTCTGACGATTCAGGATCGGCGGAACTGGGTTCCGCCTTAGTGCGCGAGCGCCCTAGTCGAAGCCGAGGTTCAGCACGCCGCTGACGGGGAGCACGCCGTTGGACGCGATGTTCACGACGCCGAGCTGCAGCCCCGCGAGGTGGTCGGCGAAGTTGAACACCCCGACCTGGACGCCCGCGACGCGCTCGGCGAGGTTCACGACGCCCACCTGCGCGCCGAGCGTGCGCTCGGCGAGGTTCACCGCGCCGAGCTGGGAGCCCGCGAGCTCGCGACCCGCGTAGGTGACCGCGCCGACCTGCGCGAGCCCCGCGAACCGGTCGACGCCGCTGAAGGCTCCCACCTGGAGCGCGCCGTGGAACCCCTGGTCGACGAAGTTGGCGGCGCCCACCTGTGCGACTCCAAAGAAACTGCCTCCCGCCAGGTTCCCGAGGGCGCCGAGCTGAAGCACGCCGCGGAAATCGTGGTCTGTCAACGACACCACTCCAAGCTGCGCAACCCCTTGAAAGTTTTCGCGATAATTCTCCCCATTGTCGATCGAGATCCCCAGCACCTCGCGATAGAGGTTATTTCCTACATAGCTAACGACGCCGGCCTGGACGACTCCCGAGTACGTGCGCAAGGTGCCCGCGAGCACGCCGACCTGCATGAGGCCCTCGAAGTCGCGGCCGGCGACGCTCGCGAGGCCGAGCTGGAGGCCGCCGCGGAAGTCCTCGCGCTTCGTGTAGCTGCCCAGACCGACCTGGACGGCGGCCGTGGTCGTGGCGCGCGACCAGTTCACGAGCCCGAGCTGGAGGCCAGCGACGAGCGGCCGCTCGACCTCGTTCAGCATGCCGACCTGCGCGGCGCCGACGAAGCGCGGATCGCCCTCGCTCGCGCCGTCGACCTCGTTCCACAGCCCCAGCTGCGCGAGCCCGGTGAAGCGCGCGGCGCGGTTTCGTAAGGCGATCTGCCCGAGCCCCGTGAGCTCGTCGGCCGCGTTCGACACGAGTGCGACCTGTCCGACACCGTAGAACGCGCCCACCTCGTTGCCCCGCAGCGAGAGCTGTAGGCCGCCAGCGAACGAGCCGGCGCCGTTGCGCCAGAGCGCCACGTCCGCGAGGCCCACCGAGCTCTCCGCGCGGTTCCAGGTGAGCGCGAGCCGCCCGAGGCCCGCGAAGGAGTCGGCGTCGTTCTCGAGCCAGAGCTGGCCCACGTAGTGGTCGCTGAGCTCGTCGTCCGGCGGTGGCGGTGGCGGTGGCGGTGGCGGCGGCGGCGGCGGCGGCAGCGGTGGCGGCGGCGGCTCGTCGCCCACGTCGATCTCCACCGGCTGGAGCGACTCGAGCGGGACGTCGCGGACGTACCCCATGGGCGCGCGCCCGGCGAGCTGCGCCACGAGGTCGGCGAGGGCCTCGTGGAGGCGTGGCTCGAGGAGCTGCGAGGGCGGCGCGGTGAGGTCACAGCGCGCGCGGGCGACGGCGTGATTGTCTCGCAGGTCGCGCGCCTCGGCCGTGAGCACGACGACCGTGCCGCGGCTCGCGACGGTGACGAACAGCGCGACGTCCGCGACGTTGCGGATGGCGTCCGGAGCGCCCGCGACGGCCATCACCTCCACGCCGTCCTCGGCGGCGAGCAGCGACCGCAGGTGCCGGGAGAGCCGGCCGAGCGAGGGCCCCGCGACCACGCCCTGGTCCGAGGCGACCGGGGTCACGGCGAGCCGCTCCGGGAGCTCGGCGCGCGCCTCGGCCTCTGCGACGAAGCACAAGGCGGCCGCCGCGAAGACCGGCGCGAAGACCCGCGCGACGACCCGACCCGGCGCTCGCGGGACCCGCGCGCGCCTCACGCTCCCCTCCACCGCGAGAGGGCTATTGCGCGGGACGCACGCACCGCCCGCCGAACTTGCCGTACTGGAACATCACCTGGAAGTTCGCCGTGTTGCCGCGGCCGTAGTTGTGCCCCTCCCACGAGCGCCCGACGATGCCCGCGAGCGGAATGCCGGTGTAGAGCGTGCCGATGCTCCCGGCGGGCTTGTTCGAGCGCGTGCACGTGGTGGCGCCGCCCGCGGGCGCGGTCGAGAAGTCGCAGAAGTCGAAGGTCGGGTTCGAGAAGTCGCCCGTGTACTCGCCGAGGTTCGCCATCAGATCGTACCAAG
The DNA here is from genome assembly GCA_035439005.1 of Polyangiaceae bacterium. Classification (GTDB taxonomy): domain Bacteria; phylum Myxococcota_A; class Polyangia; order Polyangiales; family Polyangiaceae; genus JAAFHV01. The sequence continues at coordinate 5,057 of DAORJJ010000169.1, read as the reverse complement.
ACTCACCGCCCGACTTGAGGTACGTCGCGTCGGTGGCGAACCTTCCCGGTCCGGCGATCCAGATGCTGAGGTCGCGGCTCTCGTTCTGGTTCTTCGGGAACTCGTAGAAGATGCCGCCGTTGCCGAGCGCCGTGTCTTGGCAGGACCAGCCGCCGTTGCCCGGCCGACCATTGCACCAGTTGTAGGCGGGCCGCCCGGGATCGGTCGCGCCCATGGGCTGGTTGTAGGCGCCCCACGCGTCCATGAAGTCGGCGTGCTTGGCGAGCTCGCCGCCGTCCCAGGCGCAGAACGCCGCGAGCATGATGGGCGTGACGCACGTGAGGGGCTTCACGTCGAGCGTGGTCCGCGGGATCGTGCGCGGGGGGATGCCGTACTGGGCGATGTCGGCGTCGGGCTGCCAGTAGGTCGACGCGCCGAAATTCCCCGACGCCGGGTTCGCCACGTCGTACCAGTTCGAGCAGCCCCGAATGCCGTTGTAGTTGTCGATGTCGATCGCGCCGAGGTGCGCGACGATGTTGAGCGGGCCCGAGCGCGTCGACGGGTAGAGGTTTCCGACCACCGGCGCGAGCGTGACGAGCTGGCCGAGCTGCGAGCCGGGGTTCGCCGCGACGTAGGCCGCGACCCACGCGCGGACGTTGGGGCCCACGTCCGTGACGAAGCTGCGCATGCGCCCGGCGGTGATCTCGTATTTGTCGAGGCGCCTCGTCGTGCGCGTGGGCAGCGTGAGCGAGCGACAGCACGACTCGTGCGCGACGCCGGCCTCGCCCACCTCCTTCGTTCCGCACGTGGCGATGCCTGCGCTCTCGGCGGTTGCGCACGACTTGGCGACGCACCGGCCGGCGGGGGAGCACGCCTCGGAGAGGCAGTCCGCGGCGACCGCGCAGCGCTTGTCGTCCTTGCACGCGGGGGCCTGGTAGGTCACCGCGCCCTCGGTCACGGGGCCGCCGCCACAGTCGACGTCGGTCTCGAGGCCGTTCTTGACGTTGTCGCTCGAGGTGGGGGTCACGCACACGCTCGCGGCGCACGCCCGGAGCTGGCAGTCGTTGTCGGTGGCGCAGGCCTGGGTGAGCAGGCAGCGCGGGGCGTTCGGACCGCCGCAGTCGACGTCGGTCTCGCCGTTGTTCTTCTTGCCGTCGGTCGCGCTGGGCGCGTCGCATACGCCCGCGGTGCACGTGGACACGCAGTCGTCGCTGACCTTGCACTTCTGCCCGGCGCCGCAGAGCTGCGCGGGCGCCGCGGTGCCGCCGCAGTCGATCCCGGTCTCGCCGCCGTCGCGGCGCCCGTCTTGGTGCACGCTCGCCGGAGGCGCGGTGCACGCGAGCGCGCGGCAGTAGTCGGTGCGGCAGTCGAGGTCTTGGAGGCACACCTCGCCGTTCTCGCAGGGGTTGGGGAGCCCCACGCCGCAGGTCTTGGTGCCGGGCGGGGCGCAGGTCTTGTCCGGCGCGCACGTGGTGCTCTGGCAGTCCTCGTTCTTGGCGCAAGGCTCGCCGTCGCACTTCGTGGGGCACGTCCCGCCGCAGTCGACGCCGGTCTCCTTGCCGTCTTGCACCTTGTTGGCGCACGAGCTCGCGACGCACGACCCGCCGGAGCAGTTGAGCGACTCGCAGTCGGTGGGATCGACGCACGCCTCCCCCACGCCGCACTTCTTCGGCAGGTTCTTCCCGCACGGGATGGCGGCGTCGGGGACGGCGGCGTCGGGCGCCGGGGGGCGCGCAGCGTCGACCGAGGCGGTGACGGGCGGCGCCGCGTCGGCTGCGGGAGGCTCGGTCGACGGCGTGGAGCTGCAGGCCCCGACCGTGACGCCGAGCAGCGCGAGGCTCGCGAACAGCGCCGTGCGGGAGCCAGTCGAACGACAGCCAGACGAACGAGCGATTCGAACCACGCAGCCTCCTCGCCGGCCCGAGCGCGGCCCAACCAGCCCGTTCACGCTACCCGCTTTGCCCGTCGCTGCAATGCGACGTTTACGTCAGGAGCTTCGTGGTGCCGCCGGGCTGCGCGACCGTGCCACCGGCGAAGCCCTCCAGCACCCCGCACATCGCCAGCGTCATCACCTTCCGAGTGAGCCCCACGCGCGCGAGCAGCGGCATGAGCGCGTCGCGGAGGTCCCCCAGCATCGGTTGGTCCCCCTGGAAGAAGGGCGTGAGCCAGCGAGTGGCGAGCTGGTAGAAGGCGAGGTGCTGGCGGCGCTCGCGCGAGTACGCGTCGAGCGCGACCGGGAGGTCGTCGTGCGCCGCGAGCGTCTCGGCGAGGACGAGGGCGTCCCACAGCGCGAGGTTGCAGCCCTGCCCGAGCTGCGGGCTCATCGCGTGCGCGGCGTCGCCGAGGTACACCACGCTGCGGGTGTTCCAGCGCTCCATGCGGACGTCGAGGTAGCCGGAGTAGAGCACCTGCTCGGGCTCGCGAATCTGAAGGAGGACCGGCTCTGCTTGAGGGCAGAGCTTGAGCGCGTCGCGTCGCCACGCGTCCAGGCCCGCGGCGCGCCACGCGTCGAGGCGGTCGGCGCGGAGGCTCCAAAAGAGGCTCACGAGGGGCGTGATGCCCGACGGCCCCGTCCCCGTCGGGAGCAGCCCGAGCATCTGCTGGTTGGAGCGCACGGCCTGGTGCAGCGTGTGACCAAAGGTGCGCTCGGGGTCTTCACCCACGAACCACAGCGCGCCCCACGGGTACGGCGTGACCCTCTTCGCGAGGTCGGTGTCGTCGCGAAAGTGGGAGCGCGCGCCGTCGCACACGAGCACGAGCTCGTGCGGCCCGTGCCGATTCCCCTCGTCGTCGATGATCCAATGGCGTCGAGGCGACGGCCTCACCGGCCCGCCTGGCGCGCTCCGCGCCGGGGTCTCGGCCCGCGCGAGGTCCTCGCCGGCGACGCCGAGACGCACGTCGATGGAGCGGGCCTCGACCTCGTCGAAGAGCGACTGGAAGACCACGCCGCGGTGGACTCCGAGGCCGTAGAGGCGCTCGCCCACGTCGCGGTAGCGCAGGTCGAAGAGGGCCCGCCCGCGCGGGTCGACGGCGCGGAGGCGGTCGATGCGCGCGCCCCTCGCCCCGACGTTCGACTTGAGCCCGAGCCGGCGCAGGACGTGGAGCCCCGTGGGCTGGAGCGTGATACCGGCCCCCACGGGCCGCGGATCGGAGACCCGCTCGTACACCGTGACGCGGTGCCCGGCGCGCTCGAGAAAGAGGGCCGCGGCGCTGCCCGCCGTCCCGCACCCGATGATCCCCACCGACAGCTCGCGCACGCCCGAGCAGTATCACGGAGCGCGCGCGGAGGCCCCGTGGCGCGGCGCTAGAAGCCCGAGCAGACCGCCGGCACGGGACGGCCAGCCAGCGCCCCGCGAATGACCCCAAGCTCCGGCGCGTTGCTGTTCGGCCCGGCGGCGCGCACGATGGCGAGGCACTGCGCCGCGGCGTTGCGGAGGAGGCCAGCCTCCGGCGAGAGCCCGAGGCGGCTGGCCTCGGCGTTGAGCGCCGCGCAGCACTGGCCGAGGCGGCCGAGGTTGTTGCCGCCGCCACCGGTCTTCGCGGCGCCGAGGCCTGGGTCGTCGATGGCGGCGTAGAGGCGCGTCTCCTCGAAGTCGGGGCAGCCCGTCGTGAACGTGCGGCAGCCCGTGCACCCGAGCGTGCCGACCTGGTCGCGGCACACCCTCGAGCCCGTGCAGCTCGCCGGCGTGACGTCGACGGCGCCGTCGTTGGCCTTCACGCACTCCTTGTCCGCCTTGCGGTAGCGCGGCGCGTCGGCGAGCACCTGCGGGCCGACGGTCACGCTCGTCGTCTCGTTCGCTTTCCGCTTGCCGACCGCGTCAACGTAGGTGAGCGTCGTGGGCCCCACCGCCGGGATGACCGAGCACGCAGGCGCGATGAGCTGGGCGAGCGGCTCGGTGCACTTCGCGTCGGCGTACACGCCCTCGAACGTCCACCCGGCCATCGGCGCGAGCTGGCACCCGGCGCACTTCGTGATGTCGACCGGCCCCGCCTCGACGGGGACGGGCGCGGCGGCCTCCGGCACCTCGACCGGAGCGGGCTTCGGGTCCTCGCGGCAGGCCGTCGCGAGCACGAGGAGAACGAGGGACCCAAGAGCTTGGACGCGCATTCGCGGGAGCCTACCACACGGGCCCGCGGCGAAGGGACGCTGGCCTGGCGACGACCCGGGTGGTGGGCGCGGGCGCGGCGCGGGTGGCGCGGGTCGCCTGGGGCGTCAGCCCTCTTCGCGACGCCGGTCGCGAGGGGTCGGCTTCGCGGGACCTTCCGGGGTCGCGCCCCGCGCCGGGAGGGGCTTGCGCCGCTCGGTTCTGTCCGCTGCGGTCTGGCGGTGCTCCCAGGGGCGCCGGACCGACTCGAACAGCGCGTCAGAGAGGAGCTGCTCCGGGGTCGCCTCTTCTTCCCGTGGATCTTGCCTCGGCGTGGGCGGACGCGGCGGGTCGGGTGGGCTCGGCTTGATCACCGCGAGCGCGGGCTCCGGAGCGAAGGCGAACGCCCGCGTGGGGACCCGAGCTCGGCCGCGAGGCCGCTCGCCCGCCGAGCTGGGCTCCTCAGGTGGCGCCGGGAGATCCGCGAGCACGCGGGCCGCCACCGCCGCGCTGGCCCGGTCGCCGGGCGCGGCGAACGGGGCGAGGGCCGCGGCCAGCACGGCGACGTCGGCGAAGCGCTCCGACGCGGGCACGCGGAGGCAACGGGACACCGCCGCCTCCAGCCCCGCGGGCACGTCGGGCCGCATCTCTCGAAGGGGCCGCGGCGCTCCCTGGAGGATGGCGGAGAGCAACAGCGCGGGCGACTCGCCCACGAACGGACGCACGCCCGCCAGGAGCTCGTAGAGCACGACCCCGAGCCCCCACTGGTTCGCGCGCGCGTCCACGCCCTTGGGCGCGCTGCGCTGCTCGGGCGCGAGGTAGGCGGCCTCGGCGACGCTGCGCTCCCCGCGCAGCAGCGGCCCCGTGAGCTCTCCGTGGCCGGCGTCCTCGAAGTCGAGCACCTTCACGATGGCGCGGTGGCCGCGCCGCTCCGCGAGGAAGAGGCTCCGCGGCGTGAGGTTGCCGTGCACGACCCGCGCGGCGTGCGCCTCC
>DAORJJ010000168.1:0-12350 GCA_035439005.1 Polyangiaceae bacterium | reverse complement strand
CCGGCGCCGTGCCCGCGCCCGGGGCGCCAGGCTGGGGGTACGCGCCGGGAGCGCCGGGCGCGCCAGGCTGAGGGTACGCGCCAGGCGCGCCAGGTGCGCCAGGCTGGGGGTACGCGCCGGGAGCGCCAGGGGCGCCCGGGCCGCCCGGGTAGGCGCTGGACGCGCCATAGGCCGTGTTCGGGGGCGGTTCGTCCTTCCCGCAGGCCGTCAGGGCGAGCGCGGTAAGGACGACGGTCGCAGAGAGTTTCGTAATTGCGTTCACGGCAAGCTCCTCGGTTTGGTCCGCCCGACGACCCCCACACGGGGGCCGCGGTGCGGCATACTTTATCGTCCGTTGGACGACGGTGAGAGAAAAACGTCGCATTCGCATGCGCCCTCACAAACGCGCCGGCGGGCACGACCTTACGCCTGCGCCGCGAGCCCCGGCCGAGGGCGCCTGCAGCTAGCGCCCCTCGTGGTTCACCGAGGCGATCGCGTCGAGGTCGAAGCCCCCGGTGGTGAGCTTCTCCGGGTTGGGCGGGCACACGCCGAGGCCGCGATCGACGATGCGCACGAAGCGCGCCCGCGCGAGCCCCACGTCGGCGAGATCGAACGGATCGCCGCCGGCGCTCGCGACGTCGAACGGCGAGATGGCGTTGTTTGATGCAGAATACACGGGATGCCAGCCCGCGCACGCGCCGTACGGCGCCGAGGTCGCGGTGCACGGGTACGATTTCCACGTGACGCCGTCGTCGCTCACGCTCACGGTCGCGGGCTCGGCGAACGGCGCCTCTGGGCGCCCGGCCGCGTAGAAGGCGTTCTCGAAGACGAGGAAGTCGACGCCGGGGCCGTCGACGATGGGATCGGCCTCGAACGAGAGGACGATCGAGCCGCCGACCCCGAGCGAGAGCACGTCGAGCCCGCCCTGCGTCGCGCCCGCGCCCTCCGGGGGGCCGAGCACCACGTCGGGGAGGCTGGGGAGCCCGAACCCCGCGCAGTCCCCCGGCGTGAAGGACACCACGCGCGACGCGAAGCGGCTCGCGGGGAGCACGCCGGCGTCGCCCGCGGAGGGGAAGCCGCCGTCGACGCGCGGCTTGGAGGTGGCCGGCGCTCCTGGGCCCGCCTCCGGCGCGGCCCCGAGGTCGACCACGCCCGCGTCGGCGGGCGGCGCCGCGCCGTCGCTGCACGCCCAGAGCGCGCGCGCCCCCAGCGTGAGGAAGAGAGCACGACGGAAGAGCGCGGAAGGACCGGACATTCTCGACTCCAGCCGCGAGGCTCGCGCGGCGAAACCAGAGAACCGCGCGGGCTTTTCGGGGACCACCCCGGGGCGCGCGTGGCTCACGAGGGAGGCGCGTTCTGACTCCCGGCTCGCCGCCTCCTCGGCTCGCGCGCGAGGCGCGAGTGGAGGAGGGCGGTTCCCCGGATACAGTGGCGGCTCCGTGCCGGCTTCACACCGGACTTCCCGCCTCCTTCGATGGGGCACTCCTAGCCGACGCGCCCTCCGACCGCAAGGCGCGACCCCGCGAGGCCTCCGCGCGCGCGGACCGCTACTTCTTCTTTGGCATCTCGTGCCGGATGCGATCGTGCCGGCCGTAGCGCTCGAGCACCTCGAGGTGCTTCAGGGTCTCGGCGCGGAAGGCGGCCAGCTCGCGCTGCATCTTCTCGATGCCGACCTCGTTCTTGAGGTTCACGCGGAAGTCGGTCTCGGCCTGCGCGCGGTCCTTCGACGACTGCCGGTTCTGGCTCATGACGATGAGCGGCCCCTGCAGCGCGACGAGGATGGCGAGGGCCAGGTTGAAGAACTGGTACGGGTACTCGTCGAAGCGCACCGACACGATGCTGTTCATCAGCACCCACACCACGGTGAGCCCCAGCAGGAAGAGGATGAACGCCCAGCTGCCGTTGAGGTCGGCCACCTTGTCGGCGAGCTTCTGGCCCCACGTGAGGTTGTCCTCGAACTCCTTGACCACGTTGTGGGCGGCGCGCTGCGAGAGCAGCACGTTGGTCTCGCGCAGGCGCTCCGCCATCTCGGCGAGGATGGCCATGGTGGCCGTCTTCGAGCGGCTCAGGTGGTCGCCGAAGTCTTCCCGCGTGAGCTCGAGCAGCACGGTGTCGGTGGTCGCCGACACGCTCGCGGAGCGGGGCTTGTCGTCGAACAGCGACAGCTCGCCGAAGTACTCGCCCGTGCGCACGTCCTTCAGGACGACCGGCTCGTCGGGAGTGTCGCTGCCGGGCGAGCCGGGCAGGAAGATCTGCACCGAGCCCGAGCTCACGATGTACATCGACGAGCCCTTGTCGCCCATGTTGAAGACCACCGACCCCGCGGCGTAGGTCTTCGCGGTGAGCCGCGCCGCCAGCGCCACCGTGTCCTCGTGCGACATGGTGTCAAACAGCGGGATCTGGGAGAGGAGCTCGGAGTGCAGCATGGACGGGCGCTCGCGCTTCGCGCGTGGCCCGGCGGCGGTGCACGCCCGGGCCGCCGAGAGGCTACCACGCCCTCGGCGCGAGGGCGCAACCGTGAGGGCCCGCGGCGATCGGCGGGGCGCCTCCCCCGCGCCCCGAGGCGCATTGCGATGGTCGGTGGGCCGGGCCCGTGCCATTCTCCGCGCCCATGCCGCGCTGGCTCGCTGACCTTCTCCCGATCGTCGTCCTGCTCGCGGTCATCGTCGTCGTCGTCGCGCGGCTCCCGAAGGTCGAGCTCGGCCACAGCCCAGCCTTCCGGCGTCGCCGCTTCTTCAACTGGTTCCCGGTGGGCCTCACGTACGCGTTCCTCTACATGGGGCGGTACAACCTGAACGCGTGCATCGATCGTCGCGACGTGCTCGTCCTGTTCGACAAGGCGCAGTACTTCGAGATCGACTCGTGGGGAGCGCTCACCTACGGCCTCTCGTTCCTCATCAACGGCCCCATCACCGACCGCATCGGCGGCCGCAAGACCACGGTCATCGCGGCGGTCGGGGCGGCCCTCGCGAACCTGCTGATGGGCGCCGTGGCGCTGTCGGCCATGAGAGACGGCGCCATCCCTCGCGAGGCCCGCCCCGCGCTGGTGCCCGTGTTCTCGGCGCTCTACGCGCTCAACATGTACTTCCAGAGCTTCGGGGCGGTCTCGATCGTCAAGGTCAACTCGGCCTGGTTTCACCTCCGCGAGCGCGGCACCTTCGGGGGCATCTTCGGAATCCTCATTTCCATGGGGCTCTACTTCGCGTTCGACTGGTCGAGCGCCCTCGTGAAGGGCGTCGGCGCGCCGTCCGCGTTCTTCGTGCCCGCCGTGATCCTCCTCGTCCTCGCCGTGTTCGACGTGGGGCTCGTTCGTGACACTCCGGGTGACGCCGGGTACGCCGACTTCGACCTCGGCGACGCCACGGGAGGAGGAGAGCGCATGCCGCTCCGCAAGGTGGTCCGCCTGATGCTTGGCAGCAGCGCGATCCTCACCATCGCGGCGGTCGAGTTCTGCAGCGGCTACCTGCGCAACACCATCCTGAAGAGCTACCGGTCGTTCTCCGAGGACACGGGCCGCGCGGCCACCGATTACGTGCAGCAGCACTGGGGCATGATGAACTGCGTGGCGGGCATCCTCGGCGGGGTCCTCGCGGGGCTCATCTCCGACCGCCTGTTCCAGTCCCGGCGGGGGCCGGTCGCGGCGGTGCTCTACGCCGCCATGATCGTGGGCTCGCTCGCCATGTACGCCACGCTCAGCACGCCTTACGTCGGCTGGGTCCTCGTGCTCATGACGCTCGCCATCATCGGCGTGCACGGCATGCTGTCGGGCACCGCGAGCATGGACTTCGGCGGAAAGCGGAACGTCGGCGTCGTGGTCGGGGTCATCGATGGCTGCGTGTACCTGGGCTCCACGCTCGGCTCGCGCGTCCTCAAGGTGGTGCTCCCGGCGAAACCACTCTCCACGAGCGCCGCGGCGTGGTGGACCTGGCCCGCGGCGATCCTCCCGTTCGCGGTGATCGGGTTCGTGCTCACGCTCTTCGTGTGGAACGCCAAGCCGAAGGCGGCCGCGACGGCCTCCTAGCTCGTCCGGTCGCCCGCCTGACGCGCCGTGGCGCGTCGAGCCCACAAACGAGAGAGGCCCCTGCGTGTGACGCAGGGGCCTTCCCGGGCGTGCCGCAGCGATGAGAGGACTCACGCCACGAGCAAACGACTCACTTCGCGGGCATCGCGGGCGCGGCGCTCGGAGCGTCGCTGGGCATCGCGCTGGGGGCCGCAGGGGCCTCGGGCATGCCGGCCGAGGCCGAGCTGAGCGCCGAGGGATCCATCGGGGGCTTCGCGTCGCCACACGCGATCGCCGCCGCCGCCACCGCCACCGTCACCGCAAACAAAAGCGCAATCTTCTTCATGAAAAAGTCCTCCTCGGATGAGCCTCTCGAAACGCGATCGCTTTTTGCCAAGGTTCACCCCTTCGCGTCAATCTTCTGTTGGCAAAATCGGCACCAAGCGGTGGGATGCCTGACTACACGCGGGCCGTCATCACGTCGGTCCCGCCGCTCTCTCGCGGAGGCTGCTACGCTCGCGCACCGCATGGACCGACCTCTCTCCGTCGCTGTCGCCACGTGCGCCACGCTCCCCGAGCCCGACCACGACGAGGCGCCGCTCCTCGGGGCGCTCGCGCGCGCCGGGGTCCTCGTGTCGCTCCTCCCGTGGGACGGCCCGCCCGAGTCGCGCGCGTGGACCGCCCCGGGCGAGGGAGCGCACGCCCCGGATCTCGTGCTCGTGCGCTCGACGTGGAGCTACGCGCAGGCGCTCCCCGCGTTCCTCGCGTGGCTCGCCGCCATCGAGGCGTCGACGACCGTCGTGAACCCGCCCCCCGTGCTGCGCAGCAACGTCGACAAGCTCTACCTCCGCGAGCTCGCGGCGCGGGGTGTGCCCATCGTCCCGACGGCGTTCGTCGACCGAGGGAGCGCCACGCCCCTCGCCGAGGTGTGTGCGGCGAACGGCTTCGACGACGTGGTCGTCGTCAAGCCGCGCGTGTCGGCGGGGTCATGGAAGACCGCGCGCTTCACGGCGGCCGAGCGCGACGCCGGCGACGCCGCGCTCTTGGCGCTGGCGAGCGAGCGTGACGCGATGGTCCAGCCGTACATCCGCAGCGTGGAGGCGCGAGGGGAGCGCTCCGTCGTGGTGCTCGACGGCGTGCCCTCCCACGCGGTCCGCAAGAGCCCGCGGTTCTCGGGCGACGACGAGTCGGTCACGCGCGTGGCGCTCGACGACGACGAGCGGGAGTTCGCCATGAGGGTGCTCGAGGCCGCCGTGGACGCCGTCCGCCCGGGCGCGCCGCTCCTCTACGCGCGGGTCGACACGGCGCGCGACGACCGCGGCGCGCTGCTCCTCATGGAGCTCGAGCTGGTCGAGCCGTCGCTCTTTTTCACGCACGCACCCGAGACCCTGCCGGGCTTCGTGGCCGCGGTCGTCCGCGAGGCGTCGCGGGCGCGCGCCGCGAGGGACCGCGCTACTTCTTCTTCGCCGGGGCCTTCGGCGGGGGCTTGACTGGCTTGACGGGCTTCTTCGGGTCCACCGGCGGTGCGGCCGCCGGGGGCGGAGGCGGCGGCGGAGGCCCAAGCTTGCCGGAGCGCGCGTCGAGCAGGCCGACCGTCCACACGGCCTCGGCGGGGCGCGGCACGTCGTCGCACGCGTCGGCGGCCTTCGCGCCGTTGATGAACGTGCGCACGCAGATGTACGGGCCCCCCTTGGCGCGCTCGTCGGTGTAGACCGTCTCGAGGAGGAACTTGTCGCGCGCGCCCTTCAGGTGAAAGAGCACCGTCGGGATCTGCTCGCGCACGTCGCAGAAGTCGGGCTTGCGCACGACGTCCTTCGCGCACACCCCCGGGTTGGGCTTGCCGTCCTCGGTGATGCGCAGGTTCACGCGCGGGAACGCGGTGAGGTCGTCGTTCGCCTCGAACTTCGTCCAGGCGATCTGCACGTAGGTGTCGCCGTCTTTCGGGGGCAGCACCTCCACCGTGGCCTGCGCCGTGCCGCGCCGCCGCGCCTCGTCGACTACGTCGAACGACAGCACGTAGGTGCCGAAGAGGTCGACCGGGAACGTGACGTGGGTGTTGTTCTTGGAGAACGCCATCTTCGACGCCGAGCCGTTCGGCACCTGGGAGAAGCGCCAGCTCTGCTCGACCAGCGCGAAGGAGCCCGTCACCTGGGGCACGGCCTCGCACTCCACGGGGGAGCCGTTCGGCTGCGCGGCGATGGGGTTCGTCCACGCGCCGGCGCCCTGCCGGCAGGTGATCTGCGCGGTGGGCGCGGCGCCGCACGAGCTGCCGCGCTCCACCTCGACGTGCACGAGCACGTTCTTGTCGAGGCGATCGGTGATGACCGCGTCGTACGCGTTGCCCTCGTTCTCGTTCTTGCAGCCCTCGCCCTCGAGCGACTCGCGCACGAAGATGTGCAGCGTGCTCGCCGTGTCGAGCACCTTCGTGACCTTCACGTCGGTGGTCTTGCGGCCGTCCCCGACCGCCAGGATGATCATCTTCTTGGAGAAGTTCACCTCGGCCGGCGCCGGCGCGACGTCGCCGCTCGGGAAGAGGCGCTTCCAGTCGTCCAGCGAGTGCACCACGTGGTAGCCCGACTTCGCCTGCCCGTAGCGCTCCTGCGACGGGTGCTGGAGGCGCATCGGATCGCCCGACACCGCGGGGAGTCGCTCGCCCGGCATGCCCCGCACGACGTAGTACGGCGGGGGCGCGGCGCAGCCGAGGGCGACGGCGCCCAGGCCTATCGAGCCGGCGACGCCGAGCGAGACCAGGCCGAGCGAGACGCCGTAGGTGAACATCCGGCGGGCGGAGGCGGTGACCGTGGGGACCTTCATGGAAGGCGGCGACTATACCGCGAACCGCCCCCGCGTGTCCCGTTTGGTGTAGGCTGCATGGGCGTGCTTGAAGACAAGTTCACCGCCAAGGTCCTCGGCGCCACCCTCATCGGGTTTCCGTGCCTCATCGTCAGCTCTACGCTGTACCTGACGAACCCTTCGCTCAGAAACCCGAGTCTTTACGCGATCTTGTGCGTGATGGCGCTGCCCGTGATGGGGGCGGGGGTGTACGTGTTCTCCCGCGCGAAGAACCTCAAAGAGGACGACGACGACTGAGCGGCCTCCGCGAAGGCCGGGGCGCCCGCCCACCGAGCCCTGGAGCGCCCCTGAGTCAGCGCGGCGTGCCGCCCTCGGTCTTGCACCCGAGCACGACGTCGAGCTTGGACTCCGTGCCTGCCGTGGCCCGGACGTCGTCGCAGGCTGTCTGGCAGAGGGTGATCTTCGTCGGCGCCGTCGCGCTGTCGTAGCGCCACCCCTTCGGGTTCGAGCAGTCGGCGCTGTAGGGGAGGGTCTGAGGCGTGCCGCCCGCCAGGGTGAACTGCACGTTGACCGCGTTGATGTCGAGCTGCTGGCCGGCGGGGGGCGCCGGCAGGGCGTACTCGCACGCGAGCGACGCGCCGCGGATCTGGGCCAGCGCCGCGGTGAGGTCCATGCTCGCCTGCGTGGTGTTCGCGTTGCTGACGAGCAGGGCCTTCGTGGTGCCGCCCTTCACGGCCAGGTCGTTCAGCGCCGTGAGGTTCGACCCGACGCCGATCACGTAGCTCTTGATCGTCGAGGACACGGCGCCGACCACGTTGCCCGCCGCCTGGATGCTGTTGTTGTTGCAGCCCTGCGGGAGCCCGTCGGTCGCGAACACGATCACGGTCTTGCCCTTGCCGGCCAAGGCCGTGTCGACCGTCTTCGCGTACGTCACGGCGCCGTCGGCGGCCGCCGTCGTGGGCGTCGACCCGTTGGGCGAGAGCCCGTTCATCTTCGACACGAGGGCGTCGGCGCCGAGCGGGAGCTTCTGGCGCTCGATGGGGGTCCGGTAGGTCGCGGCGTTGCACTCGTCGCCGTTCGGGAAGGCGATGAGCGACACGGTGATCTCGGCCGACTCGAAGCTGCGGAAGAAGGTCTCGAGCGCCTTGGTGACGATCTTCCACTTCGAGTTCGCGTTGCCGCAGTCGCGCGGATCGGTGTTCGTCGTGTACTCGCACATGCTCCCCGACTTATCGAGGACCACGATCATCTCGAGCGGGAGCCTGTCGGCCTTCGCCTTCACCGAGGCGCACTCCGGCGTGACGTTGCCGCCGCCGCCGCCGCCGGTCGGTCCGCCGAAGGGGCCCGAGCCGCCGGAGGTCGCGCCCGGCGCGGCCGGCCCCGAGGTCGCGCCCGGCGACGCGGTGGGGAACGGTGACGGCTCGTCGACGGCGCCGCTGCACGCGACGACGAGGGCGCCGGTGGCGAGCGCGCCAGCGAGGGCGCCGAGCCGGGAGCCGGGACGAGAGGTGTGGGGCGTGGGGCGGTGCGAAGTGCTCACGACATTCGTCAACTGCAACCGACGTGCCCGCGGCGTTCGTCCGCGCGGAGAAACACCTACATCGGCCCTCGTCGAGCGATCGCCGCCTCGCACGGGTGGGGCACGCGCGACTGGATCGAGGGTGGCTCACCGCTGGCCCGCGGAGGAACCAGCCGCGCGCGCTACGCCGCGGGCGCCGCCGGGACGCCCAGCTCGCGGGCGGCGAGCTCCACGCCGGCCCGGCGCGTGGCCTCGACGCACCCGAGGAGCAGCGCGTGGCGGAACCCCGTGAACTCGGTCCACTGGGTCGTCGTGACGGCGCAGATGGCGTCCACGTCCAGCGAGCCGTCGCCCACGGCGGAGAAGCGCACCACGATCGTCTCGGGGTCGACCTTCTCGTGCGCGCGGAGCACGGCCTCGAGGTCGGCGACGAGCGCGGCGAGCTGGGCCGTCGTCGTCGCCGTCGACAGGCGCAGCTTCGTGGCGAAGCGCATGCGGTCGCGGGCCGTGAGGCACTCGGTGCGCATGTCGGCGAGCTTGCCGTTCGCGATGACGACGAGCGTGCGGTCGAGGGTCCGCACGCGGGTCGAGCGCAGTCCGATGTTCTCGACCGTGCCCTCCACGCCGTCGACGCGGATGGCGTCGCCCACGCGGAACGGCTGGTCGACGAGGATCGACACCGAGCCGAAGAGGTTCTCCACGGTCTTCTGCGCCGCGAGCGCGATGGCGATGCCGCCGATGCCGAGGCCAGTGACGAGGCTGCCTACCGGGTAGCCGAGCTGGCTCAGGACGACGACGCCGCCCACGACCCACACCGTGACGCGCGCGACGCGGAGCGAGAACCACGAGAAATCACGCAGCGAGGGCCGCACGACGCCCCACTCGCTCGTGAGGACGGTGCCGCCGAACGCGGCCAGCGCGCGGAGCGCGACCCAGAACAGCGCGGCGAGCACCGCGGCGCGGCACAGCCGCTCCACGAGCTCCTCCGCGCGCTGGTAGAGGGCGAGCTGGCTCGTGGCAAAATAGAAGAGCGGAACGGCGGTCAAGAGCCGCGCGGGGCCGCGCATGCCGAGGGCGACCTCGTCGTCCCACGTCAGCTGTGTGCGGCGCGCCAAGCGGGCCATCAGCGCCACGAGCAGCCACGCGAGCGGGCGCCCCCCGAGGTGGCACCCGAGCATCGCCAGGGGCAACGCGATGAGCTGCCAATAGATGAAGGGCCCGGGGCCATCGCGCAGGAGCGGCTCGGGCAGGTGCTCGCGGAACCAGCGCCCCTTGAGGTTCGCGTAGAGCCCGTCGATACGCGCGACGGTGGCCAGGGAGAAGATCCACCGAGGCTCTTCGTCCGGCGAGCGGGCCTCGCGCCGCACGAGGCGCACGGGCTCGGACTTGCCGTCGGCCCCCACGATGCGCCCGATCTCGTCGACCCCTTGCGGGAGCTGGTCGTCGCGCTTTCCCGCCGAGTGCGGCGAGAGCAGGTGCGGATCGAGCCAGAGCTTGTGGTTCAGCACGTCGCTCAGCTTGCGCGCGAGCTCCGGCCCGCGCTGCGCGTCGGCGCGGCCGAGCTCGAGGTAGGTCGCCGCCTCCGCCCACCGGTTGCCGTTCGCGGCCGCGACGAAGCGGGCCATGCTCGCGCGCGGCGAGTCGTGGGCCACCTCGACGTCCACCTCCTCCGCCTTCGCGTCGCTCGCGCCGACCGCCGGCACGACCGGGCCGACGCCCGCGAGCGCGGTCCGTGGGGAGCCGAGCGCGAGGACGAGCAGCAGGCCGAGCGTGCCGAGCAACACGGAGAAGACAGGCAGGCGTGCCAGACGAAGCATGGACACCTCATACCGGCTCTGCCCCCGCTTCCCAAGGGGGGGCTGCCTGGGCCATGCTCTGCCGGTGAGCATCGAGTTCGACGAGACCTTGTCGCCAGAGGACTGGTCGGAGCGCTTGCTCACGCTCCCGGTCATGAAGGACCTGGGCGCGACGATCGTCGAGCACCCGCGGTCGACCATCGAGCCCAAGCGCGAGCGACCGAGCCCTGAGGCGAGCGCGACCGCAGGGCTGCTCCACACCGCCCCCGGCGGCTCGCTGCCCGGGTTCATCGTCCGCGAGACCCTCGGCGAGGGCGGCATGGGCGTCGTGCGCGTCGCCGACCAGTCGACGCTCGGGCGCCAGGTCGCCATCAAGACCGTGCGCACGTCGCTCGCGAACGACGAAGAGGCCTCGAACCGGCTGCTCCGCGAGGCCTGGCTGACCGGGCGCGTCGAGCACCCGAACGTCGTGCCCATCTACGACCTCGGCGTCGACGAGGCGGGGCGGCCGCACATCGTCATGCGCAAGGTCGAGGGCACCTCGTGGGACGCGCTCCTGCGTGACCCTGAGGCCGTGCGCCGTCGCCACGGCGCCACCGACCCGCTCGAGTGGCACCTCCGCGTGCTCGTGCAGGTCACGCAGGCCGTGAGCCGGGCCCACGCCAAGCGCATCGTGCACCGCGACATCAAGCCCGAGAACGTGATGATCGGCGAGTTCGGCGAGGTCTACTTGCTCGACTGGGGCATCGCCGTCAGCCTCGAGCCCGACCCCGAGCGTCGCCTCCCGCTGGCCGCCGACGCGACCGAGGCCGCGGGCACGCCCTGCTACATGGCGCCCGAAATGCTGGGCTCGCCGACGCCGCGCATCGACGAGCGCACCGACGTCTACCTCCTCGGGGCGACGCTGTATGAAATTGTGGTCGGCCGCCCTCCGCACGAGGGGAACACGTTCGCCACGATGGTGAGCAGCATCCTCTATTCGAACCCGCTCTTCCCGGACGACTGCCCGCGCGAGCTCGCGGCGGTGTGCGCGCGCGCCATGCGTCGCCTGCACGCCGAGCGCTATCCGTCGGTGGCCGAGCTCCGGTCGGCGATCCTCGACTTTCTCACGCACCGCGGCTCGAGCGCCCTCGCCGACGAGGCCGCGCACAAGCGCGCGCAGCTCACGAGCCTGCTCGCCGGTCCCGTCGACGCCGACGCGCGCCAGGAGGCTTACAACCTCTTCGGCGCCGCGCGCTTCGGGTACCTCGAGGCCCTCCGCGCCTGGCCCGACAACGCCGACGCGCGCGCCGGGCTCGAGCTCGTCTGCGCCCAGATGATCGACTTCGAGCTCGCGAGCGGCTCGGCGGAGGCCGCCCACGCGGTCCTCGCCGAGATGTCGTCGCCCGCCCCGGCGCTCCGCGCGCGCGTCGAGCAGGCCCTGCGCGCGCGGGAGAGCGAGAAGGCCCGGCTGGCCAAGCTGGCCCACCTCGAGGCCGAGTTCGACCCAAGCGTAGGGCGGCGCACGCGGCTCCTCCTCACCTCGATCCTCGCCGTCGTCGGCGCGATCTCTCCCTTCGTGATGTACGCGCACGGCGTCGCCGCGCCCCCCATGCCCGCGCTGCTCCTCCGCACCCTCGTGGCGATCGCGATCGCCGGCGGCCTCTTGTTCTGGGCCCGCGAGTCGATCTCCAAGACGCGCCTCAACCGGAACCTGGCCCTCTCCACGCTCTCCGGCCTGGTCATGCAGACCATGCTCGTGCTGGGCCTCGACCTCATGGGCGTGTCGCTCCGCCACCACCTCACGCTCTCGATGTTCCTGTGGGCGTTCCTCGCGACGTCTCTCGCGATCACCAGCGAGGTGCGCTTCGCGCTGCCCGCCGCGCTCTACCTCGCGGGCTTCTTCGCGTCCGCGGCCTCCGACTCGATCGTGCCGTTCGTGCTCTTCGCGGCCGGCAACGCCTCGAACCTGGTGGTCGTCCTCGCGGCGTGGACCACGAAAGACGACCTAAAGCGCCTCGGGGATCGCGCGAAGACCGCGCTGCGCGCCAGCTCGCCGGGCAGAGCCCGCTGATCGGTCACACTGGCTTGAGGAGCGGGGCCTCCACCTCCGGCAGCAGCAGGGCCGCGCGGGCGCGGGCCTCCTCCCGCTCGCCGGCGGCCGCGCGCGCGACCTGCTCCGCGCATAGGCGCCGCAGCGACTCGAGCTCGGCCTCGGTGAGCGGGAGCCCCACGAGGCGATCGGCCACGCGGGCCGCGGCGCCCCGGTCGGTGGCCGTGAACG
>DAORJJ010000167.1:0-12385 GCA_035439005.1 Polyangiaceae bacterium | reverse complement strand
CGACGTCGGCGAGCGAGGCGACCTGACCGATGTGGTCGAGCGCCTGCTCCCGCATCCAGCGCATCATGCGCGCTCACGTCCTCCGGACCCGTGGGTCACCAAAGTTCGTAAACGCTATCCAGTGGCGCGTCACGCGGGATTCGAACCTGCGACCCTCGGCTTCGGAGGCCGATACTCTATCCAGCTGAGCTAGTGACGCGAGCCGCGCAAGCGTAGCGCATCCGCCCCCGCCCGTAAAGCACGCCGTTGAAGAACGGTGGGTTCTGCAGGGGTAGGGCAGAGCTGCTCGCCGAAGCCCGCGAGAACGCTCGCAATTCCGCTGGCGCGCGAAAATTATTTGCGCGTCGATGGAGTGGGAGGTTCTTCGAAAACCTGTCAGAACACGTCCCACCCTGGATCTGGTCTGGACCCGACGGAGACTTGCCCATGACGACTGCCCCTCGCATCGCCTTCGCTAGCCTGCTCGCTCTCGCCTGCGGCGCCGCCGCCTGCAGCACCGAGGTCGTCGTCGTCGGGGGGGACGATCCCTCGAACCCCGCCGCTGCCGGCGCCACGCCGGGCCTCGGCGGCGTTCCGGGCGTCCCCGCGAGCCCGCCGGCCAAGGTCTCCATCACCGAGGTCGCGGTCTTCCAAGGCGTGAAGGTCTCCGTCTTCGCCGAGGGCGAGCGCGTCGCCGAGCGCAACGCGCCGCTCGTCGCCGGCCGCCCCGCCCTCATCCGCGTGTACGTGGCCCCGCTCGACGGCTTCCAGCCCGGCAAGTTCGCGGGCGAGCTCACCCTGAAGGCGCCCGACGGCAAGGTCACCACCCTGCGCGACGTGCGCAGCCTCACCGCCAAGTCGACCGACGCGGTCTCGACCTCCACCCTCAACTTCGAGGTGCCCCCGGCGGCCCTCGCGCTCGGCACCACCTTCTCCGTCTCCGTCACCGACGACGGCAGCACCAACCAGGAGCCGGTGCGCTACCCGGCGGGCACCGCGGTCGACGACCTCGAGCTCAAGGCCTCGAACGTGCTGAAGGTCGTGGTCGTCCCCGTGCGCTTCGACGCCGACTCGTCCCAGCGCCTCCCCGACGTCACGGAGGCCCAGCTCGCCGTCTACAAGCGCACGATGATGGCGCTCTACCCCGCGACCGACGTGACCGTGACCGCCCGCGCGCCGTACGCATGGTCGAGCACGATCGCCGCGAACGGCCAGGGCTGGGACACCGTCCTCAACGCGATGGTGAGCCTCCGCCGCGCCGACCGCGCCGACAACGAGACCTACTACTACGGCGTGTTCAACCCCTCGTCGTCCTTCGGCGACTTCTGCCGCCGCGGCTGCGTGACCGGCCTCTCGGGCCTCGTCAATCGGCCCGGCGACGCGTTCCTCCGAGCGAGCGTGGGCCTCGGCTTCACCGGCGCGGAGTCCGCCAACACGATGGCTCACGAGATCGGCCACGCCCACGGGCGCGAGCACGCCCCCTGCGGCGGCGCGAGCGGCGCCGACCGCTACTTCCCCCACAAGGGCGGGGCCATCGGCTCGTGGGGCTACGACATCCTCTCGAAGAAGTTCATCTCGCCGACCACCGGCAAAGACATGATGGGCTACTGCGATCCGTCTTGGGTGAGCGACTACACCTACTCCGCGCTCTATGACCGCATCCTCGCGGTGAGCGGCGCGCAAGAAGAGAACGCGCAGCGCTCCACGTCGGGCGGCGGCGGCAGCTACCGCATCGTGTCGTTCGACGGCGACGGCGTCGCGAAGACGAGCGAGGTCATGCAGCTCGACCGCGAGCCCGAGGGCGCGCCCCAGCAGGTCGAGTACCTCGGCGACTCGAGCCTCGTGATGGCGCGCGCGACCGCGCACGTGTACCGCTACGACCACCTCCCCGGCGGCATCGTCGTGGCGCCGGAGCAGGCGGGCAACGTGCGCGCGCTCCGCGTCGCGGGCTTCACGCGCAGCCTCGACCTCGCGAGCCTCCGGGCTCGCTGAGGCGGCGCGCGGGCTGCTCCCAACCCGCGGAACCTACGCACAATTTTCGGCTTGCGCCCTCTCCGCGGGTGGCGCATACCCACGGCCGCAGGCGGAGGCGCGTGCGCGTCCCTGCTCGCTGATCCGCCGCGTCCGTGGCGGTCATCGCCGTGTTTGGCAGGAGGAAGTGCGATGCGGAAGGTTCGCGTCCAGTTTGGCGGGTGGGCCCTCGGGTTGGGGGTCCTCGCGTGTGTGGCGTGCGGTGCGGGGGCCGACGGCACGCCCGGGCCCGAGGGCAAGGCGGGCGCCGCAGGCGCGGCGGGCGCCGACGGCAAGGCTCCCGCGTCCACCGGCGGGAGCATCCGCCTCGTCGAGCCCCGCGCGGCCGTGCTCGCCGGCGAGGTGGAGGTCACCATCAGCGTCGACGGCCTCGCGCTCGACCCCGCCTCCACCGTGAGCTTCGGCGCCGGCGTGAAGGTGAGCCAGGTCGCGCTCGCGGGGAAGCAGGCGCTCCGCGCGGTGCTCACGATCGACGAGACCGCCGCGCTCGGCCCGCGGGACGTGGTGCTCACGAGCGGCGAGGCGAAGCTCACGGCCACCCAAGGGTTTCAGGTGGCGGCCTCGCTCGGGGTCACCGTCTCCGGCGGCAAGGCCGAGCAGGGCGGGCTCGTGCAGCTCGACCTGAAGAACAACGACGTCGAGTGGTTCGACCCGGACAACTTCGAGGTCTACGGGCAGCTCTCCGCGGCCGACGGCGCGTTCGTGCCGGTGTTCACCGACTACCTCGGCCCGCGCGACGGCCGCGTCGTGATGCTCGCCGATCCCGCGCTGCGGGTGGGCCCGATGGCCCTCGAGGGCAGCAATTTCCCGGGCGATCCGAACGCACCGGTCTACCTGAGCGGCCCGGCGGCCCTCACGGTGGCGGCCCGCGCCCCCGAGGCCCTCGCGGCGACCGAGCTCACGAAGGTGCTCTCGCAGCCCTTCGCCACGTCGCTGCTCAAGTACACGACCGCCGCGAACAAGCTCAACGTCGTGAGCGTCGTGCCCAGCGGTACGCTCAAGCCGCTCGTGCTCGGGATGGGCAAGCTCGGCAAGCTGTCGAACCTCATCTCGCAGGCGTCCACGCAGATCTACCCCACCACCGAGGCCGGGAGCGGCACGCTCATCGTGGCGAACAGCACGTTCGAGGGCGGGGCCGACGCGGCGAAGTTCGGCTTCAGGGTGAGCGCCGTCTCCATCGACGCGGACGCGCCCTTCGCCGAGCCCACCACCAAGCACGACGGCTCCGACGCGACCGCCTTCGCCGACTGGGGAGTCGCCCCGCCTGCGCCGGGCGCCGCGACTCCGGTCCGCCTGCTCTCCGGTGAGCTCCTCGCGGCCGACACGGCCGACGTGTACCGGCTCGGGCCGTTCCCGGCGGGCGCCGTCAACCTCGAGGTGTCGGCCTTCAGCGACGCGCCGATCACGATCGCCGTGAGCGAGGCCATCACCTTCCCCACGGGCGCCGCGAACACCACGAGCGTCGCGCTCGGCTACAGCGCCGGCTTCTTCGGCCCGCAAGAGAACGGGGCGAAGCTCGCCCACGGCGCGCGCTCGAGCGCGGGCACTTACCGATTCGTGCGCGTGCAACCCCTCAACTCGAAGCGTGGAAAGTACACGCTCGCCGCGCGGAGGCTGCCGTGACCTCGCTTCAAGACGACAGGTCGATTTTCCGGAGGACTCAGATGAACCGCTCGCTTCTCTCTTCTGCTCTCGGCGTCGCGGGGCTCACCGCGCTCCTCGTGGCCTGCGGCGGCGCCGACGGCGCGGCGGGCGCGCCCGGCAAGGACGGCGCCCAAGGCGCCGCGGGCGCGGCTGGAAAGCCCGGCGACTCGGCCAAGGTCGAGCCCACGGTGAGCTTCGTGACGCCCAACAAGGCCGTGCTCGATCGCGAGCTCGACGTGGTCGTCAGCGGGAGCGGCACCGCGTTCACCGCGGCCGCGAAGGTCGACTTCGGGGCCGGTATCACCGTCTCCAACGTGCGCGTGGTGAGCCCCACGGCGCTCGCACTGAAGCTGAAGATCGCCCCGACCGCGGCGCTCGGCCTGCGCGACGTGACCGTCGACGGCCAGAAGCTCGAGAAGGCCTTCGCCGTGCAGCCGGCTATCTCGGTCTTCCCCGTGGGCAAGGTCGAGCAGGGCGGCGTGGCCGAGGTCGCCATCCAGAACAACGATCCGGCGAACCCGTTCGACAAGGACAACTTCAAGGTCGACGCGCCCGAGCTCGTCGACTTCGGGGTCTCGGCCGAGTCCAACCTGTACGCCGCGGGCGCGGTGCTCGTGCCGCCGCTCGCGTCGGCCTCGGCGACGCTCACCGTCGCGAACGTCGACAGCAAGGGCGCCTCGCGCACCACCTTCATCGGCGATCCCAACGATCTCAAGGTCACGCCCCGCACGCCCACCGCGCTCACGGCCAACGCGGCCGCGGCGCCCGTCGCGCTCGGCGCCGATCTCGCGAGCTTTTTCGGCAAGCTCACCGTGCCGATGGGCTCGGCGTACATCGTCGACTACCGCATGGAAGTGCCCGCGCCCCCCGCCGGCACCGCCCCCACGACGCCGCTCGCCGCGCTCTTCGGCAAGGGCGGGAAGGCCAAGGACTTCCTCGACACGGCCGCGCCCCCGCAGGGCTTCTTCGGCCCGGAGGACCCGCCCTACGACATCCACCTCGTCTACCCGATGGTGAGCGCCCCCGCCGCCGAGGACCAGTACCTCGTCATGGTGAACACCGCGGGCCGCGCTGGCTCGACCACGTTCACCGCCGGGCTCATCAAGGCGTCGCAGGTCGCGGAGGACGCGGCCGCCCACGGCACCGCCGCGACCGCGCAGACGCTCCCGGCCCTCGAGCCCATGCCCGTCAACCTCGCGACCGACGTGGGCGGCAAGGTGCTCACCGGCGCGCTCGCCACGGCCGCCGAGGTCGATCTCTACAAGCTCACCGTCGTCGCGAACGACACCATCCAGGTCGCGATCGCCGGCGACGGGGAGTACGACGTCGTCACCTCCCGCAACGGCACCCTCGACCCCGAGGCCGCGGCCGCGCTCGGGTACGCGTACTCGTCCACCAAAGGCCGCGGCGGCAACGCCACGTTCTCGGTCAAGAACAACACGACGATCTACATCGCCGTGACTCCCTACCAAGGCGGGATTGGCAAATACACGCTGTCGGTGCGCAAGGTGCCCGCGCTCCCGCCGCCTCCCTGAGGCGAGCGCAGCTCCCGACGACGCCGCGGGCTGGAACCAGCTCCGCGGCGTCTTTCTTTGTCTCGATCTGGGGGTGAGCGGCCTGCGCCCGCCGCGCGCTCCGCTCGAGGGGAGGCGAGGCGGCGGCGCCTCAGAGGTTGAAGCTCTTGCCGACCTTCACGGGGCTGCCGGAGAACGGCGGCACGTGCGCGCTGCGGTACTTGCCCGCGATGCATCCGCCCACGGGCGTGCCCGGGAAGTCGCCGCCGTCGACCACCGCGGTGGTCACCGTGCCGGACGGGCCGAACGTGACCGTGACGTGGCCGGCGCCCGTGGGGCCGTCGGGCTTCTTGCAGCCCGCGATGTTCACCGAGTTGAGCGAGCCGGACGCGGCCGCGCGGTCGAACGAGCCGCCCTGCTCGGGCGCGGCGGTCGTGGTCGGCGCGGAGGTGGGCACCGCCTTGCGCATCTGCTCCTCGAGCGTGAGCGGCTTGGTGGGCGCGGGCGGCGCGGTCGGCGCAGGCGCGGCCGCGGAGGGCGCGGGCGGCTCCGGCGTGCCGGGCACCTTGGGGCCGGGCTTGCCGCCCGAGGGCGGCGCGGTGAGCTGACCCGGCTCCTTCGCCGACGTGGTCTCGGTGGGCGCGGGCGCCGCGGTCGTGGTCGTCGCGGACGGCAGCGGATCGTTCTGCGCGAGCGCGCCCGAGAGCGTGGAGGTGGGCCCCGTGGGGGTCGGCGTGGCGACGGGATCGGGGCGGGTCATGATGATCGCGCCCACGATCGCGACGCCCAGGAACACGGCGCACCCGATGATCGTGAAGATGATCTTGTTGTTGCCCTTCTCCTCCTTGGCCGTCCCCTCCTCGGAGTCCTTCGCCGTGGTGTCGGCGGCCGGCGCCGCGAGCAGATCCGGCGGCGCGAGCGCCGCGCCGAACGCGCCGCCCCCGCTGAGGTTCATGATGTCCTCCACGCGTGGCGGCACCGAGGTGCGCTCCGACTTCGCCGCGGTCAGCGAGCGAATGTCGATGAGGCCGGAGCCGTCGCCCTTCGCCGTGGTCTTGCTCTCTTCCTCCTTCTTGGACTTCTCCATGTCCTTCGTGAGGTTGCCGAGCGAGAAGAGCACGCTCGACGGGCTGCGCTCGCCCGTGAGCTTCATGTCCACGTCCTCGCCCTCGGCGCTCTCGGGCTCGCTGCCCGCCTTGTCGACGCCGGCGAACAGATCGGCGGCCTTCTCGCTGCCCTCACGGCGCGCGGCCACGATGCTCTCCCTCGCTTCGGCGGCGTCGTCCTTCTTCTTCGCGTCGTCGGCGTCGACCTTCTTCGCTTCGGCGGCGTCGTCGACCTTCTTCGCTTCGGCGGCGTCGTCGACCTTCTTCGCGTCGTCGGCGTCGACCTTCTTCGCGTCGTCGGCCGCCTTGCCCTCGCTGCTCGGCGCGGGGGCGATCGACACCGGGTGCGCGTCTTTCGACGGGTCCGCCGGCTCGGTGGTGGTCGTGCCCTCGGCGCCGTTCACGACGAGGGTCGAGCCACACTTCTTGCAGCGGATGCGCAGGATGTTTCCCGCGACCTTGTCGTCTCCGACGGTGAACTTGGACTGGCAGGAATCGCAGGAGATCTTCATCGCGGGGGTCCTTGGGAGCCTTCGACAGGCGGGACGCGCTCGACGTCGAAGACGTCCGCGACCTGAGCTCCTTCTAGGCTCCTAGAGTACACGCACCGAGGGCGTTCGGCGCCGTCCATTCGGATGTCGTGAAATGTAATCCAGCCTCTGCGCGCGCTCCCCCGGTCAGCTCGGCCGGTAGAGCACCGGCCGGCGGAAGAGGCCCCCGAAGTGGTGCACGTCGTAGAGCCGCAGCGCGATCGTGTTCACGCCGGGCTTGAGCGCCGCGCTCACGTCGGCGTCCCACTCGAACTTGAAGTCGGTCGTCCACCACTTGCCGGGGAGGAAGCGGTACCCCACGAGCCCGCCGTTCACGTAGAGCCACCCCTCGTTGAACATGCCGGGGAAGAGCGCGTGCACCGGGCCCTTCGCCTCCTCCGCGGTCAGGGTGACCTCGGTGCGGTACCACATGTAGCCCGTGAAGCTCTGCCAGTCGGGGTGGAGCACGCCCTGCGCCTGCGCGTAGAGGTCGGTCCGGAGCAGCTCCCACTCGGTCGTTGGGTAGTCTTTCCGGGTCTCCGGCGTCTGCGCCGCGGCGTGCGCCGTCCAGTACCGCAGGTCGACGGGCTCGTAGGCGTAGCCGCGCATCACGCCGGTGTCGTGCGGGTCGCGGTGGAAGGCCCACTCGACGGGGAGCTTCTTCACCAGCGCGCCGCGAGTGCCGTCGAGCTTCGCGAGCAGGGCGCGGTACTGGTCGACCTCGCCCGTCCACCACGCGGCGGTGCCCTCGCCCATCTTCGTGTTCACGAACGTGGGGTTCATCTGCTGGAGCTCGCTCCGCGCGCTGAGCCCGCGCACTCCCGCGGCGACCCCGGCCGCGTAGTCGGCGTCGGTCGCCACGCTCGCGGCCATCGCGGTGTACCCGTCGAGGACCTCGAACCCGAGCCGCGTGAAGCGCAGGCGCTCGGCGTAGCGGGGGGCGTCGCGGCCGGTCTTCTCGGCCCCGCGGAGGGCGGCCTCGGCGGTCTCGAGGTGGCGCCGGAGCTTCGCCACGAGCGCTCGCGGGTAGATCGCGGGGAGCGCGAAGTGGTGGTGCTCGGTGACGATCGCGTGCTCCCACGCGGCGACGATCTCGCCCCAATACTGCGCCATCGCGGGGGCCGCGGGCCCGTAGAAGCGCGCGTAGAAGTCACCGAGGAGCTCGTCGACGTCCGCGTCGGGGTTCCACAGGAGCTGCCCGCGCAGGTAGAGGTTGTAGAACGTGGTCGCGATCGCGCTGCGGCTCTCCGTGTCGACCCCGAGCGCTCCGAGCTTCGCGAACGTCTTCACGTCGTGGCGAAACGCCTGGATCGACGGGTTCGGCACGTCGCGCCAGACGATCATGCTCTGGTCGTAGTCGTAGATGGTCACGCGCCCATCCATCACGCTTACCCACCGGCGGAGCATGTCGCGGTACTCCTGGCGCGCGGGGGCGCGGGGGTCGTCCATCGAGTGCACGGGATCGATGTCGATCGGCGCGAGGCTGAGGAACAGCGGCTTCGCCGCGACCGTGCTGCGCTGAGGCGGTATCGTCGCGTTCGAATACGCGAGGAAGCCGATGTGCGAGGTGCTCGTGGGGTATTTCCGCAGGAGCTGCGCGCTCACCCGGTTATAGAAGTCGAGGAAGTTGTCGGTCACCGAGTACGCCAGGGCGTACTTGTCGCGCACGTTCGCGCGGAGCTCGAGGTCGTGGCGTTGGTCGAGCTCGTAGGTGCCGTCGTCCATGCCGAGCGAGAAGTCCTTGCCCTTCGCGAACAGCGGGGCGACCTGGGCCGCCACGTAGTTCGCGGGGAAGTCGCCCGCGATGGGCCCGTTCAGGGCCGTCTTGTTGGGAGGGACGACGTCCTTCAGATACGTCGAGAGGGCGTGCCCGCCGGCGACCTGCCGCTCGCCGAAGTAGTTGCGCCGCGAGAAGTCGGCGGCGCCGTCGGTGCTGCCGTTCCACCCGATCCAGAACCGACGCACCTCGAAGGGCGACCCGTACGCGTAGTCGAGCTCGCCGATCTTCAGCGTGCGCTGCTCGGGGATCGACTCGCCGAACGCGGTGGGCATGAACCAGCGGCAGCCCCACTCGCGCAGGAGGTGCGCCACGGCGAAGGCGTGCGCCGCGTCGTTGTTCCCGGCGACGTAGAGCCGATCGCCGACGCGGCGGAGGGCGATGGCGTCGGCGCCGAGCCGCGGGCCCTTCTTCGCGGCCTGCGTGAGCCGCGCGCCCAGCGCGGGCAGCGCGCGCACCGCCTCCTGACCGACCACCAAGAGCGGGCTCTTCCCGGCGAGCGCCGCCGAGACCGAGGCGGCCGTGTCGGCGAGCTGCGGGCGCGCGCCGCTCATGCGCTCGATCATGACGACGAGATCGGTCGCCGCGAGCTTCTCGCTCGGGCCGGCCTGGGGCGAGACGACGACGATCGCCGAGGTGACCCCGTCCGCCACCACCACGAGGTCGTTCGCGCCCCGCGCGCCCACCGTGTCGGTTGGGCGGAGCGCGAACACGGGAGCGGTGCCGGTCGCCGACGGCGCGCCGGCGTCGTGGGCGGCCGCGGCGGAGGGCGCGGCGCTTGGGTGCCCGGCGCGCCTCGGCGACTCGGGCGCGCGCTGGGCGCAGGCCGCGAGCGAGAGTCCCGCCGTGGCGACGGCCAGGCAGGTCAGGCAGGCAAGTGAGACAGCCCGAGAGAGACTTCGTTTCATGCCTTCCTCCTTTCAGTCGGGCGGCCTCGACACGCCGCTCGCCTTCGGCTCGTTCGCGGGTTCATGCCTTCCTCCTTTCAGTCGGGCGGCCTGGACACGCCGCTCGCCTTCGGCTCGCTTGCGGGTTCATGCGCGTCCGGTTCCTTGGCGCGCCCCTCACTGGCTTGCCCGAGACGCGGGGCCGAGGGCGGGCGACTCTCGAAGATACCTCGTGTGCGGGTTCTCTCGGCGCCAAATGACGGTGTCCATGAAATAGTGGTGAATATTGACCAGCGCGTACAGCGCCGCGAAGTAGGGAGTGTCTCCCAACGCGGCCCGCGTGGCCTTCCGCGCGAGGACCGCGTCGAGGGCCGACGGCGCACCGTGGAACAGCGCCCAGCCGAGCGCGAGCGCGGAGAGGGCGAGCAGGCCGAGCCTCGCGCCGGCGGACATCTCGAACCACGGGGCCCCCTCGCGCTCGCGCGCCTCGTTGCGCTTCAGGAGGTACACCACGAACAGGTACTGGAGCGAGTGGAGCGCGGGGTTCATGTAGCGCACGAGCGGGTCCACGCCCGAGTAGATGGACCAGGCCCACACGCTCGCGAGGAGCGCGACGAGAGGCGTCACGAGGGGCAGGCGCCGCTCGCGCCGCCACTTGGCCGCGAGGGTCCACACGAGCGGCACGATCGACGCGAGGAAGGCCGCGTGGGTCGCGTGCTCGAGCCCGAGCCCGTGCGGCGCAGTCGTGTAAACTACACCTTTTTCGATCACCTCGGTGCCGGGGTCGGCCGGGCTCGCCCACGCGTACGCCCAGCCGGAGAAGCAGTGCGCGAGGATGGCCCAGCGCTCGCGGGGGAGGAACGTCACCCCGCGCCGCGCGGCCAGCACCATCATCACGCCGAAGCCCTGTTTTACGTAGTGCCAGCCCACCAGGAAGAACATGGTCTGGAAGAGCCAGCCGAAGAGCGGCGCGGAGCGCAGGGCGATCGCCGCGAGGCCCCAGGCCGCGATGACGGCCGGCACGACGAAGCCCGCGAACACGTACCGCGCGCGCTGCGCCGGCCCGAACGCGCTGCCGAACGCGCGGTCCCGGGCGTCTTTGTAGAAGAGCAGGTACGTCACGGCGAAGTGGGGGTCGTTCAGCGCGTGCGCCGCGTAGAACATGGTGAAGCCCACCGCATACTCGGCGTCGTCGAGCCCGAGCGCGCGCCGGAGGAGCGGCGAGAGCGCGAAGAGCAGCGGCGTGAGGCCGCCCACGGCGAGGAACTCGAGCGCGCGCGCGCCTCGTCGGGGCGCGCGCGCGTCGGGCGCCGGCGGCCCCGCCACGAACACCTCGGCCCCGCTCACGGCCATGGCAACTCCACGACGCCGAGGCTACCACGGCGCGCCAGCGCCCCGGGCGCTGCTGACCGGCGGGTGGCGCGCGCGAATTTCCGCTACCCTTCGGGCCGGGATGGACTTCGCTCACCTCACGTTGGGCTTTCAGCTCGCCGGGCGCTACCGCGTCGAGCGGGTGATCAAGGCCGGCGGGATGGGCGCGGTGTACGAGGCGACGCACACGGGCACGCACCGCCGCGTCGCGCTGAAGCTGATGCACCCCAACATCGTCCAAGACCCCGCCGCGCGAGAGCGGTTCTCGCTCGAGGCGCGGGTCGCCGCGCGCGTGAAGAGTCGCCACGTGGTGGACGTCCTCGACGCCGGCGTGGCCGACGACGTCGGCGCCGCGCCGTTCCTCGTGATGGAGCTGCTCGAGGGCGAGGAGCTCGGCGACCGCTTGCGCGCGCAGGGGCGGCTCTCCGCGGGCGACGCGCTCGTGTGCCTCCAGCAGCTCGCCGACGGCCTCGACGCGGCGCACGAGGCGGGGGTCGTGCACCGCGACATCAAGCCCGAGAACCTCTTCCTGGTGCGGCGCCCCGACGACGAGCCTGGCGCGCCGCCGCTGCTCAAGATCCTCGACTTTGGCATCGCCAAGCTCTCTCAGGGGGTCTTTCACGAGTCGACCGCCTCCACCGGCACGCCGCTCTACATGGCGCCCGAGCAGCTCGGCCGCGCCGTCATCACCCCGGCCGCGGACATCTGGTCGTTCGGCCTCGTGGCCTTCACGCTGCTCGTGGGGCGGCCGTTCTGGCGCGTGGACACCGTCGCCGAGCTCTACGGCACGCTGCTCGGCGGCCAGTACCCGTCGGCCGTGGCGCGGGCGGCGGAGCTCGGCGTCGCGCTCCCCGCCGAGTTCGACGCGGTCTTCCGGCGGTGCGTCGCCAAGTCCCCCTCCGATCGCTTCGCGCGCATCGAAGAGGCGATGAACGCCCTCCGCGCCGCGCTCACCGGCGCCGCGTCCCTCGAGGCGTTCACGAGCGGCCGCACCGAGGTCCAGACGCCCCGCGCGCTCTTCGCGGGCAAATACGACTTCGTGCGGCGGCTCGGCGCGGGCGGCATGGGCGAGGTCCACCTCGCGGTGCACGCGGGGCTCGGTCACCAGGTCGCGATCAAGCTCCTCCACCGCGGCGCGCTCGAGAACCCCGCCGCGGTCGAGCGCTTCCACCGCGAGGGGCGCGCCGCGGTGGCGCTCAAGAGCCCGCACGTCGCGCGGGTGCTCGACATTGGCGTCACCGACACGGGTGAGCCGTTCATGGTGATGGAGTACCTCGAGGGCAAAGATCTCGCCGCGCACCTCGACGAGCGCGGCCCGCTCCCGGTGGCCGAGGCGGCGCGCTACGTGCTTCAGGCCTGCGAGGGCCTCGCCGAGGCGCACGCGAAGGGGATCGTGCACCGCGACCTGAAGCCAGCGAACCTGTACCTGGCGACCTCGGTGGACGGACAACCGCTCGTGAAGATTCTTGATTTTGGCATCTCGAAGCTCTCGGCGGACGCGCAGCAGGGCGCTCACCTCAAGCTCGCTAAGTGACGCACCTCGATG